>CAMDDX010000060.1 GCA_945893075.1 Planctomyces sp. SH-PL62 | reverse complement strand
GGCGCTAGCCCCGGTTACACGGCATGAACCGGGGCTAGCGCCGCGCGGCTAATTTTCGGAATGCGTATTATGCCCAGAGTCATCACGATCGCCGCCGCTCAAATGGGACCGATCCATCGCTCGGAGACGAGACCGCAAGTGCTCGAGCGGCTGATCGGCCTGTTGCGGCAAGCGAACCAACACGGTTGCGAGTTGGTCGTCTTCACCGAGTGCGCCCTCACACCGTTCTTTCCGCACTGGTGGATCGAGGACCAAGTGGAGATCGACGCATACTTCGAGACATCGCTGCCCGGCCCGCAGACGCAACCGCTCTTCGACGAAGCGGCCCGACTGCGGATTGGGTTCTGTCTCGGCTATGCGGAACTCGTGAAGGTCGGAGACCAAACACGGCGGTTCAATTCGGCGGTGCTTGTCGAACGCGACGGCCGAATCGTCGGCCACTATCGCAAAGTGCATCTCCCCGGACATGCGGATCATCGGCCGAACAATCCGTTTCAGAATCTGGAGAAGCGGTACTTCGAGCCGGGTGACCTGGGCTTTCCGGTGTTCATGTGGTGTGGCAGAAGGGTCGGAATGTTGATCTGCAACGACCGTCGCTGGCCGGAGTCTTACCGCTGTCTCGGTCTGCAAGGCTGCGAGGTGGTGCTGCTGGGCTACAACACTCCGCGACATTTTCCGGAGTATCCAGAAACCGACCGGCTGGCGGACTTCCATCATCAACTCAGCCTGCAAGCCGGCGCCTATCAAAACGGAATGTGGATCGTCGCCACCGCCAAGGCCGGAGTCGAAGCAGGGGTCGAACAAATCGGCGGCAGCATGATCGTCGCACCGTCCGGCGAAGTGGTCGCGCAAGCGGCGACGCTCGGTGACGAACTCGTCATCCATCGCTGCGATTTGGGCCTGTGCCGCACGTACAAAGAAGGCGTCTTCCCGGCACGGAACCGGCGCGTCGAGCACTACGGACTTCTGACGGAGAGGTAGGTTGCATCCTCCCAACGAAAAACCCCGCGCAGACACCCGTCCGCGCAGGGTTGAATTCAATGACGCTGAAGTGCCAAAAAAGAATTACTTCCCGGCCAGCGGTTCCTTTTTCTCGGTGATGACCGGGCAGGGCGGGTCCATCTCCGGGCTGCACATTTCTTTGTTGAGTTGGACGTAATCTTTCCACTGCTCCGGGAGGTTATCTTCGTGGAAGATCGCCTCGACCGGACATTCCGGGACGCAGGCTTCGCAGTCGATGCATTCGTCGGGGTGGATGAACAGCATCGACTCCCCTTCGTAGAAGCATTCGACGGGGCAAACCACCACGCAGTCGGTGTATTTGCAGTTGAAACAGGGTTCCGCAACGATGTGAGCCATGGTTTCCCTTCTTCACGGTCAGATTGTTTCGCCGCGAGTCGATCCCGCCGAATCGGCAATCAGGATGCAATCCTTTTTCACAGACTGTTGATCGGCTGCCGCATCGTTCAGCCACAGTCTTCTCTTCGCCAATCGAAGAGATTTTTTGCCTTGCCAAGTGAGCAACGACCAAGATTCAGCGAAGGCGGGCCGATGTTAGGAGTGCTCATTTTTTGTGTCAAGCACGCCAATTTGAGAGTGTCTTCGCTCGTCGTGACCCGATTGATCGGGCCGTGATCTCACGCTCGCCCCCATAAATGGGGGCACTACAAGCACAGGTGCAAAGCCGGACGAATTGATCGCGGCACGCTGCGGTGGAGTCGCCTCGACGGCTATCATGCCGCTCGATCCGCAGCCGCTTCCATGAAGGATATCCTGATGCCGAATTCTCCCAACGCGAATGACGCGAACAATTCCACCGGCGGTTCTTTTCCAGCACTCAGTCCGGCAAGTGCTTCGAGTCATCAGCCGGTGGCCGCAGCGGCGAATCCAAGTGAGACCTATTCGCTCACCGGCCCGTCAGCGAAAGCTCCGTCCGATTTTGACGGGAACTCGATGAAGGCTTCAGTGACAGGGCCAGCGATCTCGGAGGCAGGCGTGCATTCTGGAAAACGGCTGGCGAAGAACTCGCTGTGGGTGCTGGTCGGCTGCAACGTGCTGGTGTTCATGTCGAGCGTGTGCGTGATGGTGCTCGAATTGACCGCGTCACGATTGATTGCGAAACATGTCGGCAGTTCGCTCTACACATGGACCTCGGTCATCGGCGTGGTGCTGGCTGGCATCACGATTGGGAATTTTCTCGGCGGTTGGCTGGCGGACAAAGCTCCGCCCAGCAAGTTGCTCAACTGGCTGTTTTTGACCGCGAGCATTCTGTGTCTGAGCGTGCTGTGGTTGGACGGTGTGGCCTCCGGCCAAGACCGGCCTGACGGTTGGAGTTGGCCGGCGTGGGTGTTGTGCGTCGTCGGGATGGTGTTCTTCCTGCCGTCGATGGCGTTGGGGACGATCTCGCCGGTGGTGGCCAGTTTGGCGTTGTCTCACAGCCGCAAAGTCGGAACGACGGTCGGCAATGTTTACGCTTGGGGCGCGTTCGGTTCGATTGTCGGGACGTTCCTGGGCGGGTTCATCTTGATCGACACGTTTGGGACGCGCGCGATCGTCGCTTTGGTGGCTGGCACGCTCGCAGTCATGGGGATTCTCTCGGCGGGAGGCCAGTGGGCGTTTCGGTCGGCGGTGTTGTTCGGTTGGATGCAGCTCGTGACGTGGATTGGTCTCTCGGCGGCGATCACGGACGTCGGCATGAGAGATTTCGCCGAGTGGTTTGGAAGATCGACGACGTTCACCGACGATGACTTCGATCGCTCTCGCAAGATTTCTCGTTGGACGAGTTTCGGCGAACGCTTTGGCCGGCAGTTGCACGAAATGGGCCTGACGCTCGGTCTGCGCGAAGACAGCCTCGGCGAGTATCACGACGAGAGCAATTACTCGTACATCAACGTCACGCAGCAGACGGAAAATGGTCAGCGGGTCGCGGTCCTCAAACTCGATAAGCTGATTCACAGCTATTACGTGACCGACGATCCCACTCAGTTGAACTACGACTACGAGAAGGTTTACGCGGCCGTCACCGAGCAATCGGTCGCCACCTGGGATCGCACGACGACCGTGTCGCTGGGGGAAGTGCGGGACGAAATCACGCAGTGGCAGCAAGCGCGAACCGTGGTCCGTCCGCTCCCTCCAGAAGAGGGGCGGAATGGTGGACTCGATGCGTTGGATCAGGATGCGCGCAAACTGCTCGACGGCATCACAAACGAGACGAAGCCGGATTCGGACGCGGATGCTTCCAAGGCGGCGGATGTGTTTCAGCAATTGCCATCGTGGGTGACGTTCGATGCGGAGAAGCGGACGTTGTCGCTGCGCGGCGGCATGACTCCAGGACTCCGCGATGAGTTACTGCGCCGGCATCCTTACTCGAACTATTGGCAAGCGGTCGAACGCTTGGCCGAGATGGCTCGGCGTGCCGATTGGGGGGACTTCGGATCGGTGCCGCTCGCCAGTTTGCCAAGTGGCATCGAGTTCCCGGAGGAACTCAAACAGCGAGTGCTCTACGACCGGCACCTGCAAGCGTTGAATGTCTACCGCACGCTTGATGCCGAAGACGTGCAGACGTTGCTGCGGCTCGGCGATCTCGAAGCGGTGACGTACCGCGAAGCGGTCGAGCGGCTATATCGCCAGTCACGTCATGTCGGCACGCTGTTTCTGGGAGGAGGTGGATTCGTCTTTCCGCGTTGGATCGAAACGCTCTTCCCGCACGAGCCGTTGATTCACGTCGCGGAGCTCGACCCCGCGGTGAAGGTGGCCGTGCAGGCCCAAATGGGTTTGCTCCCAGATGGGCAAACGCGAGTGCAGACGACGATCGGGGATGCTCGCAACTTCGTCGATGACCGCGTGCGGTTGAACAACTCGGCGACCAAACGGGGTGAGAAACCGGTGCTCTATGATTTCGTCTACGGCGATGCCTTCAACGACTTCAGTGTCCCGTGGCATCTGACAACCAGAGAGTTCTCTGAGAAGATCGCCTCGCTGCTGCACCCGACCGAAGGAATCTACCTCGTCAATCTGATCGACATCTACCCGCGCACCGAGTTCCCGGCCGATCAAAAGATGCCGAATGGCTCGTACTGCCAGATCGAAGGTGATCTGCCGGAGGTGCTGACTCGGAAAGTCGACGAGACGGAAGAATGGGCCACGGCTCCGGCCCCGTATGAAGGACTGGAGGTTTCCCGAACCGCCGACTATTCCGGATTTCGCTTGGCCGTGCGGGGCGTGATGTCTGAACCGTTGCGAGATCGCCTGCTCAAATTGGCCGACAACAAGCCCGGGTTTGCCGAGGCCGTCGGGAAGCTCTTCGACGCGTCGCGCAAGCAGCGCACTGGCCGGTTTCTAGGAAGTTACGTCAAAACGATCTCGTTAGTCTTCCCGTACGTTTACGTCTTCAGCAGCGAGATCGACTTGCCGCACGCCAACCGGGACACGTTTGTGATCGTGGCCTCGAAACGGAAACTGGATCTGACTGAACTCCGGCAAGCCAGCCAACACTGGAGCGGCGCTCCCTTCGCCAGTCTGGAACCTGGCACCAAGGGCCAGCCGCCTCAAGCTCGTGGCCAGATGGGTCAGATTCTCGCCAACGCTCACGGCATCGTCCTGACAGACAACTATGCTCCCGTGGACAACCTGCTGAGTTCCGTCTTCGACGAACGCTGAGATGGAATGACCAAGATCCAAATCCCAATGTCCAATGAATGACCAATGACTCAAATCCAAAAGGGCTACTGACCTGAGACGTCGACTCCGTGTTCCTATGCCGTGTTTGGATGGCGGACATTGGGATTTGAAATTTCATTGGTCATTGGAGTTTGGACATTAGACATTCGAGAGACGTGCCTGTTTCGGACAAAGACCTTTACCCCTAACTCCTAACCCCTCCCCACATGGCCATTCAATTCAACTGCCCCTACTGCACGGTGACGATCCAAGTGCCGGACCAAGCGGCCGGCAAGAAAGGGACTTGTCCGCAATGCGGCACGAAGGTTGTCGTGCCGATGCCCAAGAACGCTCCGCCCGCCGAGGCCGCTGCAGCGCCGCCGGCGTTTGTACCGCCACCACCCGCGCCGGTGTTCGCGCCGAATATGGTTCCTCAGCACCAGCCGTATGCTCAACAGCCGACAATGCCCTTTCCCGGTTATCCTCAGGCTCCGGGAATGCCGTACGGCTTCGATCCGAATCAACCGCAGGCGGTTCCTCAGGGATATCCCGGCCCCGCTGGCTTCGCTCCGATGCCAGCCTTTGTTACGTCATCCCCCGCGCCGACTCAAGAAGAGCCTTCCTCGGTCGCGAAGAAATACAAACAGAAGTTGAAACGGCGCGGTGGACCGGCGGTGTGGGGACCGATCGTGGCTGTCGTGGCCATCGTCGGTGGGCTGGGTTTCTACTTCATGAAGCCGACGGCTAAGACCGAGCAGTTATCGGGCAAGCTGACCGGAACGCGACTCGGCAAGAGCAAGTTGGAGCCGGCGCTCGTGCATCGCGAATGGATCGCCGGAATTGACGAGGAGACGCTCGCCAACGTGCTTAAGCAGATGGAGAAACGCACGGTCAAGTTTCGCAGCAGTAATGACCTCATCAGCATGACCTTCCAGGGATCTCCCGAAGGAATCAAAGTCTTGGCCGCAGCCGGACCGAGCGCAGAATTGATCGCGGTTGACCTGTCGAGCCACAAGGCGCTCGACAATTGGCATCAAAAACACTCCGCCAAGTTGAGCGATCAGTGTCAAAAGAATGTCGCCAGCGCGGCGAAGAAGTTCGTCCAGGAATGGACGCGAGCCGAAGCCGCACGCGACACCACCCATAGCTTCGGCCACTTTCACGATGAACTGGGGCTGGCGGCGTTGACGATGGGTCTGGGAGCCGAAGTGGTCGCCATCGTCGGAAAGACCATGCACGGCTGCGTGGCCGAACAACAAGGAATGCTTTACTTCCTCTTACCGGCCGGCACGGATCGTTTCGAACTGCAAGGTCGCGAACACGGCAAGAACAACTTCGTCTTCCCCGGCCATTTTGTCGTCGATGTCGAATCGGCCGCACGCATCAGGAAGCCCACCCAGAAGAAGACCGACGAAGAGCCGGAGATGACCGAGGACGGCGAGGGGGACATGAAGACCAAGTCCTTCGGCAAGCCCGCTCTCAACGATCCGTCCGCCATCGATGAGTCGATGCCGGAGAAGCCGAAGTCTAAGAAGAAGACAACGAAGGATGAGAATTGAAACTAGACAGGGGTCGGGTGTTCGGTTTTTCGGAATTGGCGGGACGAAGGCTTGGATTGCAAATGACGCTCACCTCCCGCCAATTCCGAAAAACCGAACACCCGACCCCGGACGCCATTCCATCGTTCTTAATTCTGTTGTTTCTGTTCTCATCACCACTCGCCGCTCAAGACCAAGTCATCCTGCAAACCGAAGGGACCAGCAGTCGGCTGACGCTGCCGTGCCAGATCGTGGACTACACCGGCGAGCGAATCACCGTGCAGTTCAAAACCGGCCCCACTCAGAAGACGTATCCCGCCGAGCAAGTCGTCGAGGTCCGCACTGCGTGGCTGGAATCGCACGAGCTCGGCCGCAAGCTGCTGGCCGAGCGCAAACTCAACGAAGCCGCGCAGGCTTTGCAATCCGCGCTGGTCGTCGAAAAACGTGGCTGGGTTCAACGCGAGATTCTCGCGTCGCTCATTCGCTGCTCGTTGCGAATGGGAGATCGCGCCTCTGCCGGAACGCGATTCCTCAAACTCCTCGAAAGTGATCGCACGACACGGCACTTCGGCTTGATCCCACTGGTCTGGGCTTCGGAGCAAGTGCCCGGAGCGGCGAAGTCGCAAGCCCGCATCTGGCTGACGCACGAATCGGAGACGACTCGACTGCTCGGCGCAAGCCTGTTGTTGGACGACGCCAGTCTCGGCGAGTCGGCAGCACAAGAGCTGCAAGTCTTGCAGCGCGGCACGGACGAGCGAGTTCGCACGCTCGCGCAGGCTCAATCGTGGCGGCTCAAGCTGCGAGCGTTGGAGATCGGCGACCTCGAACTCAACCGCTGGGACACTCGCATCCGCGAGATGCCCGCGACTCTGCGCGGTGGCCCGTCGTACCTGCTCGGCCGAGGCTGGGCGATGCGCCGCGAACACGACCGCGCGGCAACCTCGCTGTTGTGGGTGACGCTGATGGACGACAACGACCCGCGCCTCGCCGCCCGCGCCGGAGTCGAAGCCGCCGAATCCCTCAAACGCCTCGGCCAACCCGACGATGCCCGCCGCTTACTGCAAGACATCGCGACGCGCTTCCCCGACACCGAATTCGGCGAAGCCGCCAAGTAACCCTGGAGTGCGGTGGCTTGACGCCGCCCTCCATTCAATGCGGGAGTTGACGTCTGCATTCGTTTGGCGTTGTCGTGAAGATCACACTTGGCATCTTGAGTCTGACGCGATAACTGACGGTGGAGCTTGTTGTTCGTTCGTGAGCGAGTTGCCGCTAGGAATGGAGGGCGGCGTCAAGCCGCCGCACTCCAGGGAATCACTTCCCAATACAGAACTTGCTGAAGACGCGATCCAGCACATCGTCCGTATAAACCGCACCGACAATGTGGCCGAGATGTTCGAGCACTTCACGCAACTCGATGATCACTAAGTCGTCGCTTAGCCCCAAACTCGCTGCTTCAAAAGTGCTGCCGAGTGCGTCTCGTGCGGCGAGCAAGCTGTTCTGACACCGAGCCGCCGTCATGCCGATCCACTGTCGCCGTCCGCGCGATTCTGCTGACAGCAATTTGGTTAACTGAGCACACAACTCGTCGAGGCCGCGGCCGTCGAGCGCACTGACCGTAGCTTGGACGCCCTCGTCCGAGCGCTCGGACGAGGGCGTCCAAGCTACGGGGACACAATCCGCCTTCGTTCCCACACAAATGACTGGCCGCTCCTCGTCACGCAACTCCAAGATCAATTGCTCGTCCATCGCCGCGTCGCCCGACAAATCGCTGCACCACACGATCAAGTCGGCTTGCTGCCACTGCTCATGCCGCCGCTGTTGAGCCACCGCTTCGATCCCGCTCGTCTCCGCATCCCAACCGGCCGTGTCGATCAGATCGACGTGCAAGTCGTCTCGATCTAGTGGCACGCAGAGATAATCGCGAGTCGTGCCGCTCACCTCTGACACCAACGCCGCCGATTGACCGGTCAGCGCATTGAGCAACGTACTCTTGCCAGCATTCGGCAATCCTGCCAACACGACGCGCGGCCGAGACGAACTCTGCAATCTTCGCGTCGCCTGATCGCACATCTCGGCGATGGATTGTTGAGCCAGCGTGATCCGCGACAACAGTTGCTCGCGCGAAACAAATTCGATGTCCTCATCCACGAAGTCCAGCCCCGCTTCCAAATCGGCCAACAGATCGAGCAAGTCGGCTCGCAGTGTTCCGATCTGCTGCGAGATGCCGCCAGCCAACTGCCGCAGAGCTTGCTCCAACTCGACATGATCCGCCGCGTCGATCACGCCGAGCACCGCCTCCGCCTGCAATAGATCGAGCCGCCCCGCCAGAAACGCTCGCAGCGTGAACTCCCCCGGCCGAGCCGCTCGGCAACCGCTGCGGCACAACTGCGTCAGCACCGCCTCCAACAATGGCGGCGAGCCGATCAAATGCAACTCCGCCAGCGGTTGCCCCGTGTAGCTCCGCTTCGTCGGCCACAGCGCCACTTCCACCGGCAGCCGCAAGCCGTTTTGAAACGGAGCATCGTCCCACGGCACATCAACGGCCAATCGCCATTCCCCCACATGCCGCTCCGCGCGAGTCGCCTTCGCCCAACGCTCGCCATCGCGTGGCGTGAAGTGCTGGTCGAGTACTCGCAGAACGTCTCCACCACTCACGCGCACGATCCCGTGCCCGCCCACTCCCGGAGCCGACGCCAACGCCGCAATCGTGTCATCAAGTGTCAAAAACATGAGCGTCTGTTGTCCGGCTGTAGGCTGAAAGCTGTTGGCTGATGGCAGTCATCACAAATTGAAACCGTCGAAGTTTGAAACAACAGCCATCAGCTTTCAGCCGACAGCCTTCAGCCGGGCATTCATGCAAGAAGTTCATTGACGACGCGGCCAGACACATCGGTCAGGCGGTAATCGCGACCGGCATGGCGGTAGGTGAAATGTTCGTGATCGAAGCCGAGCAGATGCAGGATCGTGGCATGCAGGTCGCGAACGTGGACTTTGTCTTGGACGGCGCGGAAGGCGAAGTCGTCAGTCGCTCCGTAAGCCGTGCCGCCGCGGACGCCGCCGCCGGCCAGCCAAGTTGTGAAGCCGAGATGATTGTGGTCTCGGCCGTTGCTCCCTTCGGTCGTTGATGTGCGGCCGAACTCGCCGCCCCAGATCACCAGCGTGTCTTCGAGCAACCCGCGCCGTTTGAGATCCCGCAGCAGCGCGGCGGTCGGCTGGTCGATGTCGCGAGCCAGGCGTTTGACTTGTTCGTCGTGATTGCTGTGCGTGTCCCACGGTTGGCCGTTGCCGTAATAGACCTGCACGAACCGCACGCCCCGCTCGATCAATCGCCGAGCCATCAAGCAGCCGTGAGCGTAATGCGATTTGCCATACTCCTCGCGAATCGGTTCCGGTTCGAGCCGGATGTCGAACGCTTCGGACGCCGCGAACTGCATCCGAAACGCCGTCTCCATCGAACGGATGCGAGCCTCCAGTGCCGGCTCATCGGGATGCTGTTCGAGATGCTTCGCGTTGATCCGCCGCAGCAACTCCAACTGCCGCCGTTGCTGAGCCAACGTGAGGCTCGTGTCGGAACTGCGCAGGTTCGGCAACAGCTTGGCCGGATCAAGGTCGGTGTGATTGATGTATGTGCCTTGGTTCTCACCCGGCAGAAACGCGCTGGACCACAGCTCCGCAAACCGCACCGGCCGACCGGGGCAGAGCACGACGTAACCGGGCAGATCGGCGTTCTCGCTGCCGAGTCCATAAAGCATCCACGACCCCATGCTCGGCCGAGTCGGCGTGATCGTGCCGTTGTTCATCTGAAACAGTGCCGGCCCATGATTCGGATTGTCGCAGTGTAGCGAGCGAATCACGCAGATGTCGTCGATGCACTCGCCAATCTGCGGCAGCAGATCGCTGACCGGCAATCCCGACTCGCCGCGCGGCCGATACGGATACGGCACCGGCATCAATCCGCCAGTCTTGTTCTCGGTGCGAAACTCAACTTCCTTCGGCCGCTGTCCCGCAAACTGATTGATCGCCGGTTTTGGATCGAAGAAGTCCGCTTGAAACGGACCACCATTCATGAAGAGCTGAATGACTCGCTTGGCCCGCGGAGCATGATGGGTGCGGAAAGAACGTCCGGCAGACGTTTCAGAAGCCGTCGATGACGCGGGATTCGACAATAACGACGCGAGCGCGACGGCGCCCACGCCACCGCCGAGTTTGCGAAACACCTCACGTCGGGAATGAAATTGCTCAGACATGATTCAGTTTCCACCTTGCTCATTACGTCGCAGGACGACTTTCCAGACCTCGATGATTTTCATGCGCTCGGCCCAATAGGCAATGTAGTCCCGATCAACCCGGTCCCCTTGAGTCCGCAAGATGCCGCTGATGTCTCGCGGATGTTTCTCCGACCCGCCTTCCTTGTAATAACGCAGCTTGCTGAGAATCACGTCCTCAGGACTGACGGTGAAAGCCTCGAAGTCGGGGTCAATGGTGACACGCTGACGTCGCTGAAGTTGCAAACGCGACCAGACATCATCGCGAGACATCATGAAGTCGATTTTGCTTCCAGATGCGGGATGCAGGACATTGAATTGAGTCCCCAGCCGCACGGCCTCTTTGGCCGCGTCCTTGCTCACGTAAAAGTCCGGTTGAGGGAACGCCACGCAAAGGTCGGAAACTTGTCCCAGCTTCAATTCCACGACGATGTCAATGTCTTCGGTAAAGCGTGCCACTCCCCAAATGGAACTGGCGTAGGAACCGACAAGGCCGTACGGAATCTGCATTTGCTCCAACAGCATGACTGCGAATCGCAACAGGTCAGTTTGTTCCATGAAGCAATCTCCGGCAGACTTCTTTCTGGATTGCGTCATCGGACCAATCGGGATGGGTTCGGCGAATTCCGGCCGCCATCAAACGCTTCGCAGTTTGGTGAGCGTTTCCGACGAGCGCAATTTTCTCAGCCGGACTTTTTTGACGCATGATGTCCGCGATCGCTTGATCGACCACTTCGATCTGCCCATCGTCGAGCCGAAAGCCGGTGCTGGTGAATTCCGCCATCTGTTATTCCTTGGTCTGCGGGCGATCCCCGCGAACGGTGACATCATGGACCGCACGACGGCGAATGCCAAGACAAGGACGCAAGGTGCTGGATGAACGCGGCGCATTCTTCGCGCGTGACCGCTCCCATCGTGGCGATCTGGACCAGACGACGTTCGGACAAATAGGCGCTTTGGCCACCGATCAGGAATCCTCCACGGCGGCAGAATTCGACGAATGCTTCCGACGCCCAACCCGCTGGTGCGGCAAACGTCGTAATGGTCGAACTCGCGCGACGTTCGTCCGCCAGCGGACGATGCCCCAAGCGAATCAGTTCGCCTCGGACATAACGGCCGAGCGAAGCGTATTGCTCAAAGCGAACTTGGGCTTGAGCCGGCGTCGCGTACTCCGTCAGCGCGCTCGCCAAGGCTTGCAACAGTGACGAGGAAAACGTGAATCGCGGCCCGGCATGAGCCAGTGTGGCGGCCAAGTCCAAATAGGTCGGCACGCGAGTCAGATCCAGTTGGTTGATCTCGGCGCGATTGGCAAACACGATTGCGATGCCGCTGCATGCTCCCAACGCTTTGCCGCTGGTGCCGCTGGCGAGAAAGACTTCGCTCAGATCGAGCGGCTGACCGCCGAGGCTGCTGACGGCATCGACACAAACTCGCACGCCGCGCTGCCGAGCCACACGAATCAGTGCCGGCAAGTCATTGAGCATTCCGGTGCTGGATTCGTGATGCACTCCCCAAACCCAACTGCCGGGTGGAGTGTCATCGAGCACGGCGGCGATCGCGTTCAAATCCCACGGGCAACCCCACGGCCATGTCAGCACGCGCGGTTGAAGTCCGAATCGCTGCGCCTGTGCGACTAACCGTTGGCCGAACTCGCCATTGTCCAAGATCAAGCTTCGACTCGGAGACGCAGCGGCGAGAGTCGCGGCCACGACCTCGTTGGCGAGCGTGCCGCTCCCCAGGAACAACGCGACATCCCGGCCGCCGACCAATACACTGAGTCGATCGCGAACCAAATCGAACAGCGCCAGGAATTCTGCTCCGCGATGATACAGCGGTGGCTGGTGCATGGCGGCTCGCACGGTCACCGACAGAGACACCGGTCCTGGAAGCAGGCAGACCTCGGTCATGCTGTGGCTCCTCCTGTCGATTGTTCGAGATGCCGCTCAAATAACCGAGCCGCTCGTGCATGACGCGCTTCCATCCGTGACACCGGCAGACACATCGGCACGAACCGCGTTCCGGGAAGACCAACGGCCGGGCCGATCGGCTCGAAGCCCAGGCCCTCGTACAACGACAAGCGGTCCTCGAACCCCGAAATGAACAAGTGCGTGTGCCCGCTCTGCCGGACATGTTGCAAAACCGACCACGCCAGTCCGCCGAACACGGTGCTCGCACGCTGGTCCGGTTGAATCGCCAGCAACCGTACTTCCAGCGGCCGAATACCGGGTCCGAACAACAGCGCCTGATCGGGTAGGCGGCTGGCGATCGAGAACGGCGGTTGATCGTGCAGGCTCAACATGCCGACGACTCGCTCGCCGCGCAGAGCCACGAAGTACAAATTCTTGTCGTGAAACTTATCGACCAGCCGCCCGTCTCCCAGATCGTCGTGCTGCGGAATCTCACGCACGAACGTCGCGTAGTTCAGCGCATGAATCTGCTCGAACTCGGCCGCCGAGTCCGCGCGCTTGAAGACATAAGAACCAACGTGACTCATGGCTCATCACCTTCGTGGCTCAGCCGCATCCCAGATTTCAGGGCTTCACGGTCAGCCGCTTCACAACAAGTGCAATCACTCCCGCATCGCGTGGCAGCGACGTGTGCTTCAAGGAATGAGTTTCGACCGACTTGACGCCATCCAGCAGCGCGCTGTCACACCTCACACACAGGTCGCCATCGACGATCTCTTGAGGCAGCACGAACGCTTCCAGGGCGGGAGTTTTGAACTTCGTGAGCAGCGGGTCGGATTCTTTGTCCAATGTCCGCGTCAGCGCAACTCGCCCGGCATCGACGGATGTTTGCAAGACGAACGCGCGAGTTCGGGACAGCGCTTTGCCACGATGAATGGCGTATTGATCGCGATGCAGGTTCGGCCGCGCACGGTTGAGGTAAGTCAGAAACAAGCTCTCCGGTTGCAGGTCGAAGCTGATTTGGCCGCGTCCATCGAGGATCGCGTTTTGCAACGCGGAGTCGAAACCCAACGGAAGGTCGCCCACGAATTGCGCGACCTCCAACAGCCGACGCAGGTGAGAGAGGTCCGAACCGAGATGCGGCGTGCCCAAGAATGTTGCGAGATGAAACTCGCCGCTCGCGACTTCGGCATACCAGCGAAAGACCAATCCGCCGGCGCTATGAACCACGAAGTCGATCTGCTTCGCCGAGCCGAACACTCGCTGGACTTCACGCTTTAAGAACTGGCCGGAGCGTGCGAGGCTGTCGTCGGCCGGGTATTGAAACGCGAATAGCCGCAGGTTCTCGGCCGCCGGTTCCTCGGCCAAGCGGCTCAGTAGCGGCAGCCAAACTTCTCGGCTCGATTCCATGCCGTGAACGCAGACGACGGCCCGCGAGTCGGCTGGCACACTGGCATCAACGGCTCGCGTGAACGATTTCGTTTCGCGATTGAACTCGAACAAACCGAACTCGCCGAAGACCAAGCCGTCGAGTTCCAGCCGCAACCGTCTCAACCGATGCGCGGCGGGAGGTTGTGACGCCAAGGTGATCTGCTCGCGAGTTGTATTCGGTTGGATCTCCGGCTCGACGGGCGGTGTGCCCGTTCGCAGCGGAGGCTCGTTGAGCAGTGCTCGATCCTTCGTGACGGCCGCTGCTCGCAAGACATCGAAACCGTTTTCGACGTTGAAGCCCGCATTGCGGCAGAGATGAACGGCGAACAAGTCGGCCTGATAGTCTTCCTCGCGTGTGTAAACGCCTTCGAGCAGCCCTCCCACGCCGCGCAGGTTTTCGAGAATCTTGAGCTTCTTCGCCTTCTCGCTCGGCAAGAGTTCCTTGCGTGCGACATCCTTTTGCAAGTCCTCTTCGAGCCACATCCGCTGCCAACGCCGCCGCGCGTGTCCGAGGCAACCGTGCCCCAGTTCGTTGGCGATCACGAACGCCAGTTGATCGCGGCCAGTGTGTTCATCGGCGAGCACCGTCTCCAGCCAAGCCTTGTCGAGATAGACCCGCCCCAAGCCGACCAGCCAAGCGTGACGTTCCGCGTTCTCAACGGTCGCGGTCCCCGATTGATCTTTCGGCGGTCGCATTCGCGACGGCAGCGCGACGATCAACTCGTCATAGACTTTCTGAGCCGCAGCCGGCGTTTCCGACGTCTGGAATTTCGCCTGAGTTTTCTGATTGTCGCTGTCCGCGCGGCGACGTTCTTCGTCGGCCGGCAGCGGCGCATGAGCGACGATCCATTCCCGCAAACTCCCCGTCGCCTCGACTCCCGCCTTGTTGACCAGCTCGCGCGAGCCCCACAAAGCGTTGTCGTCGATGCGTCGCCGCTCTTGATCGGCAAACGAGACCGGCTTCGACGGCGATTCGGCGAGACCAACGTCACACCAGGCGGTCATCAGAACCAGAACACCAATCAATCGTCGCATGGAATTGCCTCCGGTGACGGGGAGCCGGAACCGTCACGACAGGGATTATTGGGACTCAGATTGAGTTTTGCGCTTTGGCCCGAAGGGTCGCAACTCGAAAGCCCAGGGCAACGCCCTGGGTTTTCGATCTCGGAAAAAACAAAGCCCTGAAAGGGCGAAACAAACAATTGAAGAGAGTGCCGCCCTTTCAGGGCTTGAGAGTTCACAACTTCGGTGACCCAGGGCGTTGCCCTGGGCTTTCGAGTGATGACCCTTCGGGCCAAACCGCAAACATCAATCTGTGCCCCATTAAGTGGACGGTCCATACACTTGGTTGAAGTCCTGCTGGATTCTCGGAACGCGGGCGGCTTCTTTTTCCCAGAGCGGTTTCAGGGGAAATTCTTTCGCGGGGATTTGATTCTTGAGTTGATAAATCTTCTGCCAAACCATGATGCCCCACAGTCCTTCGTTCAGCGTCTTCGCGTCTTTGGCGAGATCCGGAGACGTCTTCAGCAGCCCATCAAAACGTTTGAGAGCAAGCTCCATCGCGACCTCGGCGGGGTCGAGGTCGCCTCGGCGGAAGATTTGTTCGGCGAAGTACAGGTCGCGACGGACGGCGATCGCCTCGCTTTGCTGTTTCGAGTGATGCTGGCTGAGTTCAGCGACGAGGGCCTCTTGCTTCTGACGAGCCGACTGGATGACGGCCGCGGGTGGAGCCTCGAAGCGCACGACGATCGCGATGTGGTAGCCGATCAACTGCAACCGGCTGTCGAGGTCTTTGGGGTTCTGTTGCAGCTTGGCTTCCAACTCGGCGGCGCGTTCGGCGGTGAGTTGCGAGCCGCGATAAAAGAGTTCGTATTCCGACGTCGGGTAGGCGTCGGGCTTGCCGGTGATTTGCGAGAGAGCCTTCTGCACAGACACCTTGAGCGAACCTTTCAGCCAGACTCCGCTCTCTTCCGCGACTTTGGTCAGCGCGGGGATTGCGCTTTGCGCGACCGAACCGAATCAACCCAGGGCAACTACGGCGTACCATCGCAAATCCCGATCGTCGGATTTGAGTAACTCGATCAGTACGGGCAGCGCTTCTTTGGCATCGGGGCCAATCGCGCCCAAGGCCCAAACGCTGGCCTTGCGTGATTCGAGCTCCGTTCCTTTCACGGCCGCGAGCAACATCGGCATCACCGTTTGGACGTCGCCCGTGACTCGCGCCAGCGCGACGGCCGCCAACTCGTTGCCGGGAAGCCGTGGACGAATCAGCGGTGCCGCTTCCTTCGCCTCTGGCCCGATCGCTGACAGAACCATGAGGGCCGTGATTCGCGGCGAGCGATCATTCTCCTTGAGCATCGCCATCAACGTCGGCAAAGTCGCGATCGCTTTGGGAGCGATCTCTCGCTCTACCTCGTCCACGTTGTCCTTCGACTGAGCCTCGAAGATTTGCCGGACCCAGTATTCAATGGCGGCTCTGTCCGACGGCAAGATCGACCGCGCTTCCGCTTCGGGCGACTTGACCATCCGTTCGACCGCTTTGCGAGCCAGCGTTTTCGCGGCTTCGAGTCGTTGCACGCGCGCGGCGTCTTGACCCGCTTTCGTTTGTTCCTTGACCGGCAGAATCGTCGTGATGTGCAGTTGAAACTCACCCGTGCGGACGGAGAGGCGGTCGTTGCCCGGAACCCAGAAGGCTTCATCGCCGATACCGGCCACGTCTTGAAAGCCAACCGCTCGCGAACCGGATTCGCGCAGGCGCAGGAACGCCGCGCGGTCGAAACTGCGCACGATGCCGAATTCGACGTTGTAGTGCTGCGGGAGCGTGCGATAGATGCACGTCGTCTGCCCCTGCATGGTCGGCGCATCGACGGCTCGGCCCATCACGGCTTCGACATCGGCCTTGGTGACGACGGTGCGGGGATCAATGCCGTCGTGGAAGCTGGCGATCGCTGAAATCCGGAATCGGCCCAGATTGCCATCGGCCCAGCCGGAGCCGTGCTTCAATGTGATCGACAATTTCGCGCCGGACTCAAACGCGAGCGGTTTCTCGAACTGAAAATCGACGTGTCGATTCTCGGTGCCGTTGTTCCAGATCGCCCAGCCGGGGCCGGGCTTGCCGTCGATAAAGTTCTGCACGCTGTGTCCCTGCTGAGTGAAATCGGCCACGGCGTTTTTCAACGCGACCGGCTGCGACTCGCCGCCGTCCTTCGAGGTCGCGGCGATTTCGACACGAGTCAGAATGAACGTGCCGTTGAACAATCGGCCCGGCCCGCTGCCCGGCAAGCTGTCGTGTTTGAGCACTTCCAATCGCAGCCCGGCGATTTTGCGGAGGTCGGATTCGGCGGTGATGACATAGGTGTCGTTGGCCGGATTCGTGCCGCTGGCCAGCACCGAATCGTCCTCCTGTTTCTTCAGCGTCGCTCCGCCGGCCGACAATAACTGCACGGGGGCGACCGTCTTCAAGCCTTCCACCCCACGGCTGGTCAGCGGCGGTTCCGGTTTCGGGCTGAGGTTCGCTGGGACGAGTTGGGGCTGCCGTACTTGAAGTTCTTTGAGCGCCGTCGTCGCCGCATTGCCGATGTTTGCATTCTTGTTCTGCGCCTGTTTTTGGAGCATCGCAACCACGTCACCGGCGTGAGCGCTTTTCTCCATGACGATCGAACCCAAGGCCGCGATCGCTCGCGGGGTCAGGAACTGATCCTCCCCCTCCGCCAGTTTCAGCAACACGGGCAGCGCCGGTTCCGCGGACGTTCGCATCACCATCAAGGACTCCACGGCTACGATTCGATCCTGATGATTTTTGGTTCCTTGAATCCGCGTGAGGAAAGTCTGCACGATCTCGCCGCGGCGCGGATCGTTTTCTGGCAGGAGGACGCTCAGGGCCACGCACGCGCTCGATCGGACGAATGGATGATCTGCACTCAGCAGCGGCAGCAAATCAGGGATCGCCTCTGGAGCCGACGCTCCGGCGAGGCCGACCGCGTAAGCCAGCGTGTTAATCGCGGCCTGCAGCGGGATCGGTTCCGGGTCTTTCAGCCGTCGCAGCATCGCGGCGACGATGCGATCTCTCGCCTCTGGGACTCGGACCAAATGTTGGAGCGCCAACGCCGTCTGTTGACGGACTTGGCCATCCGCATCGGCGGATGCCTGCAATAGCTCTGGCAGCGCGCCGGCCGACTGGTGTTGCAAACCGCTCAAGGTTCGAGCGGCCGCGCGCCGCATCTCGACCTTCGGATTCGCCAATTCCACCGCCATCAGCCGGACCACGCCCGCTTCGACCAAGTCCTTGGAGTCGCGCTGCGTTTGGCCGATCATCTGGAGGCGAGCAGAATTCACACAAGCTGCGAGACCGCTGGCCCCGATCAGCCGCGACCGGTCGTCCTTCGCTTGCTGTAGCTTCACCAACGCGGGGACAGCGGACTTCGCCGACCACGATACTTGGCCCAGCGCGTTGATCAAGTTGTCGAACACAAATGGCGGACAATCGTGAAGTGCGTCCAACAGCGGTTGCACCGCGTCATCGCCAATCTGAGACAATGCCGACCTCGCGTTGGCACCGACACCGGCGCGATCCCAACGGGCTGCTTCGATCAACAACGGAATCGCCGCCTTCGCATCCGACTTGCGCCCCGCCTGCAATCCGACGACCGCGATCACATTTGAGACACGATTCATCGACGCGATGTATTCCGGGGAACCGCCACCAATCTCTTGCCAGCGACCCGAGTCGTCCAGAACTGTCGGATCCGCCGCGACAGCTCGTTTGACTTTCCGATAGACCGGATCGTCAAGCACCTCGCGCAACAGTGCGATGATCTGCGGCAGCACTTCCGGCCCCATGAAGGCGAGGGTCTTCGCGGCCTCGCCGAGATCGTTACCGGTTTTCGTCTTGAGTACCGCGATCAAAGCCGGCGCAGCGTCGCGCGCGTCGGGACCGATCCGCGACAGACACTGCGCCGCCTGCGCTCGCACCTCGACCGTGTCCGACTTCAACGCCGCGATCAACACCGGCACCGCGTCCTTGTGCGCCAGAGCCTTCGCTGCCTCCAGCCTCACGCCCGGTTCCGGCGATTTGAGCTGAGTGATCCAAGCCTCAGAGTTCTTGCCCTGAAACATCGGCCCGTCATCCGCCACACACGGAAGAGACGCCAACATCGTGGCGGCAAACGCAATTCGGAAGAACAACGGCGACGATGTCATGGCAAACGCCTTTCAAGAGTGGGAGGACCTGGGGCCGCCAGCGCGTTTCAAATGCGCCAACGGGATTCACTCGCCTGAATCGACCAAGAGTCGAAAACAACCGAGGTTTGCTGCCGCCGATGGTGATTCGTGTTTCAAGGTGATGATGAGTTTCACGCCGGTTTCCGACTTGACCGGTTTGTCGAATTGGAAATCGACGTGATGGTTGGCCGTGCCATTGTTGAAGATGGCCCAACCGGGGCCGGGTTTGCCGTCAACGAGGCTGATCGCGCCATATCCCGGTTGCGAGAAGTCGGCGGCGACCTTGGACACTGCCACCGCCTTGACGGGGTCACTGCTGCCCATTGGTGCGGCATTGATCTCCACGCGACTCAGAATGAATGTGCCGTTTTCCAAGCGGCCCGGTCCGCCGCCGGGCAGGCTATCGTGTTTGAGCACTTCCAGGCGCACGCCGCTGACCGTTCGGTGCTCGGTGTCCGCGACGATCACATACGTGTCCTTGTCTGTGTTCTGACCGCTGGCCAGAAGCGAGCCGTTGTCGAGCTTTTGAAAAGTCGCGCCCCGTTTCGACGAATACTCCGTGAGTTCCAGCGGAGTCCAAACGGGTTGTCTGACAGGCGGAGTGGTTCGTGCAATGATCGGTCGTGTCATGCGACGTGCCGCCCGTTCCGGCACCGGCGGACCCCCGAGTTGCTCAAGCCGTTCACGGCGTGCGGACCACTCCTCAATGGTCAGCGTTCGCAACACGCCGTTGGCGTCCCACGTCTGTCCCGTTTGGACTTCGACATAGCATCGAATCCGTTCGGGTTCATCGGGGAATGGAGGGGCGATGTCCCACAACCGCGCGGCGACGCCAGGTTCGCGGCTGGCCGTCATCAGCGTCCGGCCATCCGAACTGGCGGCGATCGACCGAACAACGCCCGACGCTTCGTACAGAATGGCGGGGCCGCGAGCTTCACCGGTCGCAGCGTCCCAAAGCCGCGACGTTCGGTCGTTGCTGCCCGTCAGGAAAGTTTTTCCGTCCGACAAGAACGCGACGGAATTGACCGCGAAGTCATGCCGCACCGTGATGTCGCTCGGATGGCCGGAGGCAACGTCCCAAAGCTGTGCGTATCCGTGCTCAGTGCCGGTCAAGAGGGTGCGACTGTCCGGACTGAAGACCACGGCATCCACCTTGCTTTCGTGAACCAAGGGGCCGCCGACCGCATTGCCGCTGGCCGTCTCCCAAAGCCGCACCAGGCCATCATCACCACCTGTCGCCGCCAGCTTTCCATTCGGACTCATCGCCACAGCGATCACACTGCCAGGATGGTCCAAGCGCATCGCGGTGGGCTTGTCGGCGGAGAGGTTCCAGAGCCATCCCGCATCCAGGCTGCCGGCGAGCACTCGGCGGTTGTCCGCGCTGAGTTCGATATCGTTCAACGGCTTCTCATGGCGCAGTGGAGCGCCGCGCGGATCGCCGGTGGAGACATCCCAACGTTGGGCGACGGTGCCAGACCCGGTCATGATTGTCTGCGAGTCCAAGCCATAGCTGAGGCAAAAGTCCGAGACTTCCTGGCGGATGGAAGTTTCGCGTCGTTCACCGGTGGCCGCGTCCCAGAAGAGGATATTGTTGATGGGGCCGGGGGCGGCGATGGTCTGGCCATCAGGACTCAGCGCCGCGATCCATCTGTATTCGAGGTTGGGATGGCGGCACACGATGCGCGACTCGCCGGCGGATGCGTTCCACAATCTTGCGGTGCAATCCACGCTGCCGGTGAGAATGCGCTGTCCGTCTGGGCTGACGGCCACCGCGAGCACGCTGCGATCATGGCGCAACGGGACTCCGCGCGTCTCAAAGTTCCGGAGGTCGGTGACTTTCGCCGTGCCATCAGAACTTCCCGTGACCAACATCGTGCTATCGGCACTGAAGTTCGCCGCGAAGATATCTAATTCATGACGAACGCCGCGTAGTTTGCTGGTGCCCATATTCCAGAGATGGCCAAATTGTCCGGCCGTCACCAGCGCGTGCTGACCATCCGGCGCAAACACCACAAGTCTCGGAGCGGCCGATAAAGTCAGCGGCGATCCGATGAGCTGACGCGTCGCCAAATCCCACCGCCGGGTTGACCGGTCATCATGCCCCGTGACCACCGCCTTGCCATCGGGACTGATGGCGGCGGCGGTCACTCGCGAATCGTGACGCAACGGCGCGCCATTCGGCTCGCCAGTTGTCGCGTCCCAAAAAGTTACCCAGGTGTACGCCAAGGTGAGCAGCAATCGTCCGGCAGGGCTGAATGCCACACCATGAAATCCGATCTGGTGCTGCAGTGGCACTCCCCGCGGGCGACGAGTCGCGGTCTCCCAAAGACGCGCGGACATCGGCAGATGACTGCCTGTGACAAAGGTTCGGCTATCAGGACTGAAGGCCAACTGGTTGACGAGGCGATCATGCACCAGCGGTTCTCCGCGCGGCTCGCCCGTTTTGGCGTCCCACAAGCGAGCCGTTTTGTCGTCGCTTGCCGTGAGCACAAGCTCCCCGTTGGGACTCAGCGCCAAGGCGGTGATCTTCCTGTCATGCCGCATGAGAGCGCCGCGGGGTGCTCCGGTCTCTGCATCCCACAACCGAACGATCGGGTCATCACCACCCGTGACGATTGTTTTTCCATCCGGACTGAACCTGACGAACCGCACCGGGTTCGTATGCGGCAGGCAAATCCCCAGCGACGGATCCCACCCCGCCATCACATTGAGGATGCTCGCGCGGAACGAATCGTCCGGCTCAGCGGCCCCAAGAGCACGGTGCATCCAAGACAAACCCGTCCAAGGTTTCTTTGCTTCCGAGAGTGCGACACCGCGTTGCAGATAATTGAGCGCCAGTTGATGCCGCGTCGCCTTCAACGCACGTTCGCTGGTCTCTCACGCGGTCTTTTCTTGATCGGCGAGCTTCGCTTTGTCCGCCGCGAGTTGGACGGCTTTGCCTCGTTGTTCTTGCGCATCGGACTTGGCGACCGTCATCTTGCCCAGCGCGTCCTTGGTCAGTGCATACGCCACCAACGAGACGCAGGTGACCGTGATCAACGCCATGGCCACCGCGGCCGACAGGCTCGCGACCACCGGATTCCGTCGACACCAGCGCCACGCTCGTTCCGCGGCCGAGACCGGACGAGCCAGAATCGGCTCGCCATTCAAGAAGCGTTGCAGATCGTCCGCCAACTCTTGAGCCGTTCGGTAGCGGGAACTCGGCGCTTTCTGCAGACACTTGAGAATGATCGTCTCCAGGTCTCGCGACAGTTTCGGATTCAACAGCCGCGGAGCGACCGGTTCCGCCTTCAAGACCTGCATCACCGTTTCCAACGCTGTCTCGGCTCGGAACGGCGGACGACCGGCGACCGCTTCGTACAAGATCGCTCCCAACGAATAGACATCGCTGGCCGGACCGATCGCTCCGTGATTGGCTCCCGCTTGTTCCGGCGGCATGTAGCTGGGAGTACCCAGAATCTGGCCGCTCCGCGTGAGTTCAGATCCCCCTTCGATCCGCTTGGCCAGCCCAAAATCCGTTACTTTCGGTTGCTGGTTCGCGTCGATCAGCACGTTGCTCGGTTTGAGATCGCGATGCAACACGCCTTTCGAGTGCGCGTACTGAATCGCCGCGGCAATCGTCCGCACAGACTCCGCCGCTTGCTTCTCCGACAGCGGGTGTTCTCGGAGCAGCGCCGCGAGGCTCGTTCCCTCCACGAAGTCCATCGAGAAGTATTGCTGACCTTGATGATCGCCGACTTCGTGAATGCCGACGATATTTGGGTGCTGAAGCTGCGCCGCCGCTTCGGCCTCGGAGCGGAACCGCCGCACCTCCTCGCTGCTGGCCAATTGCCCCGCGAGGATCATCTTCACGGCGACGATGCGGTTGAGCTTCACTTGCCGCGCTTTGAACACGACTCCCATGCCGCCGCGAGCAATCTCGGCCAACAACTCATAGTTGCCGAAATAACGCAGACGAGTCCCCGGCAGCGCCGCTTGCAGCAGATCGTCTTCCGACATTGATGGATCAGCCGACGAGTCGGAATCGACCACATCCATCAACACCGTGGGGCTCGGCACGATCGTCGGCTCGCCGACAAAGTCCGCCGCCGGTTCGGTGGCGGACTGTCCCGTTGGCCGAATCGGCTCAACGCGATCGTTCAGCTCCGCTTGGTCACGAAAGTATTCCTCCAATTCGGCCGCGAGATCGGGATGCCGCGCGATGAACTCATTCTTGTCGGGACGCACTCCAGCATCCTCGGCTCGCAAATAGGCGACGAGAATTTCGTCCAATCGCCGTTCGCGATCCGCCGAATCTCCCGCCGATGACTGCGACATCATTCACTCCAACTCGTGAAGCAACTCGCGCAACTTTCTGGTCCCGCGTTTCAATAACGAAGCAACCGCCGACGGACTCCGATCCAACCGCTGACAAATCTCGTCGAGCGAACAGCCCTGGCAATGCCGCAACACGAGCGCCTCACGCTGCGGTTCCGGCAGCTTCGCCAACGCCTCCGCCAGTTGAGCCGCCCGCTCGTGCCGCTGCATTTGCTGGCTGGGAGACGACTGCTCCGCCGCCAACCACTGCTCGATGCGGCTGGAAGACTCTTCGATCGCCTGATCGAGCGACCGCTCGCGCGAGACATCCCGCTTGGCTCGACCGAGCGCTCGCACCGCATCCGCGACGTTGCACGCCAGCATCTGCCGCAACCAAGCGGCCAGCTCCCCGTCGCTCGTCCCGCGAAAGTGCTGCTGCTGCCGATGAGCGTCGAGCAACGTCTGCTGCACGACGTCGGACGCATCGAGCTTCCCGCGCAGTTGCTCCCCGACATGCAGCCTCGCCAACAACAGCAAGTACTCACGGTATCGCTCCACCTGCGGTCGAAACGGTTCGGACTCGGAACTCATCGCAGTCCTTCTAGGGACATAGCCGCCAAACGACGCCCGACCGGGGCCGAGAAAATCGGAATTTTGTAGCCGCGCTTCGCCAGAACGCGGGTTTGATCCCCATTCGCCCGCACTCTGGCGAGGTGCGGCTACGCCTCAGTTCGAGCCGTCGCTTATCGCCAATTCAGCACTTTGAAGATCCCCTCGCGGTTCTTGATTCGCTCCGGCAGCGTCAGCAGGCGGTCTCGGAAGAACGCCAGCACCAGCCCCGTCCCGAACAGTGTGCTGCCGCCGACGATGATCAGGATCGCGATCGTGTCCAATCGGCTCCACGGAATGAACATCAGCAGAGTGATGAAATACAGCGCCGTCGAAAGGCTGCCGACCACCGTTGTCGATTTCAGCCGGAAGACCACCCCCGTGCCGAGCAACAGCACGCTCACGAACAGGAAGCCCGCTTCGTTGACGATCAGGAAGTGGCCGTGGCCGCGATCAACCCACGTTGCGATCGCCAGTGGAACGGCCGTCAGCAGACTGCCGAAGAAGAGGCTCGTGCTGACCAGGTCGTTCTCGCGTTCTTGCTCGCGATACCAGCCGAGATGTCCGACCCCCAGCAGCAGCAAGCCGACGATGACCGAGAACAACTCCACCTGTTGCCACCCATTGAGGTGGATGAACTGATGCACGCCCAGCAGCGTCAACGCTCCTTGAGCCACCACGTTGACGACGTACCAACGCCGCCAGCCGGCGACCTTCACGATCGCCACGGACAACATCGCGATCACCAGCATCGTGATGCTGAATCCGACGAAACCCAAATCGACTTTGGCCGACGAGCTGAACGCATCCGACGCCAGACTCGCCAGCCCTTTGCAGACTGAGGCTACAAACGCGAGGCTCAGCAGCGAGTTCGCCGCTTGGAACGCCGCTTCCGTCAACGGCGCGGCGGCCGTCTGTTCCAACACCGAGAATCGGTAGACCAGCAACAATCCCAAACCGAGGAACGCGAACGTCAGCAAATAGGCGTTGGCACTCGTGATGCCGAAGTACATCAGCATCTGCCACAGCGAACCGCTCGCCATCAGCGTTGCCAGATGGACGCAGAACGGCTTCCGCTGGAACGACGTCGCCAGTCCGTAGAACACCGCCGCTTCCGCGAAGAACGCGGCCAAGGCGAGGTTCAGATTCTTATCCGGGTCCAGCTTCGTGAACCCGTAGAACGCCGACGTCAGCGACGACACCAACATCACCACCGTCGCCGTGTGAGCGACCGCCATCAGCGGTTCTCTGGGACCGCGATCGCCATACAGCTTCGCGGCGACGAGGTACATGATCGGGATCAGCATCATGGTCGGAGCATGTTCTTGCCAGCGTTCAAAACCACACGCGGCCAGAGCGGCGACTGCGGCGACCATCGTGGCCGCAGCCGTTGCGAAGTGATACGCCATCGGCAGCCACTTCCCGGAATTGCGATAAATGAACGCGCCAAGCCGCGAGGCCACCGCCGCCAGCACCATCGCGCCGACGTAGCTCCATGCCGGCGGATTGTCCTTCCAAGCCGAGTTGAAGCCGAGAAATCTCAGGTACTCGACAATCCCCAACAGCACCGGCAGCAGGCCGAGCAATAACCCGAACACCGGAAACGCTCGTGTCATTTTTTGATCGCGAGTCATCGTGGCCTGAATCAAGTTCACCGCCAGAGACGTCACCGCCAGCACGGCAATGATGGCATCCACTCCCAACGTCAGGTGCAGCAACTGCACGACCAGCACTTCGGCCCACAACAGCAGCGCCGCCGCGAAGTGGATGTAAGCCCCATGCTTCCGCACCACGATGTCCGAGTAGATGTAGGCATAGATCCCCGCCAGCACCAACACCAACGCGAGCCAACGCTGTGGGCCGCAAATCGGTGACGGCACCGCTTGGAACGACAGATAGACCGACTGGAACCAAGCGTCATACAACCAATCGCCCGCCAGTTGAGCGATGAAGACCATCAGCAACCCGGAACCGAGCAGCACATGTCCGCTCGCGAAGAAGGCCAATCCGAACCGCTTCCGGCTGAACGGCCCGTCGTTCTCGGCAAACGCCCGCTCGGCATGAATCCCGGCCAGGCCGAGAATCACCAGCAGCGTCGCCGGGGCCGCGATCTCCACGAACTTGTGCATGTCGGCCAGCAACAGCAACCCGGTCATCGCCACGCCGGCATTGAAGACATACACGAACATCTCATCCTTGAGAGTCCAAGCCGACGCCGCATACAGAGCACACATGATGGCCGCCACGACCCACAGATGTCCGTCGAGCGTCACCAACCCTTGCGAGTGGTAGTACCACAGATTGAGCGGCATCACGAGACACGCCAGCAGCGTCAGCCCTTTACCGGCAAGCTGATAGCGAGTCTTCTGAATGATGCCCCAACCACCTCCCATGATCGCGATGTTCGTGATCCCCATGACCATCGCCATCACCGGCGGAGTGAAATAATTCTTGACCCACAACAGGATCACCAACCCGACGGCCATCAACGCGCCGCCAATCCCCATCAACCACTGAATACTGCGCGGATCGAGCAGCATTTCGAGAATGTTGCGTCGCGGCTTCACCGCCTCCAACGTCGGCATGACTTCATCAACCGCGGCGGCCGGTTGTGGCGAACGCACAGTGTCTGGCTGCGACCACCCCTTGAGGACATCGCTCACCCCCGACCCCGACCCCGACCCCGCCGCTTGCTGCGCAGAACTGGGGGGCGTCGCGGCCGCAGTCACGATCGTGATGCCGTCGTCCGTGAGCCGTCGCTTCAACGAGGTAATCCGCTCGCGGCATTCCTCCGCCAGCGCGTGTGCCTGCGAGAGTGTCAGCCGGCCGGCCAGTTTGTGCTGCGAGACTTCGTTCCCCAGGAATCGCCACAGGCGCAACGCTCGCACCGCCGGCGTTTCGTTCGCTTGAACTGGCAGGATTCCCGGCATCGACGGGCAATCCACGTTGTCCGCCGCGAGAGTGCGAACGTACTGCATCCGTTCGCGCAGCAACCCCAAGATCACGTCGCGCTGCGCCTCCAGGATCTGCCCTTCGGTCGCCCAGCGCGTGAACCACTCTTCGGCACGCTCGAAGGTCGAGAGGATGTTTTCCCACGCCACTGGAATCGCTTGCTCAGACATGATGTCTCCTCGAAAGGTAGGGTGGGACCAGCGCTGCGCTGGCCCACCGCGAACTTCTAATCACAAATTTCAAATCTCAAATTTCAAAGGTGGGCCGGCGCTCACTTCGTGAGCTGGTCCCACCCTACGGTTTGGAAACGTGGTCATCGACCGCTCGGCCATGAGGGAGCCGTTGCGCTGAGACGGCGGAGTGCGACAGACGCCAATAGTGCCCTCCGAACGCCAGCAACGAGACTCCCCATAAAACGCCATACGACAAGGATGCTGACTTGGGCGTGATACTCAGCAGCGGAGCAGCCAGCAAGAACGCCCAACCGATGACATACGCGCCGCCCCAGACATGCACTCCCATGATGAAAAAACCCAGGCCGCTGAGGATCGCGCTAAACGCGTACAACAGTCGCGGATCGACACCGCCAGCCGACAGCGTGACACCGACCGCTCCCACACAGATCAAGTAGCCGACCCACACGCCCCAGACCAATCGCTCGGCCGAATTCGTCGGCAGCATCGAATGCTGGCGAAATCGCCGCAGGAGAACCAAGAGCACCACCAACATCAGGCCGCGCGGCAGCCAATAGGCCATCAGCGGATCATGCCCGGCAGATTCCAACAGAAACATCGCACCGTGCGCCACGGCGATGACGAACCCAAACGCCATCAATCCCAAGCCCCAATCCCGAAAATTCTCCTCGTGCCGATCCTTTCGCAGAGCGTGCAGCATGTGATCGAGCAGATGGACGGAAGACGCTTGAGTCGGTTCGCCGTCCAAAAACCGCTGGAGTTCGTCGGCCATCTGCTGCGCCGTGGAATAGCGCCGCGCCGGTTCCTTGTGGAGACACTTCAAACAGATCGCTTCCAGATCGCGTGGCACTTGCGGGTTAAGCAATCGAGGCGGGGCTGGCGCGGCATCCAAAACTTGCATCACGGTTTCCAGAGCCGTGGCGGCCTGATGCGGCGGCCGGCCTGTCAGGCAGGCATACAGAATCGCGCCCAATGAATACACGTCGGCGGTTTCGCGAATGTTGTGCGTATGCCCGGCCGCTTGCTCTGGAGGCATGTAACTCGGAGTGCCGACCACTTGTCCGCTGCCGGTCAGGTGCGCATCGCTCTGGACGAGCTTGGCCAGTCCGAAGTCCGTGATCCGTGGCCGATACGCGGACGCATCTCGTTCGAGGCTCGCACCGGCTTCCTTTCCAGAGAACGACGGCTCCACGAATTCGAGCAAGACGTTGGCCGGTTTCAAATCGCGATGGATCACCCCTTTGTCGTGAGCGTGTTGCACCGCGACCGCAATACCTCGCATCAGCGTGGCGACCTCGCGCGGAGGCATCGGCCCCTGACGCAATCGCTCCGCCAGGTTGCTGCCGTGGACCAGAGCCATCGTGAAGAAGTGCTGTCCATCCTGCTCACCGACCTCAAAAATCGGCACGATCCCTGGATGATCCAGATGCGCCGCCGCATTGGCCTCCGCGCGGAACCGTTGCACTTCTTCCGCCGATGCCAACTGTCCCGCCAAAATCATTTTCAACGCGACCAACCGATTCAGTCCGATTTGCCGCGCCTGGTAAACGACTCCCATGCCGCCGCGAGCAATCTCGGACAGCAATTCGTAATTGCCGAAGCGACGTAGCCGGTCACCTGCTCCGCTCTCGGTCGCGCGATCGCGTTCGAACGGATCGTGGGTTTCCTCACTCGCCGTTCCCAGCGTCGGCGAGATCAACACCGTCGCATCGCCGCTCGCGACCGCTTCGCGCAACAACGCGACATAGCCGTCATCTCCCGGCAGTTGCTTCAGCATCTGACAGCACTCCGAACAATCCGCCAAGTGCTCCTCAATGCCGTGCGAGTCCGCGTCCGTCAACCGCCCCGCGTCAAATGCGGCCAGTTGTTCGTGAGTCGGATGCGTCAACAATCCATCGGCCATGCGGCACCAGGGAAGAACTCAAGTTGCGGGGCGAATGCCGGCCTGCGAAGGGCGGCCACACGCTAACAACCAGAAGTGCAGCCGGCAGCGAATTCTTGCAGCGATTCTCCAAGAATCTGAGATTTCAAATTTGAGATTTGAAATCTCCTTCAATCCAGCAACCCTTGCCCCAACCTCCGCAGTTCTCGCAACACGCGCGACTTCGCCGTGAAGATCGCGTTCAGCGACAGCCCGGTTTCGCTCGCGACCGTGTCCGCGTCCGCTCCATCCAACACTAACCGGCGAAAGACCAGCCGAGTCGTCTCCGTGAACCGCGACTCGATCAACTCCAGCAGCTTGCGAGCCACCGCGACGTTGTGCTCGCGATCCCACCTCTGGCTGAGATGACTGCCGTCGTCTTCCAACTGCCGCAGTTGTTCTTCCAGCCGGCTGTCATTTCCGGCCGCGATCAACCTCCCCCGCGATCGCCAGAAGTTCCGCAACCGATACACAACAATCTGCCGCAACCAACTGCGAAACGCTCCCACGGCCAGCGCGTATCAAAGTTGTTGACCTGTGAGGACTTCCGCGAGGAAGTCGTCGTTCCAGCCGGCGATTTGCATCTTGCCTCGCAGACTTTCTTTGAGCGGATGATGCTTGAGTCGCGTGATGGCAAAGCGTCGTAGCCAA
>CAMDDX010000059.1 GCA_945893075.1 Planctomyces sp. SH-PL62 | reverse complement strand
GCCGCTCAGCGAAATTCTGCAAATCCTGAGTCTGACTTTGTTCGAGAAAACCCCGCTTTCTAAGGCTCTTTCGATCAAAACAGAACACGATTCGACAAGTGATTGCCATAGGCAGTTGATGCTCTTCGATTTATAGCCGGACAGTTGTGGATTGCCGTGATAGATCGCATTGGCGATCGCTTCTTGCACGGCCACGCTGATGCGAGTTGTCTGCAAATGGTCGAACAACCGCATGGTCAAGATTTGTTCCTGCAAATAGTCGATCAGCGGAGCGATCAAGGACGTATCGTTTTGCAAAACAAATCGAGACTCGGCCGAATCCAGAGTGCTAAGCAAGCGCCGTCGATTGACTTGCCGCGAAGAGACCGACAGCACGCTCTTGATGGTCGCAATCAAATTCTTTTCGAGCGCGAGTTTTGGAACATAACTCGCCGCTCCCGCCCGCAGCGCTTGAACCGCGATTTCTTCGCTGCCGTAGCTGGTCATCAAGATCACCGGCACGCCGTAGCCGTGAACTTTGATGCTCTCCACCAATTGCAACCCATTCATCACCGGCATCCGCAGGTCGGAAACGACTATGTCGGGCATCGCGACGGCGATCGCATCGAGCGCTGCCTGTCCGTCACCGGCATACGTGACCGCGACCCCGGCAATTCCGTTTTGCAACAACCGGCCGACGCGACGTTGTTCGATGAGCGAATCATCGACCACTAAGATTTGAGTCGCCATGACAATGGACTCCACAAAAGATCGTTCCAGCCAATCAGAATGGAGCGATCACCTGACGTCCAGATTAGCCGAGTCTCCGCAGGATTTCTCGTGACTCGCACGACTCGGCTCAGTTCGTCCACTGCGGAGGCCGCTTTTCGAGAAAAGCGGACATGCCTTCATGCGGCTCGCCAGTTCGATAGCACTCGGCGAAGGCGAGAGCTTCCGCGTCATATTGAGCGGCGAGGTTGACTCCGTCGGCCGCATGTTGCCGCAGCAGATGCTTGGCCCGGCGGCGAGCTTGTGGGCCTCGCGTCAAGATCTGGGTAACGCGAGCGTCCACCTCCTCGGCAAACTTTTCGGACGGGAAGACGGCATCGACCAAGCCCACTCGCAAGGCTTCGTCCGCCGAGACTAACTCGCCCGTCAAGATCAGGCGTCGCGCCACAGACGCTCCCAACAGTTGAGTCGCGCGCACCGTTCCGCCCCAGCCGGGCAAGACGCCGATCGACGTTTCGGGCAGTCCAATCTTCGCTCCTGCGGCCGCGAACCGCAGGTCGCAGGCGAGCACCAATTCCGTTCCGCCTCCCGCGCACGCACCGTGAATGGCCGCGACGGTCGTCTGCGGCAGTGACTCGATGGCGCTCATCAAGCGTTGGCCGAAGCGTGAGTCTTGCAGCGCGGATTGCTCATCCTGTGTCCGCAGTTCGTCGATGCTCGCACCCGCGATGAACGTGCGGCCCTCGGCGGCGAACACGACCACCGAGCAATCAGCGTTCGCGACTTCCTCGACAACCGTCAGCAACCGCTGGCGCGTTTCAGCCGAGAGAATTTGGATGCCCTTTTCGCCACGCAACAGGATTCGCGCGACAGAGCCACTGAGCGAGAGTTCGACTTTAGTAGTCATTGATCGCCTCGAAGTTCGTCGTTCCGCGCTGGGGCACGGGCCGATCAGGGGTCAGGTGTTCTGATTTCTGTTTTGCTCCTGCGATCCACCCCAACCGTGGTTCGCAGACAATCACCCGATCAACGGTTCGCTCTCCATCGCAACGGCAAAACAGAAATCAGAACACCTGACCCCGGCTTACGGTTTTGGTTCCTCGGCCAAGCGTCCATCGCGGAGCCGCAGGATGCTGTCATCGGGTTGGATGAAGATCGGGTCGTGAGTCACCACGACCACGGTCGCTTGGTGCTGATCGCGCAAGTTGCGGAGCAGCCGAAAGACTTCGGCTCCAGTTTCGCTGTCGAGTTCTCCGGTTGGCTCATCCGCGAGGACCAGCTTCGGCCGTTTGAGCAACGCGCGCGCGATGGCGACGCGCTGCTGTTCGCCGCCGGAAAGTTGACTCGGACGGTGATCGAGACGTTCGCCGAGTCCGACTTGCTGCAGCAGTTCGATCGCGCGAGTTCGCACCTCGGTTGGCACGCCTCGCGGCAGGAACGGGACCAAGACGTTGTCCACGGCGGTCAGGTTGCTCAGCAGGTTGAAGCTCTGAAAGACGAATCCGACTTGCTCGCGACGAAAAGCGTCTCGCTGCCGAGACGACATCCCACGCAACCGCGTGCCGGCAATGGTGATCTCGCCCGACGTCGGCTCATCTAACGCGCCGAGCAATTGCAGCAGCGTGCTCTTGCCGCTGCCGGAGGGACCGAGCACGAAGGCGAACGAGGCATCTGGCAACTCAAACGACACGCCGCGCAACGCGGCGACGTCGTGCAGTCCACGGCGATAGACCTTCGTGACGTCTTGAAGCTGGATCATGCGGTCTATCGTAGTGCGGGCGGCTCGCCTGCAACGGAGAGCGACTCTTGCCGAAATGGACCGGTGCAGGCGAGCCGCCCGCACCACAACTCGCACGGTCACTGCGCCTTGGCCGCTTCCTTCTTCTCGTCGGCCAATTGAGCCTTCAAGTACGCGACGGCGTCATTGAGTTGCTTGTCGGCGAACTCAGACTTGGGGGCCGAGCCACCGATCACGTCGCGCTGACGGCGGTATTCGAGATAGTCCTGCATTTCCTTCTGAGTCACCTCGATCTTGTGATCCTTGTCCGGTCCGACACCCCATTCCTCGTCGTCTTTCGCGCCGGGGAACTTGTGAATGTTGCGGCCGCTGGGACGCAGGTATTGAGCCGTCGTCAGCTTCAACGCGCTGGTTCCCCCTTCCAATTCAATCACGTTCTGCACGCTCCCTTTGCCCCACGAGCGTTCGCCGACGACGACGGCTCGTTTGTGGTCTTGCAGAGCGGCGCTGACGATTTCGCTGGCCGACGCGCTGAAGCGGTTGACCAAAATCGCCATCGGGAAGCCGGAGAAGGTGCCGTCTTTCTCGGCGGTCCAAACTCGGTTGTCGGTGTTGCGGCCTTTCACGCTGACGATTGTGCCGCTCTCGAGGAACAGGTCAGCGATCTTGGTGGCTTGGCCGAGCAGTCCTCCGGGATTGAATCGCAGGTCGAGGACGAGACCTTTCAGACCTTCGTCCTTGAGAGATTCGAGCACCTCTTGCAGCTCATCCGAACTACGGCGGCCAAAGTGCGTCAGGCGGATGTAAGCAATCTTGCTGTCGGCATCGAGGAAGAAATTCCAACTGTCGTCCGCCTTATGCGTGTCGCCAAGCACGGTCGAGACTTGAATCAACGCTCGCGTGATCTTGATCTGATCGGTCTTGTCCGTGCCGGCGTGCTGGACGCCGATGGTTACGTCGGTGCCGGGCTTGCCTTGGAGCGTCTTGACCGCTTCTTCCAGCGAGATGCCTTCGGAGGATTTGCCTTCGACTTCCATGATGAGGTCGCCGGACTTGATGCCCGCCTTGTAGGCCGGAGTGCCGGGGAGCGGCGTCATCACCATCAACCGGCGCGTCTTCGGGTCCATCTGCACTTGAATGCCGATGCCGCCGAATTCCTGTTCGACTTCCTGATTGAACCGCTTCAGCTCTTCCGGGCTGATGTAGTTGGAGTACGGATCAAGCTGCGTGACCATGCCTCGAATCGCCGCCTGGATGAGCTGCCGGCGATCGACGTCTTTGACGTAGTTCCGCTCGATCTGCTCGAACGTGTCGGCGAAGAGCCGCATCAGTTCGTAGTCTTCGTCCCGTTTGGCATCGGCTTTGGCTTTGTCGTCCGTCGCCTTTTGATCGGCGGCCGGCTTGTCCTTCGGCGGATCATCCGCTTGCGACATGCCCAACGAGAACCCGAGTCCCAGCAGCAGAGAACTCAGCAACAACCACGAGAGGCGACGCATGTGAAAAGCCCCAGCGAAAGAGGAGAAAGATCGTGTCCTTGATCAAGTCGCGGCGGAGTCTAGGCCAAGCAAAATGTCGAAACAAGCGGGGTTGTAGGTTGGGACTCCGTCCCGACCATTCGGAGAAGTCGGGACGGAGTCCCAACCTACCCGCCGCCATCCAACGACCAAACTTGAATCGAACCGGCGATGTCGGCGGCTGCGACGAGCCGTTGATCGGGAGACAGCGCCAGTGCGGAAAACCAATCTTTGAACTGCCCGCCACGCGGCGCGCCGAGCACGGCGACTTCCTTGCCGTCTTCGACCTGACAAATGCGAATCGTCGTGTCGCGACCGCTCGACAGCAGATGCTTGCCATCGGCGGAGAACTTCACGTCGGTCACTCCGTATTGATGGGCGGAGATCGAACGAGCCAACTCACCGGTCTCGGTTTTGATGAGATGCACTTTGCCGGTGTCGGTCTCTCCGCCTTGGCCAAGCGCAAACAGCTTGCCATCGGGAGAGCCGTCCGCCGCGATCAAACCTGCGGCGACAAACTTTCGCCAAAGTTGAGCGGCTTCGTAGGAAGACTCGTCGGAACGGAGTTTCGGGAATTGCACCTTCAGCACGTCGATCTTCATGCTGCCGTCCGCAACCGACCACAGCTTGATTCCCGCCGCCGGGACGTCGAAATCATCTCGCTTGTAGCGATGCTCGGAAACGATGGCCGTTTCGCCGTCGGGTGACAACGCGGCGGCAGCGATCCAGTTCCACTTGTGGCCCGACCAGCGTTTCAACGGCTGACGAGTCGCCAAGTCCCACACGATGACCTCGGCCGAGTCATCGCCGCTGATGAGTCGCTTACCGTCGTGACTCAAACCGAGCGATTGAATCCAGTTCTTGTGCCCTTCCAGTACATGCGCCGCCGTCTGTGTTTCGACGCTGACTCCCGGACGCTTTAAGACCTCGTCCTTGCGGGTCTTCTTGAACTCGGCCTGCCGAGCTTCGGCGTCCATCACAACCTCGGCTTTGCCGGACGGAGTCGCGTTCAAATCCCACAAGCGGATGGTGTGATCGAGACTCGCGGAGATCAGCGTCCCATCGGGCGTCGCCACCAATCGCGTGACGCCATTCGTGTGACCGTCCAGCCGGCGAATCGGCCAGAGCGTCTTTGATTCAGTCGGTGCGGAAGGCAACTCCCACACGAAGAGTTGTCCGTCTTGATTCCCGGCCGCGACACGATTCGCTCCGATGAACGTCACCGCCATCGGCCACGCGCTCTCACTCTCAAACGGCATTTGCCAGATGAGCGTCGGCTTGTCGATCTTGAGTTCAGGCATTTCGGATGTCTCGCAGAGAAAGTAGACGAGTCACTCCGTGACTCGAACATTCCGGTCACGGAGTGACCGGTCTACTTTATGCGAACAACTTCGCGACCGATTTGCCACCGTCCACGATCTTGATTGGCCGGCCGAGCGGGCTGATGTTCTCGTGGGCCGGGTTCACGTCGAGGGCTTGGCAGATCGACGCGAACAGGTCGTGGACCGTGACAGCGTCGTGATCGATCGCGCTGCCGTCCTTGGTGGAGGCTCCGATGACTTGGCCACCTTTGATCCCGCAGCCGGCCATCGCGGCATTGAAGACGCGCGGGTAATGGTCGCGGCCGCCGCGTGGATTGATCTTCGGAGTCCGGCCGAACTCGCCCATCCAGACGACGAGCGTGCGGTCGAGCAGTCCACGCTCTTTCAAATCGCTGATGAGCGCGGCCATGCCGGGATCGACAGAGCCGATCAAGGTCGCAGTGCGGCTGAAGACGTCTTGATGCGTGTCCCAATTGCCGCCCCCTCCGCCTTGTCCGCGTGAGGCGATTTCGACAAACGGCACACCGGACTCAACCATGCGGCGGGCGAGCAAACAGCCTTTGCCGAACTCGGAATTGCCGTAGCGCTCGCGAGTCGTTGGCGATTCATCGTCGAACTGGAAACGTTTGACTTCCGGGCTGAGAACCAGCTTCGAGGCTTTTGAGTAAAGCTGCTTGTGATTCGTCGCGACGACTTGGCCGCCTCGGTCGGAAAATTCTTTTTCGATCTGGTCGAGCAAGCCGACTCGGCGATTGAACCGGTCGGCGTTGGCGGACGCGGCGACGTTTTGCGGTAGCTCACCGGGGCGATCAACGACGAACGGTTCGTAATCGACGCCGAGGAATCCGGCTCCTTCGGTGTTGCCGACAGAGACGACGGTCGGCAGATCGCGTTCCAAGTCGCCGAGCATCTTGGCGATGTTGCAGCCGAGCGACGGGTACTTGACGCTGCTCGACGGGATGTAGCCCGTGTGCATTTGGAAGGTCGCGCGTTGATGCTGACCTTCCTTGTTGGTCAGCGAGCGGATGAGAGCGATCTCGTTCATCACCTTGGCCACGTTGTCCCAGCCGTTGGCGATTTGAATGCCGGGGACGTTGGTGTCGATGGCTTTTGTCTCGCCGGTGACTTCGGCGTTCTCCGGCTTTGGATCGAAGGTCTCGAATTGACTGGGAGCTCCATTCATCCAGAGCAGGATCATCGACTTGCCCTGCTTCTTGAGTTCGGCCGCTTGCAGGCTCATCAAGTCCCGCAAGTTGAGCGTCCCGGCCGCAGCCGCGCTGGCCGTGACCGTATGCAAGAACCCGCGGCGGCTGAGGCCGCGCGACGAGATGCGAACTTGTTCGTGAAGGCTGAGCATGATTGGCTCCCGTAGGTCAGGCTTTCCAGCCTGACCGTGTTGATCGTGAGAGGTCGTTGAGGATTGAGAGTCGAACGTGGATCGGGTCAGCCTGGAAAGGCTGACCTACGTTAGCGCTTCGAGATGAACTCGCTGCTGTTCAACAGGCTCCAGGCGAGGTCTTCAAACGCTTCGCGACGGTTGCCGACTTTCGTGAGATACTCGGTGGCGATGGTCAATTCTTTCTTCGACGGATCGCGGGCGAGGAAGGAGAGGTACAACTCGGCGATCGCGTCTTGGTCCTCTTTGTTGTTCGCCAGGATTTGACCGAGGCGCGTGTTGCCGTCGGCTCGCAGAGCGTTGGTCAGCGGCGGGAAGTTCATCAGAGTCAGAGCCTGAGGGACATTACCGAGCAGCTCATCCTGCGGCGTCGAAGGGTCGTAACCAAACTTCTCCTCGAACTGCTGACGAATTCCACGGCGGAAGCGAGCTTGCGGGCCGTCGAAACCGCGCGGGCCTTCGTCGATGCCTAAGACCTTGATGATCGCATTGAATACTTGATCGGATCGCAGCCGAACCGGAATCGCGGAAGCAAATGGAACTGGGTTCTCGGTCGGCTCGATGTAGCGGATCTGCCGCTGATAGGCGCTCGTCGCCGTGATCGTTTGCAGTAGCCAGCGCAGGTCGTGGTCGTGCTTGACGAACTCGACACCGAGGAAGTCGAGTGCTGCCACCATGCGCGGCTTACGCTCCGGTCCCATGTCGTCGATCGGCATGTAAAAACCTTCGCCGAGCAATTCGCCCCAGAGGCGATTGACCAGCGACTTCGCGAACCACGAGTTGTTGGAGGACGTGATCCACTTGGCGAGCAGTTCGCGCCGGTCTTCGTCTTCCATGCCAATGCGGCCTTTCACGTTGGTCGTGAACAGCGCGGGGGTCATGACTTGGCCGGATTCGTTGGGATGTTTGAGGTCCGGCATGTGATGTTCGGATTTTCCGCGACCCGGTTGCATCATCGGTGCCGGTGCCTCTTTGGCTTCCTTGAGGGACAGCAGACCGTCTTTGTCTCTGTCGGCGTTCTCCAGGATTCGGTCGAAGAAGCGGCTGATTGGGGAGTCGCCGATCTCCGCTTTCGACAGCTTGCCGTCGTTGTTTCGATCGTAGACCTGAAACATGCGTTCGGGATTCTCTCCGAGCGGGCCACCTGGCCGGTTACCGGGGCCTCGACCATCGAACGATACGATAGTGAAGCCAGCCGGATTGTCTGGTTCACGTCGCATGGTGATGCGTGGGAAGAACGCGGCCAGCGAATGAAATTGGTCGCGAGTCCATTTGTCGGTCGGATGATCGTGGCAGTTGGCGCACTGCATCTGAATACCGAGGAAGATGCGCGAGACTTCGCCAGCAATCTCTTCCGGGTTGGCTTCGTGAATGAAGATCAACGCCGCTTCGCCGTGCTCTTGGATGTCACCCAGACCGGTGATCAACGAGCGAGTGATGTCGTCCCAACCGGCATTGGCTTGAAGTTGCTTGACCATCCAATCCTCAAACGTCCGAGACATGATGCGAGCACGTTCGTTGGTGGCTCGTAGGAACAACACGTCGCGCCAGTAGCGTGCCCAGTTCAAGGCGTAGTCGTCCGAGCTGAGCAGTCGTTCGACTGTCTTCGCCCGCTTGTTGGGATCGGGATCGAGACCGAAGAACGTGACTTCTTTCGCGGTCGGAATGGTGCCGGCGATGTCGAAAGAGACTCGGCGGAGGAAGTCTTCGTCGTTGACGAGACCGGCAGGAGTGACATTGGACGCAGCCAGTTGCTCGTCGATGAGTCGGTCCACTTCGGTAGCCGCAGTCTTCACATCAGCGGGGCTGCCGGTCGATTTCTGCTGAGCGGTTTTGGGTTCGACCGCTTTCGATTCCGCCGGAGCGATTTTGACCGCCGGTTTGTCCGCTTCTTTTCCCTTGGCGACGATCCGTTGCTCCATCGCCCTCTTTTTGAGGGCGGCTTTCTTGCCCGATTGGAGATCGGAGCCGAGCTTCTTGGCCCTCGCGGCGGCCTTGCCTTTGGCGGCGGGTTCTTCGGCGTTCGTCCCGGACGTTGCCGAAACGCCTCCGGCCACCAGAACTGCACAAAGAACGGTCCAGAGTCTGTGTTGCCAACCGAACCGCGTCAGAATCGTTCGCATCGGAAGGGCCTTTCTGCCTGAAGGGTGTTTGCCGTCATCGCCGGAAGCCGTTTCAACTCTACCATCCCAATCGGCCGACGAACAACGACGATATGAACCCCTCGGCCCACCGGAAGGTTTCGTGAGAATTGTCAGCGGCCCTGGCTCGCCAACCATCAGCGGGAAATAACGCTGGCTCAGCGTGGCCGGGACCGATAGCATCCGCCTCTGAAATAACGTCTGCCGCCTCACGGCGGGACCACGCGGGCGACTCATGACCGCGTTGGACTTCGATCGGACACCAGCGGGCCGGTGCTGTCGAAGTGAGTCGCCCAGGTGGCATCCTCCTGTGTCGAGGAATTGTCATGCGCATTGATTGGCTCGCGCGGATGCGAATCCGCTGGCGGAAGATTCGACGGCCCCAACGGCTTGTTGGCGGCATCCAATACTTGGAAGAGCGCGTGTTGCTCACCACGTTTGTCGTGGACAGCCTGCTCGACACCGCGGATGCCAATCCTGGTGACGGTGTCGCGGCTGATTCGACGGGCCAAGTGACTCTGCGCGCGGCCGTGCAAGAAGCCAATGCTTTTGCTGGGGCGGACTCAATCACGTTGCCCACTGGCACCTTTTTGTTGTCTCGGTTTGGTAGCGGCGAGCAAGCCGCCGCGAGTGGTGATCTCGACATCACCGACGAACTGACCATCACGGGAGCCGGTGCCGAACTGACGGATCTCGACGGATTCGGCCAGGATCGAGTCTTCGATATTCTCGCGGGCGTCACAGTGACCATCTCCGGAGTGAAGATTCACGGCGGGGCCGCGAACAATTCTCAAGAAGACGGTGGCGGAATTCGCAATCAAGGGTTGCTGACTCTGCAAGATGTCAACCTGAGCAACAACACTGCGGCGGGCGGTGGCGGAGCGATCTTCAGTTTCGGAGCAGGCAGCACGCTGACAATCAGCAACTCGAAGCTCGATTCCAATTCGGCGAATGGTCCGCTGGGTGGCGGCGCGATCTTCAACGGTAGTGCAACAACAATCACCGGCAGCATGCTCAGCAATAATGCGTCTGCCTCCAACGGCGGCGCGATCGCGAATTTGGGCAGCAGCACGCTGACTCTGATTGAGACCACCGTAAAGGGAAACAATGCGGCGGCGGGAAAAGGGGGCGGCGTTTACAACACGTCCACGGTCTCGATTGTTCGCAGCACGATCTCCGGGAATCTGGCATCCGATGGCGGCGGTCTTGCGAACGTGAACTTCTCCGTCTTGACTTCCGCGTCTTTGTTGCTGGCGACGTTGTCAGGCAACTCGGCGTCGAACCGCGGCGGCGGAATCTTCAGTGACGTGGCAACAACCTCGCTGATCGTCGATAGCACAATTGCCTTGAATGGCGCGGCGGCGAGTGGCGGCGGAATCTTCCAGCTAGGCACTGTGACGATCGGCGGATCAATTCTGGCCACGAACACGGTCGGCACCACCGGACCGGACGTTACCGGCGTACTCAACAGTTCGGGGAAAAATCTGATTGGCTCGACGTCGGGCGGATCTGGTTTCGCGGTGAATGACCTGTTGAACGTGAACCCGAAACTGACCGCGTTGCGAGACAATGGCGGGCCAACATTCACGCATGCGTTACTGCCAGGCAGCCAGGCGATTGATGGGAACTCGACCACGACATCGACCATCACCGATCAGCGACTGCGGCCTCGGCCGGTCGATGGCAATAACGACGGGATCGCTCGCGCGGATATCGGTGCCTATGAGGCGCAAGGCACACTGTTGCCGCTCCCCTCCGGTGCGACCGACGTCACGATCACGCTCAACGGATCGAATGTGAATGTCACGGACAACACGACGGGGATCGTGATCTTGACGGTGCCGCTCGATCCGGTCGGCCCACTGACGATCATCGGCACGGCGGCGGATGATTCCGTGACGATCGACTTCATCAGTGGGAACCCGATTCCCGCGGGGGGCCTCATCTTCAACGGTAACGGTTCCAGCGGTGCCGGCGATCAACTGATTTTGAAAAACGGCACGTTCGACAGCGCGACACATGAGTTCTTCAATTCGTCCGACGGCCGCATCACGCTGCAAGTGGGTACGACGATCTCCGTCATCAATTATCAAGCGGTGGCGGCGGCGATCATCGACCTGCTGACCGTCACGAATCGCCTCTACCAGTTCTCGGCGTCGAACGACATCGTCACGTTGGACGACAACGCGACTGCGGGGGACGGCGTCTCAAAATTGACGAGCGTTTCTACGAGCACTCCGACTGAGTTCTCTCGGCCGTCCACTTCGATGACCATTCAAACGGGGGACGGCAATGATTCGTTGACGCTGTCGGCCGTTGATTTGCTGTTCGCGGCGTCCGTGTCGGTCACGGGGGACAATGGCAATGATTTGCTCGACGCCTCGGCGATGACGATCAAGGTCTCGCTGCAAGGCAATGTCGGTGCCGACACGCTCAAAGGGGGCGGCGGCAACGACGAACTGAACGGCAACTCCGAAAATGATTCGATCGACGGGGGAGCTGGAACGGACTCGATCCAAGGGGGAGCCGGCAACGACGCGCTGGTTGGCGGAGCGGGCAACGACACGATCCTCGGGCAGGGTGGTGACGACACGGTCACGGGCGGGTTGGACAACGATTTGCTGGACGGCGGAACGGGGACGGGCGATCTGCTGCTTGATTCGGCCGACGCAAACTTGACGCTGACGAACACGCAACTTTTAGGTGTCGGCACCGACACGTTGATCGGCTTCGAGACGGCGAATCTCACGGGCGGAGCGGGCAATAATACGCTCACAGCCACCGCGTTCTCCGGACCGGTGACGCTCAACGGTGCGGCAGGGGACGACACCCTCTTGGGAGCGACTGCGTTCGTGAATGTGCTCAATGGCAATGACGGCAACGACTCGCTCAAAGGGGGCAGCTTCAAAGACACGCTCTCCGGCGGTGCGGGCAATGATTCGCTGCTTGGCATGGGAGACAACGACAAACTGTTCGGCGAGGACGGCAATGACACGCTGCTGGGAGGCACCGGCAACGACACACTCGATGGCGGCGCGGGGACTGCGGATCTGATCGTCGATTCGGGCAACGTCAACTTCACGCTCACGAACTCGCAACTCACCGGAAATGGGACCGATACGGTCATCGCCGTCGAAACGGTATCGCTCACGGGCGGTTCGAGCGCCAACAAGCTCGACGCCAGCGCGTTCACCGGCAACGTGACGCTGATTGGTGGCGATGGCAACGACACCCTGATTGGCGGTTCGGGGAATGACTCGCTGCAAGGCGATCTCGGCAATGACTCACTCAAGGGACGCGACGGCAACGATTTTCTCCGTGGTGGAAACGACACACTGGTGAGCGGCACCGACAACGACACGATCAATGGCGGCAACGGCGATGACACGCTGATGGGAGACATCGGCAACGACGGACTGTCGGGCTACGCCGGCAACGATTTGATCAACGGCGGAGCGGGGACCGACACGTTGTACGGCGGCGACGGCAACGACATGCTGCTCGGCGGAGCCGGTAACGATACCTGCCTGGGGGGCAACGGCGACGACACGCTCAACGGCCAAGGGGGCACCGATAAATTGAGCGGTGACGCCGGCACGAACACCTTCATCGATATCGCCGATCGGGTGGAAGGTTTCGCGATCAACCCGCTGCCGTCATGGGTCAACGCCACCTAGTCTCCGAGTCTGACGAACGGCGTGCATTAGTTCGCGGACCCGCAATTTTTCAAATAGTTCTTGGCGTCCTGATCGTGGCTGATAAACTGTGTTCGCCCTCCCCTTTCACAAGGGGATTTCCTCTCGGATCCAATGACAGGAGGGACAACATGTCAGATCCACCGTGCGAGCCAGAGGGCCGTCCAGGGAAGTGACGGTCCTCGGAAAGCGGAAACCAGGATCGGTTGATCGCCTTTCGTTCTCTTGTCCCGTCGAGCCGCCCAGCTCGACGGGTTTTTCTTTTTCCGGTCCGCCCAAGAGCACGCGGAATCGGGTCTGCCAGTGGAACCGCGTTGTCTGCGTGAACCCTGCGGACAGCTCGATATGGCTTTGTCGCGTCGCGCGCGAGAACCGCATGATCGCCGTTGCCTGACAAGTCGAGCGTCAGTAATGTGCCGCACTCTTGCCGCAGCCGTATTTTCGGCGGCCAAGGCGGACGAGCGGTGATCCGTGAGTTCCGCGGCTGCTGGTTTCTGGAATCCCGTTTCACTTTCAACTTAGGAGAACATTCGTGGCCAAAGACAAGACTGACGAGACCGAAGTTTCCGCACCCGCTCCCGCCGCACCGCAGCAGACAATGACGGTCGATGATTCCTCCGCCAGCGCCGGCTATGCCAACTTCTGCCGCGTGTCGAGCACTCCGGAAGAGCTGATTCTGGATCTCGGCTTGAACCCGAATCCGTATGCTCAGGGCAATGTGACCGTGCATGTCGCGCAGCGGATCATCATGAATCACTACACGGGCAAGCGACTGCTGAGTGCTCTGTCGATGGCGTTGCAACGTCACGAACAAGCCTTTGGCGTTCTGGAGACCGATGTCCGTCGCCGCGTTAAGCCGTCCGTCACCGCGACGATGCCACGCAGCTAATACGATTTCGAATCTTTGCTCGTAGTGACCCCATTGATGGGGTCGAGACCGACCCGATCAATCGGGTCACTACGAGCGATGGAAAGCCCGACGTCGTTAGACGCCGGGCTTTTTGCTGCGCTCACGCTCAACGGCCAGCCTTCAGCAGTTGCCGGAGTTGCCCTTCGGACTCCGCCGTGGCGGGATACACCAGCGGCGGTTCATTCGGCAATTTGGAGAGTGTGACTCGCCAGCCGCCTCGGGATCTGGAGACCGGGATCAACAATCGGTCCCCAGCTCTAGGATTTGTCGCCTGCAAATTGGATAGAGCGAGGCGATCCTCAGAGACCGCCCCCTTCCAGGATTTCTCCACGCGGACGGTCTCGGCCCTCGGTTCTTCGACCACCGCGGTCAACACGTCGGTCGCGGAAAGAACTTGTTCGCGATTCAGCGTGATCGGGTTCGCACTCAGAAACGAGAGCACGCCCAGCCCGATCAACCACAAACCTGCGAAAGCCGCCGCCAGCGCGAACCGCTGCCTGGCGGATGACGCCTCGCGAGGAGCAGTGCTATCCGGCGAATCCGTTCGCACGTCGAGAAGTCTCTGAGCGAGAGAAGTCGGGAAGATGGAGACGCGACTCAGCGCCGGAACGCGGCAGACGTATCCAATTCATAATCGCGGTCGAACGCGTCCTCGAATTCGTACACGCCGCAAAAATCGCTGAGTTGATCGTGGTCCGTCTTGCGCATGCGATCGATTTCAATCATGTTCCAGACGATGCGACCAAAGTCCTCGGTCGAGGTGATGCCCCAGTGCCGCAACACAGGGATCGTCATCAGGCCAAACTCTTTCAGAGCCAATTCACGAATCCCATCCAGCAATTGGCGGCCGGAGATGTGGGTATCGTCAGGCGACTTGCCAAATTTCTTCTGCGAGAAGTGCAGCGCTTGATCCACAAATTCGTAAGCGGCAGGGTGGTATTTGGGCCTGGCGAGTTCGGCTTGTGTCGTGTGGCTCATCGTGGCCTCCTGAGCGGAGTCAATTCCCTAGCGAAGTCTGTCGAAGTCGGCAGCACTATAGCCGGGTCAGGCGATGCGATGAAACCCTTCCTCTCAAACTGCGAGCCAACAAAAAGACCCAGCCTCTCGAAGAGGCCGGGCCAAGGATTTTTCATGACGGCATCAACGTGCTCGACTAAAAGCGTCCAACAGAATGAACCCCGATAGACGTTCCGAATGCGAGTCGCGGGAGCGACTCGCCTACGTAGCTCAGTCGCTCCTGCGACTGAGATTTCATTGTGTTAGACGCTCTACACCGCCTTCGTGATGCCCGGCGTCGGAATCTGATACTCCCAATTGCTATTCGGCTTCGTCGGCGGATCGGCGTCCCACGAGAGATTCTTCGGCATCGTGTCGATGTTCGAGTTCAATGCCTCTTCCCAAGTCACTTCCTTGCCGGAGTACACCACCATGCGGCCGAGGACAGCGGTCAACGAACTGTTCGCGCCGTTCTCACCCTCATTGTAAGGCGTGTTATTACGGATCGCAGCGAAGAGATCGTCGTGCTCAACCTGATACGGGTCCGAGCGTTTGACCGACTTGTCGCGGCGGAAGCTCCACTTATCGCCGCCGGTCGTGATCGAGTGACCGCTGACGTCGCAATTGCCCTTCGAGCCATGAGCGTACTCGGAAACGCTGTTCCAGACGTTCGGCTGATGGCGGCATTGGCTGAACAACCACGAGCCGTCCGCGTATTGATATTCGACGGCGAAGTGGTCGTAGATTTCGCCATACCGCTTATCGACGCGCACCTGCCGGCCGCCCATGCCACGAGCCATCACCGGATGCCCCTGCTTGACCCAATTGGCCACGTCCAGATTGTGGATGTGTTGCTCGCAGATGTGATCGCCGCAGAGCCACAGATAGTAGTACCAGTTCTTCATTTGGTACTCCATTTCCGACTTGGCCTGCTCGTGGCTGATCCGCGGTTCCCACACGCCGGGATTGTTCCAGTAACAACGCATGGCGATGACATCGCCAATCGCTCCGTCGTGAATCCGCTTCAGCGTTTCGAGATAACCGTCTTGGTGATGCCGCTGCAGACCAACGCCGACCTTCAGGTTCTTTTCCTTCGCAACTTTGACCGCTTCCAGCACCTTGCGGACACCCGGCCCATCGACGGCGACCGGCTTCTCCATGAAAATGTTCTTGCCTTTCGACACGGCGTATTCGAAATGCGTCGGCCGAAAACCAGGAGGCGTGGCGAGGATCACCAGGTCAACGCCGCTATCGATCACCTGCTTGTAGGCGTCGAAGCCGACGAATTTGTGATCGTCATCAATGGCGACGCGGTCGCCGTGGCCTTTCTTCAAATTGTTCAGACTGCCATTGAGAGAGTCCGCGAAGGCGTCCCCCATCGCGACCAGTTTGACGTTTCCTTCGGTGCTCAGAGCTTGCCCTGCCGCACCGGTGCCGCGACCGCCGCAGCCGACCAAACCAACTTTGATGACATCATCGCCGGCCGCATAAACGCCGGACGAAAGACTGAGTTGGGCCACCGCCGCTGCCGACAGTGCGACCGTAGAAGAGGTTTGCAAGAACTCACGCCGTGACTGAGTGGGAGTGCTCATGAGATGTCTCCGCGAAGAAAAGAGGTAAAGGGGCCGCCCTCGGGCGCTGCGGACACTCCCGCTTCCCGCGTGTGGCTAAACCGAAGCGAAGTTCTAAACGGCGAGCGTCGCCGGGAGAAGCGTGCCGCCATACCGCTCGCGGGGCCGTGAAGGGTGTTTATTGGGACTCAGATTGATGTTTGCGCGAATCAACCCGTAGTCCGGACGCCTACGTCCGGACTTGCCGGTTCGACCGGACGTAGGCGTCCGGTCTACGCGCAAAGTTCAACCTGTGCCCCAATAAACATCTCACTCATGGCGGCATTGATGCGGTCCAATGGCGACATCCTCCGTACATTTACCCCCAGTCTCGGCGATTGACTGGCATCTTGCGGCGTTTCGCGGTATTTATCCCCGCTCGTTTTTGACACCGATCAGTCAGTTTTGGTCCGAGGATCTCCAGACATGGCCACCAAGGTCGAAGAATTGCTCAACAAGGTTCGCGTCAAACAAGCGCTGGCCACCAAGTACGAGAACCTGTCACGTATCTCCGGCAGCAAGCCGGCCCGTGGGAAGTTCATCCGCCGCTGCAACCAACTGCGCCGCCAAGCCACTCAATTTCAGCAGGCGGCTGACGCGGCCAAAGCCTAGGGCTGGAGTCTCGGACTCCCGCGCTGGGTCGATTACTCAGGGCGATTAGCTCAGTTGGTAGAGCGCCATGTTTACACCGTGGATGTCGCGGGTTCGAGCCCCTCATCGCCCACTATTTTTGCGAGAACCCTCGGACTTTCGAGGGTTTTTGCATTGGCGGCGCTGTGCTCAGTTCTTCCGCAGCAGGAATTGCGGCTCCACGGTTTCGTAGACTTGCCGAAAGACCGAGTTGGAGTACGGCATCCGCGAGTCGCCTCCGAAACTCACGGCGGACGCCCGCTGCTTGATGAGCTGGGACGTGTTGTACGGACGGAAGTAGTAGTAGCTTCCGAGGCCAGAGGGCGATTGGTGTTGAATCAAGTCTCCCGAGGGCTTGATGCAGTACCAATGCCGGTAATACCCGGCATTCGCGCACGCTCCCGGAGTTACGTAACAACCGCCTGAGACCGGAGTGTTGTTTTCCACCACCGGTTGTCCGATCGGCCGGGTCGAGATCTCGGCCGCGGGAAGCGGCGGAATCGGCAGGTCGATGGTCGCCTCGTACTGAGCCAGGATGCCGACGCTGATTGCGACGAAGAGCGAATTCATGGCCAGTCCTCGGAGTCGGGGATGCGCACGCCCTCCCCGCATCGGCGGGGACTTGTCGGTGATCCCAACAAATACCTCACGACCCGGAGTTCTTCTCAATTCAGAAAAGTCCGCCTACCGATCATGACTCTCAGAGTCTCTCGGATCGCTACCTTTCTGTAGATCGAACGTTCGTGAAAACCTTTGTGTCCAAGATGGCGGGGATTGCCCTGGCGCTCGCTTGCGTCGCCATCGCGGTGCCCACGTTGGCGGTCGCTCAGCAGAATTCGCCGGTGAGTCGGCAGAAGGAACGAGCCAGACGGTTGGAATCTCCCACGGCGATCGTCAAAGCCAAAGAGGCCGAGCTGATCAACGAAGTGTTGGAGCCGGAACTCATCTTTCCGATTGATCTGTCGCAGTCGAAGGTGGTGCGGACGCGAGTCCCGATCGAACGGATCGCGGTGACGGACCCGTCGATTGTGGAATTGACCGAGTTCAATGAAACCGAATTCGAGTTGCTGGGACTGAAGTCCGGCGAAACCACATTGACCATTTGGTTCACACCCACCACGGCAGAGATTCCGGCACCTCCAGTGGCGCAGCGTAAAGGCGATCGAGTCGCTCGCAATGTGAATGCCGAGCGACGCGAGCCAACGGCTCCACCCGAGCAGCGGATGTTGCGGTATCTCGTCAAGGTGGAGCGCGATCAGGATCTGCAACGCCGCGCCGCGGATGAGATTGCCAAGCTCGAGCGGCAAATCAACGAACTGTTTCCCAACAGCCAGGTGCAGTTATTCGTGGTGGCCGACAAGCTGCTTGTCCGCGGACAAGCTCGCGACGCGAAAGAGGCCACGGACATCTTGGCTTTGTTGGGAGGCCAGGGAGGACGAAACGGAGGGGCGGGCCAGTCGGCCGTCGCGGTGGGCCAGGCGGCTGTCGCGGTGAATCAAGCTGGCCGGTCGCAGAACACCGATCTGCAACGTTTCTCGTTGGTCAATTTGCTGTACGTGCCGGGCGAGCAACAGGTGGTCTTGAAGGTGCGCATCGCCGAGCTTACTCGCAGCGCGGCGCGCAGCTTGAGTATGGACCTCAAACTCGGTGACGCCTTCAATTTTGCGAGCGGCGGGGGAAACGTCACTGCGATTCTCAACGGGGCGACGTGGAATTATTTCTGAGGGCGTTCAGCACCAATGGCTACGGCAAGCTGTTGGCGGAACCGACGCTGGTGACGCTCAGCGGCCAGACGGCCACATTTCTCTCCGGCGGTGAGTTCGCCGTGCCGACCGTGGTCGGTGTGTCGGGCGCGCAAGCTGTCTCGACCACCTTCCGCAGCTTCGGAACGCAACTGTCCTTCACGCCGACGGTCATCGACAAAGATCGGATTCGTTTGCAAGTTTCCCCGTCGGTCAGTTCCACGACGGCGGCCGGTGCCAACGGCATTCCCGGACTCAACACGCGATCCGTCAACACGACCGTTGATCTGCGCGAGGGGCAGTGGCTGGCGATTGCCGGCTTGATTCAGGACGAGCAAACTGCGAGTCGCAAACGTTTCCCCTTTCTGGGAGATGTCCCCGTGGTGGGAGCCATCTTTGGCACCACGATGACCAAGAGCCGCGGTGAGACGGAGCTGGTGGTCCTGGTCAGTCCCGAACTGATCCATCCACTCGAAGCAGCGGAGGTTCCGCCCCTCTTGCCGGGCATGAGCGTCACGGAACCCACGGACGAGGCGTTTTATTTCTTGCAGCACATCGAAGGGCATCCCTCGATCCATCATCGCAGCACCGTCTGGCCGCAGTACAAGCAGCAGGTGCAGGCGGACAAGTGGGTCCAGAAACATCTCCAGCAAAAAGCCTCGGCCGGGTATTCCGAGCCGCAACCACAGTACTACTTTTCCGGTCCGCATGGGCTGTCGCAATAGTGTCCGCAAATCTCAAATCTCAAATCTCAAATCTCAAATTTGAAATCTGAAATTTGAAATCTTGATCCGTCACCCGACCCACAAGGGGTCGGGTTACTCGCGAAAGTTTTCCATGAGCCACATTTCTCGACAGGCGGCGTCCGCTTGCTTGGGGTCGCTGATGATCTTCGGCTGCGCCGCCTCGCGCGAGCCGCCTCTGGTTCCGCCACCGGCCATGTTGGGCTCGGAAGTCGATCAATTGATGACGCAGCAAGAACGGAATGCCGAGTCTTCCAAGTTCGTGATCCCGATGCACGAATTCGAACTCAATCAAAAACTCCCCGACGGACGCGAGCGTGGTTGGCGACTCAATGAGTTTGGCGAGGACCACGTCAAACAGATTGCCGCGCGACTGCGACAAGGGCGCGACTTCCCGGTGGTGATCGAACGCAGCCAGACGACCGCGCTCGAGGACACCGAATTCGAGTATCCCGTGCATTTCAATGAGGAACTGGATTGGAAACGCCGCGCCGTCGTGGTCGCGGCTTTGGAGCGTTTGGGAATCTCGGACGCGGATCAGCGAGTGGTGGCTGCTCCCAGTATCGCCGAGGGTTTTACCGCGAACGAAGCGGTTCGCGCCTACAGCCGTGTGATCGGAACGAACAATCAGAATCAGAGTGGTGGCGGATCCGCCAGAGGCGGTGGTGCCAGTGGCGGAAGTGGTGCGTCCGGAGTGGGAGGTGGTACGTCTGGAGCTGGTGGAGGTGCTGCGACCGCTCCCGGAGCGGGAAGTTTTTGATCTCGTCATTTCGAACAACATGAACCGAACGGTCTACAAACTCCTGATCTGCGGAGTGGTGTCGTTGTGCGGCTGCGCGACGACGTCTCCGATGGGGTTTGCGCTGAGACCGAAGCAGGACGCGGAGTCGAGTGAGCGCGTGCTGAGCATGGCTCGATTGATGGAGCGTCAAGCCAAGTACGACGAAGCTCAGAAGCTGTATCAGAAGAGTTTGGATCGCGATCCCAAGAACCCCACGGCATGGCACCGCCTGGGCTGCCTGGCCGTGCGACGAGGCGATCAGAAGGAAGCGCTGGTCTACTTCGCGCGCGCCGCACAGTTCGGGACGGAGTCCGTCGAGCTGATGAACGACATCGGCTACGCCTTGTACTTGCAGAACGAACTGGTCCCCGCCGAAGAGGAACTGCGGCAAGCGTTGAAACAGAACCCGCAATACGCGGAAGCTCGCAACAACTTGGGATTGGTGCTCGCCGAGCAAAAGCGTTTCGACGAAGCGTTGGCCGAGTTTCGCAAGGCGGGAGACGAAGCCTCGGCCCACTCGAATCTGGCCTTTGTGCAAACCAAAGTCGGTGCGCTCGACGAAGCGGAAAAGAACTATCACCGCGCCTTGGAATTGAATCCCAAACAGGCTCAAGCGGGTCAGGCTCTGGTCCATTTCTTTCTGGCACGCAACAAGGCCGAAGCGGTGATCGCGAAGATCGAGAAGGCTGAACCACGCACCGCCGATCCCGTGCCGCCACCACTGCCGGCGGCACCGGCCCTCGCCACAACGATGCCGGCCCTCCCCGCGCCGATACCGGCACCGGCCAGATTGGCCACGACGAAAGTCCTGCCAGCACCGCCGATGATAGCCCCCGCGTCGCCCATCGTGCAGACCAGCGCTGTCGAGACGGAAGAGGTTGGTTCCGACTTCAAGATGCCGATCGTGCGCGACACTCCGTAACGAAGCCAACTCCTGGAGTGCTCCGGCTTGACGGAGCCCTCCATCCTTTGCGGCACAGCGGCGGGAACGACCTCGCGTGTCCGTCGTGAGTATTGGCTTCGCAGGCAGAAGATTTGGCGTGTTTCGTCACGACGACGCTCCCAGTCACATGACGATTGTTTGCCGCGTTGAATGGAGGGCTCCGTCAGGCCGGAGCACTCCAGGGCCGCGTGTGGTGTCACGCACACATTACGGGTACACGAATTGATCGACGCGGATGATGCTTGGATTGGCGGAAGAGCAATCGTACCGTGCGGTGGCTTCGGCTTGAACTTGATAAGGCCCGATGACGGTGCCGAACAGGCTGCCGCAAATCGGCGTGACGGTGACTCGTGCTTGAGCGCGCACGACGAACGGACTACCGCTGGTGCCCGGCGTGCTGATCCCGATGGATTCGACGGCGCTTTGTCGGTCATTGCCGACCGCGTTCTCTCCGTTCGGCAGCAAATAGGGAGCGGAGTTCGGCACGACATCGGGGTCGAGCGGTGGCGGATTGCTGCCGGTGTATCTCGTGTCGACGAAGGTGACCAGGAGGTCCGGTGTCTGGTTGATGCCACTCACGGCATAAGTCAGCGTCGCCGTTCTGATGCAGGTCGAACTCATAGACGAAGCTCGTGCCCGGCTTGATCGGGTCTTGGTTGAGACCATGCACGCCGTCCATGCGGTTCGGAACTTCGAGTCCATGCCAATGCAGCGTGGTCGATTCGGGCAACTCGTTGTGAACCACGATCCGCACGCGGTCCCCCTCGACCGCTTCAATCGTCGGGCCGGGCATGCTGTCGTTGAAACCCCACACGTTGAACCACATGTCGGGCAGAAATTCGCGCTGGGTGTGCCGGCAGTGGAGATGAAATTCTTTGACGTCGTCTTTCAGTTCCCAGAAGAGCTTGGTCAGATCGGGGGGCTCGACGAGGACGGGGGATTCGTCAACGCCACGAAGACCCGGCACGAGCTTGCCGCGATCCGTGTCGCTGGCCGGGGCGGTGAGCTTCACTTCCGGGGCGTAGTAAAATTCGTAACTGATCTCACCATCTTCGAGCATCGGCCGGTGATAACGGATGATGTTCTCGACCTTCCGTCGATCGCGGCTCGGATTCGCGTCGAGCGTTTGCGGCGAGGTCAGCACCACGTCGTCAAGCTCCCACGCAAACGGCGATTGGCCCAGCGCGATCTGACTGCCGACCGACGTGAATGCGTCCAGCGTCGCTTGATTCAGCGGCTGCGGCGTGTGCATCGTCAAGACGCCGACCAGCCGGTTCTCCATCAGCAACGGGTAAGCGGCCCCGAAATACCACAGCATCAGTCGTGCCGAACAGTATTTGACCTGTCCCCTTTTGGAGAGCTATTGCCGCAGACGATCGTCTATTGCGTCGCCGTGTCTCCCGCGAGGACGTGGAGGAACGTGTCGTTGTCGAGGCCGCCGATTAAGAGGTCGATGTCGGTGTCGATGCCGGCATCTAGCGTGTCGGCACCAGCTTCGCCCTTGAGCGTGTCGGCACCTGTGCCGCCGATGAGCAGATCGTCTCCCGCTCCGCCGCTGAGACTGTCGTTTCCGGCTCCACCGTCGAGCGCGTCGTTGCCGATGCCGCCCGTCAGCCTGTCGTTGCCAAAGCCGCCGTTTTGAGTTGTGTTGACCCCAGTGGTCACTCTGCCGACGGTCTTCTTGGAACCGCTGGCGTCGATGATGTCAATTCCCTCGCCGCCGTTGAGCGTGATTCCCGCGACGAACGCTGGATCGAGACTGTTGATCTTCAGACTGTCGTTGCCGTCGTTGCCGTTGATTGTCAGGCCAGTAATCCCGGCCACGTTGAAGTCCATCGTCTGCACGCCGCGACCGGTGAAGCGTTCCTTGCCGACGCCGGCGGCTCCCGTCAGATCGGTCAGTGCCACCGAGTCGTTGTTGGCCGACATCTCGAAGATCAAGTCGGCCGCTCCGGTGCCGTCCAGCGACACATTCGACACTTCCGTGAAGGACAGTCGGATCGGTTCCGAATCCGAAGGGGTCTTGAGTTGCAAGAGGAATGCTGCATCATGGCCGGTCGGTAGATAGGTGACTGAACTAAACGGGATACCGAGGTTGTTCAGCAGCAGGAAGTCTGCTCCACCAATGGTACCGGCGTTGTAAACAAGACCACCGGACGGGAGCGGATTGCCGTTCGTAAAATCGATGGTCAGTGTGTCCGAACCTATGCCCGTGTTGATGACGATCTGATTCAACGACGTCAACGGCACAGTTCCCGACATCACGCCGCCGGTGCCCGCAATTCCATTCTTCGGATCATGAAGCAGAACGTTGCCGAGGTTATCCAACGAGAGCGTCAGACGATCGTTGGACGTTCGGCCGGTGTCGGTGATTGTGAGAACTCTGTCGGAGAGATCCGCCGTCGTCTCGCCTGGAATCTCAGTCAAGATCACATCGCCACTCGCGCCGGACGGGTTGTAGTTGATGCGGAAGATCGTGCTGTCGACAGTAAACACGTCGCCTTGATTGAGTGTGAAACCGCGGTACTTGAAAGTCCCGCTCACCGTCGAACGGGTGCCGGTGCTATCGACGATTCTGTAGACTTGGCCCACGTGTGAGGCGGCCGTTAGGTTGAAGACCAGTTCCGCTCCTCTGAGCGTCGTGGTGCGGTTGTTGCCTGTCACATTCATTTGATCGTAATTCCCGTCCCCGTTACCCGGAGTCGTGCCGGCGATATCGAGAGCGAACGTCGAGCCGCTGTTGAAGGTGACGGTGGCGGTGCGGAGGATGCCGGGACTCGTGCCGGGCGAGACAGTGCCGCCGTTCTGCACGTTCACCGTTCCGGCGACCAGGCCTGTTCCGCCGAGCGTGGCGGTGTCTTGCACGGTGACCACGCTGCCGGCGGCCGTTGAGCCATTGACGTTCAGCCGCCCGACACTGACGGTCGTCGCGCCGGTGTAGGTATTCGCGCCGGAGAGTGTGAAGGTACCGATTCCCTCTTTGGTCAGCGCGCCGGTGCCGTTGATGACGCCTGCGTAAGTGGTGTTTGTGTCGTTGCGACCGGTGGTCAGGGTGTTGTTGCCGAGGATCACGTTGCTGCCGGTCACGCCAGCCAGGCTGCCGATCGTTTTGCTGGTTGTGAGCGTGAACTTCACGCCGGGGTTTGCCAAGGTAATGGCATCGGGAACGCCACCGGAGAGGACAAGTGAGCCAGCATTGATGGTGGCCGAGCCGAACACTTCCAACAAGATGTCGCCGTTGGGTGCCGTCAGAGTGGCAATACCAGACACTCGAATTCCCAGCGGTTGGTCCGGGGTGGACATCACGTTGTTTTGGTCGCGAGCCAACGTGGATTGCTCACTGACTCGAGCCGCCGCGTCGCGAGCGATATCCGCTTTGATCGCCGCCGCCAGAGAAATCGAGACCGCTTCCAGAAACGCATTGTTCGTCTCCGTCGCCAAGAACAACGTGTGCTCAGAGGCAACCAGTTCCTCGCTGGCCTCCGTCGCAATGCCACTCAATAGACCGTCCTTTTCGCCCTCCGTAAAAAGTGCGACATCGATTGAGTAAATGATGGCGCTGGTGATATTTTTGAGGACAGTGATAACAAAGGCGGCCGTCGCCCCACCACCATCACCGGCTAAGGGAACGGACTGTGCGATCGCCGCAATTGTCCCCACAATGGTCCCCGTGACGTCCAGGGCGAGCTCGACTCCGCCCAAGGTGAGATTGGTGATTTCCAGAGCACGCACGACAAGAGCTTGGGCTTCTGAAGCAGCGGTCGCCGTGTCGAAAGCGATCTGGGCGTCGTCCCTCGTATCATTGGCTGAATTCTCGGCCGCGGTGGAGATCACCGACGCGGCGAAGAACGAGTCGTACGAACTCTTTTTGGCGGCCGCTTCCCCGCGCTTCCCGGCTGCGTCCGCGACCTTGGTGATTTCGTCGAGTTCAGCCGAACGAAGAGACGGCGTGACTCCACTGATAACCGCATCATGGGCAATCACATTCAACTCTTCACCGTTACCATCCACGATGAGCCCAGCGCGGGAATTGACGATGACATTGCCCGTTGTGCCGGCGTCCAATTGCCCGATGGTGATGTTCCGGTCGGCGGTTACCGTGATGTCAGCGCCTCCGGTCTTGAGATTTCCCAACACCGCCACCCCTCTGCTGCCGGGGATCAACCCCGCCTGAACGGTGATTGAACCGGTCCCTTGCGTTTGGATCGTGTCGGCCGGATCGTTCATCACGATATGACCGGTCTGCGTTTTGAACACCAAGTTTCGATTAAGCGCAACAAGTGCCTGATTATCGACGATGTCCAGAATGGTGACTGTGTCGGCGTTGAAGACCAGGTCACCAGTTCCCGACGATTCGAGCGCCTCTTCAGAAACCGCCAACGGGCCAGCGTTGGTTACCTCGCCACCACCAGCTCCGCCGTTGAGTCTCAAGATCTGATCTATGTCCAATTCCAGTGGGTTGGCGGCGGTGCCGATTCCTTCTGGTGCGGAGATATCCGCGGATTTGGCGGTGATATTAATGGGCATTGTCGTGGGAGTGATGGTGTCGTTTCCATCGGTGATTGCACCAGTTGCTTCCAGCTTCACCAAGTCGCCTTTCGCGGTGGCAACGTCCAAGACAATGTTGCCCGAGGTATCGATGTCGATATCGGCGGTTTGTCCGAATGCGATCGCTTTGAGTGCGAGGCTGGCGACGCCGGAATTGCTCACGAAAATGCCGCCGGATGACGTCAAGGCCGTAATCATTGCGGCGCTTGTTTCAATCTTGTCATCGGACGCTCCAAAACTCGCTCCCTTCAGCGTTGCGCTGGTGGCAGTGACGTTCACGCTATCAGCATTCCCATCGATCACCGCCCCCGTGGCACTCACGGTCGCAGAGCCTGTCGTGAACACCGTGTTGAGCGCGAGGTCTCCAACCGTTGTTACGAAGACGTTCCCACCTGTGGCCGTCGCCAAAATCAACGTCAGCGCTTTCTTATTGTCCACGAAGATGCCGCCCGCTCCGCCGTTTGCAGTCAATTCGCTGACCGCAGTCTCGAGCGCATCGCTCGACGTGCCGACGCTGGACGCAGAAATAACGAGCGAACTTCCAGACACATTGAGAGCGCTGCCATTTCCGTCCAGGATGGCACCACCCGCCTGGAGGGTCACCGGACCAGACGACGAAACGGAATTCAGCGCCAAATCGCCCGTAATGGTAAGCACATCAATGTTGCCTCCCGGGCCGCTCACCGAAAGCGACAGTGCGTTGGCTTCGCGGATTTGAACAACTCCGGAGGTCGTCACGATCAGTGCCCCGACGTCCGTGTCGATCGTGTTTCCAATCGCACCGATGCCGGTCGTCGAAGTCAGGTTAACGATACCCCCGATGAGGTCGACGATCGAATCATTGCTACTGGCATCGTCTTTGATCGCTCCAAATGCCTTGATGCTGATGTCGCTGCTACCCGCATCGATCACTCCCAGCTTGACATCGCCGCCGAGGTTTTCAAACGAAAGGGCGACAGCCGACGCGTTCAGAACACTCGTACTCGGATCGAACGAAAATGAGCCGCCTGTGAAGGTGATGCCGACGTTGCTGTTGTTGGTCGTGACGGATAAGAAACTCAGTCCATCTGACTCCGTGATAAAAATTTTCGCGGCCACGTCTTTGGCGGTCGCGTTGATCTCGGAAGCGGTGGTTTCGATCGAGTCGCCGGAAGTTCCGATGCCGGACTTCCCGATCAACAGCACCTTCTGGCCGCTGATATTCAGGGCTGCGCCATTGTTATCGACAAGCGCCCCGCCCTCGTTCGTGACCGTGACGTTACCAGATGCCGTGATGCTGCCGAGTCGCAGGGTGGTGGACGAGCTTGTCACGACGACCTCGTTGTCCATCCCGCCAGCCATGATAGTTCCCACCGCGCCGACCATTTGCTCGGAGAGGAAGATGGAACCGTCCGTCGTGCTGGAACTGAAGCTCTCGGCTGTCAATTCGATGGGATCGGGCTGCTGACCAACGGACTCACTGGCAATCAGGTTGACCGTCCTGCCGAGGAGATTGTTCACGCCTTGATTGAGATCCAAGATCATGCCGCCGGTCGCTGCGAGGGTGACGGCGTCCGGTGCCGTCACCGTAGCCAAAACGATGTTGCCCTCAGTAGTAATGATGACGTCGAACGTCCCGGCACGCGTATTGCCATTGTCATTGGAAGTCCTCACGACAACCTGATTGCTGCCGTTGACGGTCGGGGCAAAGCCCCCTTCTTTCGCGAGCACGTTGCTGATGATCATCCCAGAGTCCTGCGGACTGGATTTGAAATCGGCAACGTAGATGCCGCCATCATTCGTGACGGCCGTGAGCGATGCGAGCGAAGTCGTAATCGGCTTAGACACCGTGCCGACCGCACTGTTAGCCCCCGTCGTCGTGATGACGAGGTCGAACGCCGCGATGGCCACGATGGCCGGGTCGGCATTGGCGTTGTCGTTGATGACGGCTCCGTCGGCGTTGATCGTGACCGTGGTTGCGCTGCTGACCGTGCCGTTGTTGAGCGTCACCGTTTTCGCCGTGACCGTTAGGTCGCCACTGAGCGTCAAGCCGCCAATGGTTGCAAAGCCGGTCGTACCCATGTCGATGCTGACCGATGTCACGCCTGCGGTCAAAACATCGACCATCATCGTCCCCGAACCAGTGACGCCCGTCCCAGTAGCGGTGATCGTCTCAGTATCCGCGAAGTGATAGACGTCGTTCGAGGGATCGACATCGCTCTTGTTATCGAATGTGACGGTGAGCGTGTTCGCGCTACTGCTCGTGTAAGTGAGACTGCCTGCGGTCAGGTCGATCGAAGACAGCAGCAAGCGCTCCTCCAAATTCTCTGCCCGTGACGAGACCAGCCAGCACGACTGAGGTGCCCGGCTCAACTGCCGCGACTGATACCCGCTCGGCCGACGCCCCCCCTCCGATTCTTGGATTTGCTGCGATCAAACAGACCTCGAATCAAATTGCCGACGCTGATAATCATGGTGACACTCCGGGTTAAGAAACGTGGTTTGGGATTTGGGAATAACGTTTGGAGGCCACAAGAGCCTGCACACCCGATTGGAAGAATCACCAAACCGGACGATCGCTTCAAATTAACTTGGTCGCGCGTCGAGTTATTGTCAAATGCAGTGGACGAGGGGATTAGTCAGGGGGCGAATTTGGGGCGGAGGATGCCGTCTTTGCCGTCTTTGATGAGGTGCATTGCAGCGTCGAGGGTTCGCCAGTGGTGAGAGGGCAGAAAGGGGACGCAGCTCAAATTGCCAATTGAGTTGCGTCCCTGCGGTTGCCGTCCGCGAACGGTTTCGGCTGCGGCATCGCTGCGATTCGCTCAGCCCGGAACAACCACGTTCAGCGCGTCGCTCAAGTTGCCGATCGGGTCGTCGCCGTTGAGATACTGCGCCTGATACTGCCGCGATTCGGGACTACCGGCCACCAGATTCGCGCGCGTGTCGATGTACGGCGAGGCGGTGTCGATGGCCAGGAACGTGAACGCGGTTTCGGCTCCGCGTTTCGAGAGCAGTCGCACGCCGCTGGAGACGCTCTTGTTGAAACCGATCGTCACGGAACCGGGATTCACCGCCAGTGACTTGAGCGTCGGCTTGGCTTGAGTCAGATCGGTGGTGTCTTCGGGGCCGATGACTCCCAACTGCTGACCGAGCGCCGCCGTGAACGCGGGATTCGCCTTGATCCGGTTGGCCAGTGCTCGCGTGCTGGTGACTCCGGCGGCGAACGCGGCCGACTTCTCCGTGTTCTTGGCCTGAGCGGTCGCCTTGGCGGCCTGCGAAGCGTTGAACTTCGCGTGCAGATCGGTGTTCGTGGCGGCGACGGCTGCGGTATCGGCCGCGACCAACCCGAACGTCGCGGCCAGCGCGGCGACTTGCGTGTTGAAATTGTCATGCCAGGCGACCAGTTCCGGGTCCGGCTTGGGGATGTAGTCTTGCTTGGCCATGCGATTTTCCTTCCGAAGGAGAGATGTGATCCGCACGCTCGACAGACTTCCGAAGTTTCTAAGACTTCGGAAGTCTCAGCGGCGAGATTATCGCAGTAATCTCCGACATTTCAACCAGTTAGGCGAATTCCCGCCGTTTTCGGACGCACGCCGGAACGCTTCCGACGGACCCGCGAACCGTCCGGGCGTACCCGCGACCGGCTCCAACGTACCCGCGACCGGCTCCAACGTACCCGCGACCGGCTCCGACAGACCCGCGACCGGCTCCAACAGACCCGCGATCGGCTCCAACAGACCCGCGATCGGCTCCGACGTGCCCGCGAACCGGAGCGGCGTACCCCGGAACCACTGCGACGTGCCCCCGAAAGGCGCGTTCGTCTCGGCGAACGATTTCAACGTGCCCCGGAACGGGCCGGGGACTCAGCGGAACCGATCCGGCGTCCGGAAGCCCCGTCGCGGCGTGCGGGGGTGTGTTTCATTCGGTTGCTGTTCTTGAAGGAAATCAAAGGGGTCATCGCGCAGTCGAGTGGTTATAGCAATTCTCCGCTTGCTGACGCAGAATGTCCGCCAAAGAAAGCCCAGCTCCACCGGCAATCAAGCTGGCCTGCAAGAAGCGTCGTCGTTGCGTCGCGGCGGGACTGTTCATGGATGACTTTCAATCGTCGAACCGGAATCCCGGATCACGTCAATCCGGAATGATTATGCGTCTGAGTGACTTCAAAACAATTCAACCAACGGGCTTCCCTCAGATAGCAGATTGTAGGGGCGGTTCTGGTTGTCGATGACGTCCAAGTCGTGGATGCCCATCGCGTGATAGATGGTGTGGACGATGTGCTCCGGACCGACCGGACGATCCGCCG
>CAMDDX010000058.1 GCA_945893075.1 Planctomyces sp. SH-PL62 | reverse complement strand
GCGGTGCCAGATTTTCTGAGCCATTGCCGAGCTAGAGCGAAATGGTCCCCAAGCGAACGAGGACTTTGATTGGGTTCGGAAACCTGGCAAAAAAATGGGGGGGCAAAAAAATGGTTAAACCATGCTCCGCTCGTCACGGGTCACGCTTTCTCTATTTTTTTGCCCCCCATTTTTTTGCCAGCTTCTGCCTCACTTCGTCGGCGCATCCTCTTTGATGATGACCGCCGGCCGCTCTTTGGGAATTCGCGTTGGCCCCCCTTCGGATTCCAGCACGTTCAGCAGCGAGCGGGCTTCGTCGCGGACGTTGGCTTCGTCGTAGCGGTTGAGTCCGGCGCGGCGCAGAGTCAGCTCGGCGGCTTTGCGGATTTGTTCGGCGAGATTCTGCTCCGACAACATCTGGCGGATGCGGCTCAAGGCCACGCGGGCCAGTTCCGGCGAGGCGGCGCTATCGGTGCGATAGGCGTTGACGACGTCCTGCATCTTCTCGACCGACCGGGCATAGTCGTGACGCTGCTCCGCCAATTGTCCGTCGAAGAAAGCCAGCATCTGCTCGTTGTCGATCTCCTTGCGGAATTTCTTCAACTGCACCGCCGCGACGTCGGCGTTGTTCATTTCCAGGGGGATGGCCACAGCGGACTGCGCGAGAATTTGGCGGCGGCGCGGATCGGTTTGTTGCTCGAACGCTTTCGCCAATTCCTGACAGGCTTCCTCGACGCGGCTCCCTTTGCCGAGCGACCAGCAATACCGCAACAGGATCGCGGTGTTCGCGGGGAAATGTGTGCGGAGCGAATCGAATTGTTCGATCACCGCCGGGGACGGAGGCAATCGATTGAGCACATTGGCGAATTCGACCGCCGCCGCTTCCGTGCGGTCCCGGCGTTTGTACAACGTCGCTGCCGCCGAGATCGTCTCGGCCGGTTGTTTGGACAACAGCAGCACTTGGACGCGCTGCCGCAACAACTCCACGCGGTCCGGTTCTTCGTGCAGCAGCGCATCGACCAGCTTCAGAGCGTCGGCGGGTTGCTCGAACCAAATCGCCATCTCGACCAATTCACGCTGGCATTCGGGGATTTCGGCGGCGAGCGACAAGGCGGTCTTCAAACTGGCTTGGGCCTTTTCCAACTGCACGCGAGCGGCTCGCAGCTTGTTTTCGGAACGTTGCTTCACATGCTTGGCCTGGTACGCGAAGACCGCATACAGCGAGACCGCCGCCGAAGAGGGATTCTCGTCGTGCAATTGCAGCAGCGGTTCGATGGCCGATTCGTCGGCTTCGAACAGCTTCAACCGCAGCCCGTAGCCTTTGTACTTGGGATTCTTCGGCGCGGCGGCGATGGCCAAATCCGCTTCGGCTTTCGCGGCCGTGAGGCGATCCAGTTGTTCCAGCGCGCAGGCTCGCAAGTAGTGTCCTTCGACCGATTGGTCCCCCGCACCTTCCGACAGCAAGTCGAGCGCGTTCTGCGGCCGTTCAAACTGCAAGGCTTTTCGCGCGGCCAGTGCTGCCGGAGTCAGCCGCTCGCCGCCGCAACCAGAGAGCAGCGCGAGCGTCCCGCTGAGAATCAGAAGCGTCAGGAATCGCGGTATCGCCATTGTCTCTCACCGATCGTTGTCAGTCAGCGACGCTCTGTGTTTCAAAACGTCAGCCGAAAATGGAATTGGTTGTCACCGGATAGAACTTCGCGAGCCAAGTGTGTCGCCTTAATCGCTCCGCTCAGTCCATCGGGCAAGTCGCCGGATTTCCCGGCGGCCTCGCGTGAAGCAATCAGTCTTTGAACGCGAATCGTGACTCGGTGACGGCCGATTTTGGCACCTGTTCGCGCATCGTCCAACCTCAATCGAAACTGCCCCGAGTCATCGGTGGTCGCCGTGGAAGCTCGACCTGCAGACTGGCCGGAACTGTTCAATGGCTCGAACAGCACTTCCGCCACGGCCGGCTGTCCGCAGAAGGTGATGTCGCCGCGCACTTCCGCCAGCGACTCGTCACGCTGGCCGCAGGCGGACAACGCCACCAGCGAGTAGATCAGAGCACACGTCGTTCGCGAGGGAAGTTGAGGCATTCGTCAATCCGTGATGAGCATCAATACGCTTGCGATGCGGCCGTCTCTTGGCCGCCAATCGTCGAGAGTGCTTCAAAGACTCCCTGGTTGATATTCTGATTCAGAAACCGCACGTTGCCGTCGGCAAAGACAAACTCGGCACCGTTGACGTGCGAGGATTGGAACGAGAACAACGGCCGCTCGCTCGTCGTGACACCCAGCACGAGCGGACGGGGATTCATCGGGAAAGCGGCTCCCGTCCCCGGCGGCGAGATCGGGCAATCGGGAAGTTGAATGTCGCGCGTCACCGCGAACGGATCGACCACCCACGTCGCCCCCGCCGGAGCAAAGTACACGACCGCCGCCATCGCCCACGGGTATTCCACCGGCAACGTCGGGTAAGTGGAGTTCGGACCGCTGTAGGTCAACAGCCCCCCCGACTTTTCGCCGAGCATAAAAGTCTGCGAACTGCCGTCGCGAATATCTTGCGGGCGGCAAGTGCTGTTGTAGCCGAACGCTCCGCGAGTCCCGTTCGGAGACTGCTGCCAGAAGTGCAACAACCCGCCCGGACAGGCGGCTTCGGGACCGGGAATCGCGCGAATGATGTCCGCTCCGTGACTGAACGAGTAATCGGCCGGAGCACCTTGCATCCACAGGCTCGGACCACCCAACGACGTCACCGAATGCGACGCGCTCGGACAGATCAGCGTGGAAATCAACGTCGTGTTGAGCGGCCACATCGAATGATCGGTCATGTCGGTCATGCTCGACAGCCACGTCTTGCGGAAGTCGAATTTCTTGTGCAACGCCGGCTGATCGAGATACGGCAACAGCAAATGGAAACCCGACCAATGCGTGCGGTACTGCAACGCCGAACCGCCCGGCGGAGGGGGCGGATTGCCGTCCGCCTGCCGCACAAAGCTGGGGGGATAGCAGCGGTGGCTCCCTTCGTAATTGGCCAATCCCAAGCCAATCTGCTTGAGATTGTTCTGACACTGAGCCATCCGCGCTCGCTCGCGCGCCTGTTGCACGGCCGGCAGCAGCAGAGCCATCAAGACCGCGACGATCGCGATCACGACCAGCAATTCAATCAGCGTAAAGCCGCCTCGGCCGCGAGCCGCCGAGTCCAGACGTTGTCGTTCCAAATCCCACATGGTGCGGGATTCTAGGAGACGCCGCGACAACCCGGCGATGCCAATTTGAAAACGCGGCGAGGCCGCAAATCCGAAATCCGAATGTCGAAATCCGAAGGAAGCACGAAATCCAAAAGGGGATCACTTTTGACGAATGCGATACCGTCGTTGTGGGTTTCGATTTTGCTCATTTGAATTTCCTTCGGATTTCGGATTTCGTGCTTCGGATTTGTTGCTGAAACAACAACGCTTGCGGACTTAGCAATGCAAGGACGTCACAGGCGAGACGACCGCACGGCGATGCGGTAACGTATCCCCCTCGAAAGGAAGCACCGCACGCGATGTCACGGATTCATCAGCTCGACTCTTCGGTCGTCAACAAGATTGCCGCCGGCGAGGTCATCGAACGCCCCGCCAACGTCGTCAAGGAGTTGCTCGAAAACAGCCTCGACGCACTCGCCTCACGCATTGAGATCGACATCGAAGCCGGAGGGGGCGAGCTCATCCGCATCGTCGATGACGGCGAAGGGATTCATCCCGACGACTTGTTGCTGGCCGTGACCGCTCACGCCACCAGCAAAATCGCCACGGCCGACGACCTCTTCCGGGTGCAGACGATGGGCTTTCGCGGCGAGGCGCTGGCGTCCATCGCCGAAGTCAGCCGGATGCGTCTGCGCAGCCGCCCGCCCAGCTCGGCAACCGGTTACGAAATCCTCTCCGACTGTGGTCAGATCACGCCGCCGCAACCGTGCGGTTGTCCGATTGGAACGCAGATCGAAGTTCGGCAACTCTTCGCCAACACGCCGGTGCGCCGCAAATTCCTGAAGTCGACCGGCACCGAATTCGCGCACATCGCCGAGCACTTCTCACGCATCGCGCTCGCGCAGCCCAGGCTGCATCTCGTGCTGCGGCACAACGGCAAAGTCGTGTTCGAGTTGCCGGGCACTCAGCAATTGCTCGACCGCATCCGCCTGCTGTTGGGCAACGAACTGGCCGACAACTTGATCCCGGTCGAATCGGAATCGCAGGGCGTGCGGATGTGGGGCTACGTCGCACATCCGTCGGTCAGCAAGAGCACTCGCAAGAGCCAGCACCTGTTCCTCAACGGCCGCTGGATTCAAGACCGCTCGCTGCAACATGCGCTGACCGAGGCGTATCGCGGCCTGCTGATGATCGGCCGGCAACCGATTGCGTTCCTGTTTCTCGAAGTCCCCGCCGACATCGTGGATGTCAACGTTCATCCGACCAAGACCGAGGTTCGGTTCGCCGACGGCCAAGCTCTGTTCCGCCAATTATTGTCGATGCTGCGCACGAAGTTTCTGAGCATGAACCTCGACTCGACGGTGCATCTGCCGGGCGGTGGCGGCTTCTCTCATGCCGGAGCCACACCCCGTCCGCGCGGCGTCGAGCTTCAGGCGTGGTCGCCGATGAATGTTCCCGGTTCAACAAACTCGTCACCGAATAGTTCGTTGTGGAACAACACGCCCCGTCCGATGGCTGAGTTGCCGCGCGTGGGCGGGTACGAGTCTCCGTTCGAGCCTGCTTCCGAATTTGAGATTTCAAATTTCAAATCTCAAATCTCGGAACCTGCGGCGGGCCTCGCTTCCTTTGCTGCGACCGATACACCGCCTGCTGACTTGCCGTCCGCGGAATCGCTGCCGTCTGTCACTTCGGAGACTCACGCGGGCCGCGTGAGCCACACGACGAGTCATGGTGAATTACGGGCCATGCAGATTCGTGACACCTACATCGTCGTCGAGACGGACGAAGGGCTGACGCTCATCGACCAGCACGCGCTGCACGAGCGGATCATGTACGAGTACCTGCGTCCGCGCGTGCTCGACAACGCGGTCGAGTCGCAGCGGATGCTCGTCCCAGAAACGGTCGAACTGACGCCGAAGGAAACCTCGCTGCTGCTGGAATACGCCGACGTGCTGAATCAACTTGGACTCGGCGTCCAGGAATTCGGGCGGCAAACGGTGTTGATCGACCGCTACCCGGTGATGCTCAAGAAGGCCAACCTGTCGCAGTTGGTCCGCGATTTGGCCGAGCAACTCGATCAACCGGAGAAGCCACCGGATCGCCGCGACCTGCTCGATTCGCTGCTGCACATGATGTCCTGCAAAGCCGCGATCAAAGCGGGACAACGGCTCTCGCCGGAGGAAATCGACAGCCTGCTCGCCCAGCGGCACTTGATCGACGACGCTCACCACTGCCCGCATGGCCGACCAACGGCACTCGTGTTGACGGAGAACGAACTCGAACGCCAATTCGGAAGGCTGGGATAGGTGCGACTCGATGAAAACCGACAAGCAGCTCTTTCAAATCTTCGCCGCGATGCCGGAATGGCTGTTCGAGCTGACGGGATTGCCATCGCCCGGAGCCTGTGAAATGCGGTCTTTCACGGTCAAAGAGCTACAGCGCGACCCCGACGGTGTGTTCGTCCCGCATGATGCCCAGCAGCCACTGACGGTGGCCGAGTTTCAGTTTCAAAAGGACGAGAACATCTACACGCGGATCGTGATGGAGATGGCGGCGGTTCAAGAAGCTCATGGGCAGCGCCCGGTTCAAGGAGTCATCGTTTTCGGCAAACCAGGATTGGACCCGCGTACGGCTCCGTGGACTCAGGTCGTTCAGAGCGTGGTCCTGCAAGACGTCCTGAACGACTTGCGGCAGCGGCAGCCTCAACATCCGCTTGCGAACGTACTCGAACCGTTGCTGGAACATGACGATGACACCTTGGAATCTGTGGCGGCTCATCACTATCGTGCGCTCAAACAATGCGACTTGGACGACCGCCGGCGCGAGGTGTTATTGGATGTCTTCCTCAATTGGTTGGAACAACGCTTCCAGAAGAAGTCGAAAAAGGAGATTGAAACCATGCTGTCACCGTACGAACTACCCGACATCCGGGACACACAGACGGGACGCGACTTGATCGCGATCGGCCAACGCGAAGGCGAAGCGAGGGGCCTGGAAGATGCGATCGTCTTCATCGTCAAGGATCGGTTCCGCAACGTCCCCAAGGAACTCGAAGAGCGGTTGCCCAAAATGCCGCGCCGCTCCAAGCAGCAACTTCTGCGGTTCGTCACTCGTGCTGACTCGGTCGCGGACTTAGAAAATTGGTTGAAGAAGAATCCCCTGAAACAGTCCGTCCGGCGATGACGATCCCCTTCCGGCTTCACTCTTAGATTCGGTTACGCAACTTATGATTTGTGTCAGTATCGGCCGCACGCGCCACAAGATGGTGACTCTGGAACATCAGGCTCTCGCCCAGAAAGGGGCCGAGCTGGTTGAATACCGTTTGGACTATTTGTCTCACTTGCCCGATCTGGGACGGTTGCTGAAAGACCGGCCCACGCCGACCGTCATCACGATTCGGCGGGCCGAGGACAAAGGCCGCTGGCGAGACACCGAAGAGCAGCGGCAGACATTGCTCCGGCAGGCGATCGTGCAACAGGTCGAATACGTCGATCTGGAGATGGACATCGCCTTACAGATTCGCCGCTACGGCAAGACGAAGCGGATCATCAGCTTTCACAACTTCCGCGAGACACCGGAGGACTTGGCCGACATCCACGCCAAGATGACCAAGCTGGACCCGGACATCATCAAGCTCACGACGATGGCGAATTCGCCCGGCGACATGGTGCGGATGCTGCAACTGGTCAAGCAGAGCAGCGTGCCGACGGCTGGCTTCTGTATGGGCGAGTTCGGCACGGCCAGCCGCATCCTCTGCGGCAAGTACGGCAGCCCGCTGACGTATGCGACGTATAACAAGGATCGCGAACTGGCTCCGGGGCAGTTGTCGTTCGATGAGATGAAGCATCTCTATCGCTTCGACGAGATCAACGCTGACACGCAGGTCTTCGGAGTGCTCGGCGATCCGTTGGCTCACAGCTACAGCCCGCTGATTCACAACGCGGCGTTTCAACATCTGGGCATCAACGCCGTCTACGTGCCGTTCCGAGTGCCGAAGGACAAGCTGTCAGCGACGCTGGGGGATTTCGACTGGCTCGACGTGCAGGGTTACAGCGTCACCATTCCGCACAAGGAGGACATCGTCAGCAAAGCCGAGCACAGTGACGAGGCGGTGCAAACCATCGGCGCGGCCAACACGCTGTGGAAGGACGCCGGCGGTCAGTGGCACGCGACGAACACCGATTACCTTGCCGCACTGCAAACGCTGGCGATCGGCTTGGATTCCGAGCCGGACAACCATTTCGCAGTGACTGGGAAGCGGGTGATGATGCTCGGAGCCGGCGGCGTCGCGAAGGCGATTGGAGCCGGCGTGGTCAAGAACGGTGGTGCTCTGATGCTCGCCAGCCGCACGCACGCGCGAGCCAAAGAACTGGCGGAACGACTCGGCTGCCAGCATGTCCTCTGGGAAAACCGCGGCGCGCAGTTCGCCGACGTGCTCATCAACTGCACGCCGATCGGAATGCACCCGAACGTGGACGACTCCCCCTTCGCGGACAACTGGCTGCGCGAAGGGATGCTCGTCTTCGACACGATTTACAATCCCGAAAATACGCTGCTGATCAAGCAAGCCAAGCAGCGTGAGGCCCACACGATCTCCGGCCTGGAAATGTTCATTCGCCAGGCCGCCGCGCAGTTTGAACTCTTCACCGGCCAACCCGCGCCCATCGAACACATGCGCGAAACATTGCGGCAAGAACTCTCTCCCGTTCGATTGAAACCATGATGGCGAATGTCCAAGGTCCAAACCTCAATGTCCAATGAAGGACCAAGTTCCAATTTCCAAGAAAACAAACAGTCCGATGTTGGACATTGGGATTTGGACTTTGGACATTCCTTGGACATTGGAATTTGGACCTTGGAACTTCCCCACAATGGTCATCACGCTGATCGGCTATCGCGGCACCGGCAAGAGCACGCTCGCAGCTCCGTTGGCGCAGCGGCTGAGCTGGGAATGGCTCGACGCCGACGTCGAACTCGAACGTCGCGCCGGCCGGTCGATCCAAGACATCTTCGCGACCGACGGCGAACCGGAGTTCCGGCGACTTGAACGAGAACTGCTCGCCGAGTTGCTGCGCCGCGACCGCTTGGTGCTGGCGGCAGGCGGCGGAGCCATCGGGAACGAGGCGACTCGCACCGACCTGAAAGCCGCTGGCCCGGTGATTTGGTTACAGGCATCGGCCGATACGATCGAGTGCCGGCTGGCGACCGATCCCACCACCGGACAACGACGCCCGAATCTCACCAGCAGCGGAGGCCGAGCGGAGATCGAACGCTTGCTCGCGCTGCGCGAGCCTCTGTATCGCGAGTGCGCGACGATGATGCTCGCGACAGACCATGCCTCGGCGAATGAACTGGTCGAAGACGTGTGGCGGCAACTCCCCGTCAACCTGCGAGGAGGCGCGACGTGATTCCGTATGATCTGCCTCCGGCGTTCATGGTCGTCTTCATGTTTCTCTACGGCGCGGTGCTCGGCAGTTTTCTGACCGTCTGCGTGCATCGCTTTCCGCCACACGAAGGTGTCTTCACCGCCTGGAAGTCGCTGATCAATCCCGTCTGGTCGTACTGCGACTGCTGCAAAACGCGACTCCCCGCGAAAGACAACGTGCCGATCGTCGGCTGGCTGTGGCTGCGCGGCCGCTGTCGCTTCTGCAAACGGGGCATCCCCGGCAAGTACCCGCTGATTGAATTGGCAAACGGCTTGCTGTTCGTGCTGGTCTATTGGATGGAGGTGCCGCAAGGCCGCTTCGCGTCGATCACGGACAGTTGCCTGACCAGTTCGCTCAGTCCGTCGAATCCGGCCAACATCCTGGGGCTGTCCGGCATCGCGATGATCAATCTGCGAGTCGTCTATCATCTCGTGTTGATCGAGGCGCTCCTCGTCGCGTCGCTGATCGACTGGGATGAGATGATTATTCCCGACTCGGTGACGTTGCCGCCGATGGCGCTGGCGGTGATCGGCGCCGGGCTGTTCGGCAAGTTCTGGCTGGTGCCGGTGTGGATTCAAGACCCCAGCTTGTTGCGTTCCGTGATCCGCTACTTCACCGGACACGAGAGACCAAATGGACCACTGACCTCGGTCCCGCTGTGGATCTCCGAGCATCCGCAATGGCACGCGCTGGCGGTCAGCGTAGCGGGCCTGTTGATTGGCGGCGGCGCGATCTGGAGCATTCGGCTGATCGGCCATGCGGCCTTGCGGCGCGAAGCGATGGGTTTCGGAGATGTCGTGTTGATGGCGATGGTCGGAGCCTTTCTCGGTTGGCAGCCAACCATCGTCGCGATCTTCCTGGCGGCCAGCCTGTCGATCCCGCTGATCCTCTGCACGCGGCTCGCCGCCTGGAATCGCGAGATTCCGTTCGGTCCGTTTCTGAGCATCGGCACGCTGGTCACGCTGCTCGGCTGGAAATGGATTTGGCCGCGCGTCGAGATGTATTTCTCGCTGGGCGTGATGCTGCCGGTCGTGGTCCTGTTCTTCGCCATCGGTCTGTTCGTGCTGCTGCTGCTGGTTCGAATCATCAAAGGCTGGTTTGGTTTCCCGCCCGACGACGATGGTGGCTACGCGGAATGGACTTCAGCCGATCAACTCACGCACTTCTCCGGTGAGACCGTCGATCGTCAACAAGGCTTGTGGCGTCGTGACTCGTGGCCGGGCGAGTCGTCCGGCCGAGGTCAATCGCAATGGGAGCAGTGGCGGCGGCCACGATAACCTGGAGTGCTCCGGCTTGACGGAGCCCTCCATTCATTTGGAATAGCGACATTCAAAGTCCCAAAACCGTCGCTACCCCGCCCGGTTGAGCGAAAGCCGTTTTCTCAGAGATCACTGTCGCCATTCCAATTGCATGGAGGGCTGCGTCAAGCCGCAGCACTCCAGGAGATCACCATGTTTCAAACCGTTCTGCATTCCGTCAGCTATGCCGGCGTCTGGCCGGGACAGGCTCGGTTGAGCCTCGATGATTTTCTGACTCGCGCATGGTCGTTGGGCTATGAGGGCGTGATGCTCATGGCCAAGCGTCCGCATCTGTCGGTGCTCGACTTTGAGAACGTGGCGACCGAACGCCTGCGCTGGCGCATCGACGAACTCGGCCTGAAGGTCGCGTGCCTCGCCGGATACACGGACTTCACGATCGGCAGCGATCGGCCGGACATTCCGACGCGCGAGATGCAGGTGCTCTACGTCACGCAGTTGGCGAAGCTGGCCGCGACGTTGGGCTGCAAGCTGGTCCGTGTCTTCACCGGCTACAGCCGAGCCAACGTCGGTTACGACCAAGCCTGGAACTGGTGTGTCGAGTCGCTGAAGGAATCGTCTCGCCGAGCCGCCGACTTCGGCGTGACGCTGGCGTTGCAGAATCATCATGACACCGCCGCGCACTTCGAGAGCTTCGCGGATTTGCTCGATGACGTGGACGAACCGAATTGCCAAGCCGCGTTCGATGCCTGGTCCCCTGCCCTGCACGGTTCCGATTTGGTTGCTGCGGTGAAGCGACTCGGTTCGCGGATCGTTCACACGACGGTCGCCGACTACGTGCGCCGGCCGCGATTCAGTTACGTGCCGAACCTCGTCAACTATGTTCCCGAACCGGATGCGATCCGCGCCGTTCCGATGGGCGAAGGCTTCATCGACTACCGCTCTTTCTTCGCCGCGCTGCGCGACATCGGCTACCAAGGAGCAGTCGCTTACGAAATGTGTTCTCCGCTGCGAGGCGGCGGCAGCGAGGAGAATCTCGACCGTTACGCCAAACAATTCCTCGAATGGATGAGCATCACGTAGGTCGCATTCGGATTACGCAGGGCTGCGCGGTCGCGGGGCATCCGAAACGGCCAGATTGAAGCCGGTTCTGTGGTGATTCGAGCCGATCCGCTGTATTCCAATCCCGGTCGAGAGGCCGGGATTGAGTGGAGCAGCATTCGCTTCCCGTGCGACGAAACGAAAACCGCGCACTCGGTGCGCGTGTTGTTCTTCGCGTCCTTTGCGACCTTCTGTTCAAAACCAAAAAACAATTCACAGAAGTTCGCAGAGGACGCGAAGAAATTCGTGAGGGACGATTGGCGACGAACGCATGAGTTGCGAATCGTCCGTCCGATCGAAATTGAGTAGATACGATTGAGGTCAGGTCGGTGGCGGGATCATCAAATGTGTGGTGCTTGAAGTAGGACAAGTTTGAAACAACGTGAAGGTGAGACATGGCGATCCGAGTGGCTCTGAATCACAAGACCGAATACCGCTATGACCGGTTGGTCACGCTGCAACCGCACGTCGTCCGATTACGGCCGGCTCCGCATTGCCGCACGCCAATCGTGAGCTACTCATTGCGGGTCGAGCCGAGCGAGCATTTTCTGAATTGGCAGCAAGACCCGTACAGCAATTATCTCGCGCGGTTGGTGTTCCAGCAGGAGGCGCGGTCGCTGAAGGTGGAAGTCGATCTGGTCGTGGAGATGACGGCGATCAATCCGTTCGACTTCTTCGTCGAACCGAGTGCCGAGAAATTTCCGTTCGTGTACGACGAGGCGCTGGCTCGCGAGCTGGTGCCGTATCTTGAAACGCTGCCGGCCGGGCCGAAGCTCACAGAGTTGGTGCGATCGCTGCGGCGAGACGGGTGCCTCACCAATGATTTTCTCGTGGCGATCAATCAGCGCTTGCAGCACGAGATCCGATATCTCATCCGCATGGAACCGGGAGTGCAGACTCCCGAAGAGACACTGACTCTGGGCTGCGGGTCGTGTCGCGATTCGGCGTGGTTGATGGTGCAGGTGCTGCGACAACTCGGACTCGCGGCGCGATTCGTCTCCGGGTATTTGATTCAATTGATCTCGGACGTGCCGGCGCTGGATGGGCCGTCGGGACCGACTGCCGATTTCTGTGATCTGCATGCGTGGGCCGAGGTGTACTTGCCGGGTGCGGGTTGGATTGGACTCGATCCGACCTCCGGGCTGATGGCCAGTGAAGGGCACATCCCGCTGGCGTGCGCGGCGGAACCGACCTCGGCAGCGGCCGTCACCGGATCGTTTGCGTTTACACCAGACAGCTCGAAGGGCGACGGCGAGAAAGTTCGCGAAGAGTTCGCGTTCGAGATGTCGGTCACGCGCGTCGTCGAACACACGCGCGTGACGAAGCCGTATTCAGAAGAGCAATGGGAGACGATCGACGCTCTCGGACGACGCATCGACGAAGAGCTTGAAACACTCGACGTGCGACTGACGATGGGTGGCGAGCCGACGTTCGTGTCGATCGACGAGCGAGACGCTCCTGAATGGAACATGACTGCGCTCGGCCCGACCAAACGCAAACAGGCGGGTGAGTTGTTGCAGCGGCTGAAAACCAAATTTGCAAAAGGCGCGCTGCTGTTTCATGGACAAGGAAAATGGTATCCCGGCGAGCAACTGCCCCGTTGGGCGTTCGGCTGTTACTGGCGGCCTGATGGCGAGCCGCTCTGGGAGGATCAATCGCTCTTCGCCGACATGAACCGGGATTACGGGTTCTCATCCGACTCCGCTCGCGCCTTCATCACGCGCTTGGCCGAACGGCTCAGAGTCGATCGCGATTTCTGTCGGCCCGGCTACGAAGACGCTTGGTATCACCTGTGGCGCGAGCGGCAATTGCCAGTCAACGTCGATCCGCTGAAGAACAAGCTCGAAGATCCGGAAGAGCGTCGCCGATTATCAAAGGTCTTTGAGCAAGGCTTGAAGCACGTTGTTGGTTACACGCTGCCGCTGCGACGCGGGGAAACGGCTTGGGAAAGCTGTCAGTGGTCCTTGCGTCACGAGCATTTGTTTTTGATCCCCGGCGATTCGTCGATGGGCTACCGATTGCCGCTCGATTCGCTGCCGTGGGAGGCTAAGGAGGATCGACGTCAAATCGTCGAGCAAAGTACGTTTGCGCCGCGCGAGGCGTTGCCGTCTGAACGTAGCCGCGTTCGCCAGAACGCGGGGGTCGGTGAGCGTTGCCCGCAGTCTGGCGACAGCGGCTACAAGAGCACGCCACTCGTCCGCACCGCGTTGTGCGTTGAATCGCGAGACGGGCGATTGCACGTCTTCATGCCTCCGGCCGAGACGTTGGAGGATTACCTCGAACTGGTCACGGCCATCGAAGCGACAGCGGCGGAACTCAAGATGCCGGTGTTGCTCGAAGGCTACAAGCCGCCGTCGGATCATCGGCTGAAACATTTTCAGATCACTCCCGATCCCGGCGTGATCGAGGTCAACACGCAGCCGTCGCAGACTTGGCAAGAACTCGTGGACCTCACGAACACGGTTTACGAGGAAGCTCGCCTGACGCGGCTGAGCACTGAAAAGTTCATGCTCGATGGCCGGCACTGCGGGACGGGGGGCGGCAATCACATCGTCATCGGCGGGCCGACGCCGGCGGACAGTCCGATCCTGCGGCGGCCGGACTTGCTCCGCAGCTTGATCGCCTGCTGGCACAATCATCCGTCGCTGTCGTATTTGTTTTCGTCCATGTTCGTCGGGCCGACCAGTCAGGCTCCGCGCATTGATGAGGCTCGCAACGACAGCCTTTATGAAATGGAGATTGCGTTCCAGCAGATTCCCGATGACGGCGGTGCTCCGCCTTGGCTGGTCGATCGCGTCTTCCGGCATCTGCTGACCGACGTGACAGGCAACACGCATCGGGCCGAGTTCTGCATCGACAAGCTCTACACGCCCGACAGCGACGACGGCCGGCGCGGGCTGGTCGAACTGCGGGCGTTCGAGATGCCGCCGCACGCGCGGATGAGTCTCGTCCAACAACTGCTGTTGCGAGCATTGATCGCTCGCTTCTGGGAGTCGCCGTACAAGCACAAGCTGGCTCGCTGGGGCACCGAGTTGCACGACCGGTTCCTGCTGCCGCACTTCATTGAGCAAGATCTCGCGGACTTGTTGCATGAGTTGGATGACGCCGGTTATCCCTTCGACCGAGCGTGGTTCGATGCGCACATTGAGTTTTGTTGTCCGTTGCTCGGCAGCGTGATTCATCACGGCATCGAGTTGGTCCTGCGGCAGGCGATCGAGCCGTGGCATGTGCTCGGCGAGGAATCCGGTCCCGGCGGCACGGCGCGGTATGTCGATTCGTCGCTCGAACGGATCGAGGTCAAAGTCCGCGGGCTTACGGATACTCGGCACATCGTCACCTGCAACGGACAGCGCGTGCCGCTCCGTTCGACGGGGACGGTCGGCGAATACGTGGCGGGGGTGCGTTATCGAGCGTGGCAACCGCCGTCATGCCTGCACCCGACGATTCCGGCTCACGCGCCGTTGATCTTCGATGTGTATGACTCGTGGAATGGTCGCTCAATCGGCGGTTGCCAGTACCACGTCTCACACCCCGGCGGCCGAGGCTATGAGACCTTCCCGATCAACGGGGCCGAAGCGGAAACGCGGCGGCACTCGCGGTTCTTCCCATTCGGCCACACGCCGAACGCTTGGAAAGCCGCGCCGCTGGAGATTCATCCGGAGTTCCCGTTGACGCTCGACCTGCGCAAACCGCCCATTCCGCAAGTTACCGCTGCGTCGTTGGTGGACTCCGTCTTCGCCGCGACATCGTCTGGGCAGGCTTCACGGAAATCTTTTAGACTGGCATCGCCCGCGAGCACAGTGAAATAAACCTTGGAGTGCGGTGGCTCGACACCGCCCTCCATCGGTCGCGGGAAACGATGTGGCACGGACTCTCGTTATCGTCGTCAGGACCAAGTCTCAGCAACGACTCTCGTCACGACCACGATTCCACAAACTTGGACACGCAAGGCCGCGATCAATGGAGGGCGGTGTCGAGCCACCGCACTCCAGGGAAGAGCACAATTGGTGACGACGGCGAATTGGAATCAGTCGGCGATGCAAAGCCAGAGTCAGAGTTCGCGTCTTCCTCCGACAGCGAATTGGCTGGGGTATGTCCCGGCGCTCGGTGCGACCGATGAGGTCTTCGATCCGCGCGGCGACGTGCATCCGCACTGGCAAGGCTTTCTCGATTCGCTCGATCAACTCGGCCTACCGGAACTGACGCGGCGCTGGGAAGAGGCGCAGCATCTGATCCGCGAGAACGGCGTCACTTACAACGTGTATGGCGACCCGCGCGGCATGGAACGGCCGTGGCAGCTTGATCCGATTCCGCTGCTGATTTCGTCGGAAGATGCGAAGTCGCTCGAAGCGGGACTTGTGCAGCGCGGTCGATTGCTGGAAGCGTTGGGACAAGATCTCTATGGCCCGCAGCGCTGTCTGTCCGAAGGCTATCTGCCGCCGGAGGTCGTCTTCCCGAACCCGGCGTTCTTGCGGCCGTGTCATGGAATTCGCTGGCCCCAGAATCGGCGACTGCATTTGTACGCCGCAAACATCGGCCGCTCGGCGGACGGTGCGTTTTGTGTGCTCGGCGATCGCACGCAGTCGCCATCGGGTGCCGGCTACGCGCTGGAGAATCGGCTGGTGCTGTCGCGCGTGTTGCCCGATGCGTTTCGCGATTGTCGCGTGCAGCGGCTGGCGTTGTTCTTTCGCACGCTGCAAGACACGTTGCGAGCGATCGCACCGCACAACCGAGACAATCCCCGCATCGTTTTGCTCACCCCCGGCCCGTACAACGAAACGTACTTTGAGCACGCTTATCTCGCGCGGTATCTCGGCTACACGCTCGTGGAAGGTGGCGACCTGACGGTGCGGGATAATCGCGTGTACTTGAAAGTGCTCGGCGCGTTGCAGCCGGTGGATGTGATTCTGCGGCGGCTCGACGATGACTTCTGTGATCCGCTCGAACTGCGGCCCGATTCGTTTCTGGGGGTGCCCGGCCTCGTGCAAGCGGTCCATGCGGGCAACGTGGCCGTCGCGAATGCGCTCGGCACGGGACTGCTCGAAACGCCGGCACTCTTGGCGTTCCTGCCGGGACTGTGCCAGTTCTTGCTCGGCGAAGAATTGAAGCTGGCTTCGGTGCCGACGTGGTGGTGTGGCGAGCCGCGCTCTCTCGATCATGTGCTCTCGCATCTGCGCGACATGGTCATCAAGCCGGCTCTGGCCAGTATCCGCCTGGAGCCGATCTTCGGAGATGAACTGACTCGCGAGCAGCGCGACGAACTCGCCGCGAAGATTCGAGCGAAACCGCAAGACTACGTCGGCGAACATCGGCTGACGCTCTCGACGACGCCCGTCTTGATCGGTGACCAACTGCAACCAAGGCATCTCGTGCTGCGGACGTACCTCACCGCGCACGAAGATTCGTTCGTGATGATGCCAGGCGGACTGACGCGCGTGAGTGCGTCGGCCGACACAATGGTCGTGTCGATGCAGCGTGGCGGAGGCAGCAAGGACACCTGGGTGTTGTCCGACGGGCCAGTGCATCAGTTGACGTTGCTCGGCCCCGGAGGTTCGCCGCTGGAGATCACTCGCGGCGGCAGCGATCTGCCCAGCCGCGTCGCCGACAACTTGTATTGGCTGGGCCGCTACGTCGAACGGGCCGAGGGACTGACTCGGCTGCTGCGCGGGGTGCTGGTGCGGCTGACAGAAACAACCGGCCTCGCGGAAGCTCTGGAAATGCCGACGCTGCTGCGAGCCGTCACATTCATGAGCGATTGCTTCCCTGGCTTCGTGGGTGATGGAGCCGAGTTGCATCTGCCCGCACCGGAAGACGAATTGTCGGCGGTGATCCACGAGACCCAACGAGCCGGCAGCTTGGCCTCGACGGTCAACATGCTGTGGCAGCTTGCGGCGACGGTGCGCGATCGCATCTCGAACGACATGTGGCGCGTGCTGGGTGATCTGTCATCGCTGCGCGGCGATCAGCGATTCGCCAGTAACCCGACGCGTGAGCGAGGGAATGCGCCTGTGAATGCCGACCAATCGCTCGCGCGTCGTGCTGGAGATAGCGATAGCCCGATTCATCGCACGCTCAGCGACGAACTGGATTTGCTCGACCGAGTCGTCATCACGCTGGCCGCGTTCGGCGGGTTGGCGGTCGAGAGCATGACGCGCAGTGCCGGCTGGCGATTCCTCGACATGGGCCGCAAGTTGGAGCGGGCAGCCCATACGATCAAGTTGCTGCGCAGCACGCTCTGCATCGTCAGCCATCCCGAAGGACCGTTGCTGGAGGCGGTGTTGCAAGTGGCCGACAGCTCGATGACCTATCGCCGCCGCTATCAAGGGAGCGTACAGGCGGCGGCCGTCTTGGACTTGCTGCTGTCCGACGAAACCAATCCGCGTTCGCTGGTCTTTCAATTCGCGGCGCTCGCCGACGACGTCGACTTCCTGCCGCGCGACACGAGCGTGCAGACTCGCCGCAGTCCTGAGCAGAGGCTGATGCTCTCGTCACTCACCGAGCTGCGCCTGGCCGATGCCGAACGACTTGCTCAGCCTGACGAGTCCGGTCAACGACCGCTCTTGCAAGAGCTTCTCGACCGCCTGAGCGCCAACCTGCCGGCGTTGTCCGACGCGCTGACGCAGGCGTATCTCAGCCATTTGCAAACCTCGCGACATCTGGGAACGAATCAGGAATGACGAATTCGGAAAGCTCTCGATTCAGTTTTGTGGTTCATTCGCGCTCCACTTAATTCGCGCGGCCATGATTCGATGGGCCGCGCGAATTAAGTGGAGCGCGAATAGAACACACGGCTGAGGTGACGTCTCACTGGGTACTTTGTCATTCGGTATTCACAAATCATGCTCTACCAAATCACTCACACCACGACTTACGAGTATTCCGCGTCGGTGACGTTGTGCCAAAACCTGGCGCATCTGACGCCGCGTGAGACCGCCGAGCAACACTGTCGGCAGACGATGCTGGTGATTCGGCCGCAGCCGGCCATCTTGTCGTCTCGTGCGGATTACTTCGGAAATCAACTCACATTCTTTTCCGTGCAAGAACCGCATCGCACGTTGAGCATCACGGCCAGCCACGAAGTCGAAGTCTCTCCGCGAGCAGCCGTCGATCCCCAAAAGACTCCCGCCTGGGAAGCCGTTCGCGACCGGCTGCGAACCAACCGCGATGTCGCCAGCCTGGAGGCGTACCAATTCGCATTTCCATCACGGCATGTGCCATTCAGCGGCGAGCTTGCCGATTACGCGCGTCCTTCGTTCGCGCCGGGCCGGCCGCTGTTCGAGGCGGTGCTGGAACTCACCGAGCGGATTCATCGCGAGTTTGAATACGATCCGAAATCCACCACGATCGCGACGCCGATCAGTGAAGTGTTCGCAAAAAGGCGCGGTGTCTGCCAAGATTTTTCTCACTTGCAGATCGCCTGCCTGCGGTCGCTGGGTCTGGCCGCTCGATACGTCAGCGGGTATTTGCGAACGACTCCGCTCCCTGGCAAGCCGCGATTGGTCGGAGCTGACGCGACGCACGCCTGGGTCTCGGTCTATTGCCCAGACAGCGGTTGGCTGGATGTCGATCCGACCAACAACGTGCAGCCGAGCGACAAACACCTCGTGCTCGGCTGGGGCCGCGACTTCGAGGATGTCAGCCCGTTGAAGGGGGTGATTCTGGGAGGCGAACAACATTCCGTCGGCGTCTCGGTCGATGTGGCCGCGAGGGATGAAGAAGCCGTCCCGTAGCCGCGTTCGCCAGAACGCGGGCATTCGCGCGTCGACCCGCGTTCTGGCGAACGCGGCTACGGATTTGACCAAAACCGAGCGCCCCGAAGTGCGACCGAATTCGACGCTCGTTGCCCGATTCACTGGCACGAGTTTCGAGGTGGAGCCACGATGGTTGGCTGAGAGCCGAAGAATTTCAACGATCCCGTTTCGGTATGCCGGTTGCTTTCTTCGCGAATCGCGGACAAGGTGCGCTCATGCGATTGGACAATTATCAAACCGACGGTTTTTACGACGAGATGTTCGACGAGGCGGGCACGCCGCGATCGCGAGCCGATGTGCTGGCGAGTCGGCTGAGCGCGTTATCGGACGGTGAACTTGTGCGTCGGCAGAAGGCGGCCGACCTGACGCTGCTCAACATGGGCATCACGTTCGCCGTTTACGGCCACGAGGCGGGGACCGAAAAAGTCTGGCCGTTCGACATCGTGCCGCGGATCGTGGACGGGGCCGAATTCGAGATCATCCAACGCGGGCTGCGGCAGCGGATCTTCGCGCTCAACGTGTTCATCGACGACATCTACAACGAGCAGCGCATTCTCAAAGACGGCATCGTGCCGGCTGAGCTGGTGTTCTCGGCCTCGTGCTATCTGAAGCAATGCGTCGGCCTGAAGCCCCCCGGCGGAGTGTGGTGCCATGTGGTCGGCACCGATTTGGTGCGCGACGGCGACGGCAAGTTCTATGTGCTCGAAGACAACCTGCGATGCCCGTCCGGCGTGTCGTACGTCATCGAGAATCGCGAAGTGATGAAGCGGACGTTTCCGCAAATCTTCGGCGGCCTCCGCATTCAGCCGGTCGAGGACTATCCCGAACGATTGCTTGAGACGCTGCAACACGTCGCGCCACCGAACACACAGAACCCGAATGTCGTGGTGCTCACGCCGGGCATCTACAACTCGGCGTACTTCGAGCACAGCTTCCTCGCGCAGCAGATGGGCGTGGAACTGGTCGAAGGTTCGGACCTCGTCGTCTCCGATGGCTACGTCTGCATGAGAACGACACGCGGCTTGCAGCGCGTCGATGTGATCTACCGCCGCATCGACGACACGTTCCTGGATCCGAAATGTTTCCGCCCTGATTCGGCACTGGGCGTCCCCGGCCTGATGGACGTGTATCGCAAAGGCCGAGTCACACTGGCGAACGCTCCCGGCACCGGAGTCGCCGACGACAAGGCGATCTATGCCTACGTGCCGAGGATCATCAAGTACTACCTCGGCGAAGACCCGATCCTCAACAACGTGCCGACGCGCATTTGCTCGGAACCGGAAGACCTGCAATACGTGTTGCACAACCTTGCGAAGCTGGTCATCAAACCGACGAACGAATCAGGCGGCTACGGCATCGTGATCGGCCCGCGAGCAACCTCGGAGGAACTCGCGAAGTGTGCCGATCTAATTCGTGCCAACCCGCGCAACTACATCGCTCAACCGATGCTTGCTTTGTCGCGCGTGCCGACCATCGTGGACGATCACCTCGAAGGCCGGCACGTCGATCTGCGACCGTACATGCTTTATGGCAAAGACATTTTCGTGCTCCCCGGCGGCCTGACGCGCGTCGCGTTGCGAAAAGGCTCGCTGATCGTGAATTCGTCGCAGGGAGGCGGCAGCAAAGATACCTGGGTGCTGGCGTAGCACTCGTAGCCGCGTTCGCCAGAACGCGGGAAAATCACGAATCAGCCCGCGTTCTGGCGAACGCGGCTACGTTCGACGTGAGTTGATTGGATCGTTTCGATGCTGAGCCGCGTGGCCGATTCCGTGTTCTGGTTGAGCCGCTATGTCGAGCGGGCGGAGAACGTCGCGCGGTTTCTTGACGTCAATATGCACATGACGCTGGACCTCGGCGACAGCCTCAGCCAGCAGTGGGAACCGCTCGTCGCCACAACCGGCGATTACAAAACGTTCTCCGAGCGTCACGGCCCAGCCACTCGCGACAGCGTCTGGCAATTCCTCACGTTTGACCGCAAGAACCCCAACTCGATCGTGTCGTGCTTGTACTCCGCACGCGAGAACGCTCGCACGATCCGCGGCAGCCTGCCGTCGGAAGTTTGGGAGGAGCTCAACAAGTTTTACCTCTTCGTGCGCGGAGCCGATGTCCCCAACGCGTTGGAGAACACGACCCATTTCCTCGGCGAAGTGAAACGCTACAGCCAACTGCTGGTCGGCATCATGGAATCGCTGATGTCGCGTAACGAGGCGTGGCATTTCGGTCGTATGGGCCGCAACCTCGAACGAGCCGACAAGACCTCACGTATTCTCGACGTGAAGTATTTCATCCTGCTACCGACGACGAGCGAAGTCGCAGCGCCGCTCGACGTGATCCAGTGGGCCGCGTTGTTGAAGTCCGCCAGCGCGCTGGAAATGTATCGCCGAGTCCGTGGCCGCATCGCTCCGGAACACGTCGTCGGTTTCTTGATGCTCGACCAGGATTTTCCGCGTTCCGTCCGCTATTGCCTGAGCCGTGCCGAAGAATCGCTGCGAGCCATCACCGGCTCGCCCAAAGGGACGTTCCAACTCAAAGCCGAAAAACTGCTCGGCCGGTTACGTTCCGAATTTGAGTTCACGCAAGCCGCCGACATCATCCATTCCGGCCTGCACGAATTCATCGACCGCGTCCAACTCAGCATCAACGAAGTGGACGCCGCGATCTTCGACAGCTTCTTCGCCACGCAACCGATCGCCAACGTCAGCGAACAATCGCAGTCGCAGTCGCAGTCGCAGTCGCAATCCTCATCGACTGCCGAGTGACTCGTGGCCGACGCAGCTTGCGCCGGTCAAGCGCGGACGCAAGCTGCGTCCGCCACGGCTAATTTGCTTCCCCTTCGCTCCACACGCGTGCCTCACCGTTCTCGTCGACTTCGACGCGAATCATCTGCGGATGACAGCAGACCGGGCAGTCCTCGATGAACTCCTGCGACTCGCCGGCCGAGCGGTCGACCGGAATGACGATCTCCTCGCCGCAGTTGTCGCAGACGTAAGACGCCTCGACAGCCACCTCACGACGTTTTCGACGGCGCTTCTTCATGCTTCTTCTTTCCGTCCCCAGAACGTGACCAGTCCAATCAACGCCACCAGCGGCAGCACGCCGATCGTCGCGAACAGCCACGGCCGAGCTTCCGGGTGCGTCTTGAACGCCGATCCCACCGCTGGATGCACGAAGAACTGCACCAGCCAGGACGAGAAGCTCAGCACTCCGCTGACTCGGCCTTGATACTTGGCCGACAGGTCTTGATTGAACGAATAGTAAACGGGGAACAAACCGAGCGCCCCGATGCCGATCACCAGCCAGCTTCCCAGATACAACCATCCCGCAGGCATGAACGCGGTCGGCACCAGCAAAGCCACCAGCAGCGAGCAGCCCGTGAACACCGCCACTCGCGCGCGATGCACGTTCCAACCGCGCGTTGCCAAGCGTCCCACCAGCCAGCCCACGCCGATGCTGCCGATCAACGTCGCCGCGTTGTAGATCACGGTGAAATACTGCACGAACTCTTTGTCGTAGCCCTTCTCTTCACGCAGCGTGTCCGACTGCCACACGCGAATGAACTGCCAGGTCGTGTTGATCGAGATCGTCGTCACGACCAACACCCACCAACGCCGTGACGCCATGATGTCCCACCAGGAAACTTGGTCGCGAAGTTGTCGCTCTTCACCGACTCCCGCCGCCGCTTCGTCGGTCGCGATCACCGGACGCTGAAGGTCGGCGTCTCGCAAAGTCAGCAGCCAGGCAATGACCCACGGCAGACTGAGCACTCCAGTCAGCACAAACGACAACCGCCACTGCTCCGGGTCGTACCGATGCACCGCCAAGATCAGGAACGGAGTGAGGATCGACCCCACCGCCGTTCCGCTCTGCAACAGGCTATTGCCCCAAGTTCGTTGAGCCGGTTTGAAGACGCGCTGTGTCGTTCGCAACGCACAGGGCCAATGCCCGGCCTCAAACAAACCCAACGCGAAACGGCTGATGCCCAAGCCCGCCACCGTCTCGACCCATGCGGAAGAGGCTCCGGCCAACGCCCACGACAGCATCACCACCGGATACAACCAACGGACTTTGACGAAGTCGGCCAAGAAGCCAAACAGCAGTCCGCCGCACGCGAATCCCAAACCAAACAAGCCCTCGACGCTGCCATATCCGTCCGCTCCGAACGCCGCCTTGATCTCGATCGAGTTCTGCGTGAACGGCATTCGGCAGGCGTAATTGATCAGCGACGCCGACAACAGGATTCCGCAAATGCCCAGCAACCGTGTTCGTGACAGGTCCGATTCCTGGTGCATGTCGTTGCCTTGTCGGTGTTGAGCGTGAAGCCTTAGCCTCTAAAGTAGACCGGTCACTCCGTGACCGGAAGATTCGAGTCACGGAGTGACTCGTCTACATTGAGTGCGGCAGCCTAAGACCGCCCCTTCGATCTGACAAACGGTGCCGCATGGCGGAAGTATTTGACGTGATTGTGTTGGGAGTCGGCGGCTTCGGCAGCGGTGCGGCGTATCATCTCGCGCGGCGCGGCCTGCGAGTGCTCGGTCTGGACCGCTTCGGCCCGGCGCACGACCAAGGGAGCTCGCACGGCGAAACGCGGATCATCCGCAAGGCATACTTCGAGCATCCCGACTACGTCCCGCTGCTGTTGCGAGCGTACGACTTGTGGGCCGATCTCGAAGCCGAATCGCAACAGCAATTGTTTTGGAAGTGCGGCCTGATGCTCGCCGGCCTGCCCGACAGCGAAGCGATCTCCGGAGCGCGACTCTCCGCGAGTCAGCATGGACTGACCATCGAAAATCTGTCTGCTTCCGCAGCGACGCAGCGCTGGCCCGGCTTTCGAGTTCCCGAATCATTCGATGCCGTCTTCGAGCCTGATGCCGGATTCTTGAAGGTCGAAGATTGCGTGCGCACCCATCTGGATCGCGCAACCGCTCACGGTGCGACGCTGTTGTTTGATGAACCGGTTGTCTCGTGGTCGAGCACCGGCCGCGAAGTTCGCGTGCGCACGGCGACTCGCGAGTTCGTCGCTGCGTCAATGGTCATCACGGCCGGCTCTTGGGCGGCATCCGTGCTCGCCGATCTCAAGCTGCCGTTGCAGGTGCTCCGCAAACCGATCTTTTGGTTCGAGACGACGTCGCCCGCGTACAACCTCGATGTGTCGATGCCAACGTTCTATTTCGAGATGCCGGCTGACTTCGTAGCTCGGACGCCTACGTCCGAGCGCCCGGACGTAGGCGTCCGGGCTACGCACGAAACGGCATCCACGTTCTACGGCTTTCCTTCGCTCGACGGGCACGTTCTCAAAGTCGCTCAACATTCCGGCGGCGAGCTTGTCGCCGATCCGTTGCTCGTGGATCGCCAACTGCATGACTCCGACGTTCAGCAAATCGCAAACTTTCTGAAAACTTGCCTACCCAATGTCCGCCCGCAGCCCGCGCGGCATTCGACCTGCCTCTACACCGTCACGCCCGACCGGCATTTCGTCGTCGATCAGCATCCAGACTTTTCCAACGTCGTGATCGGTTGCGGTTTCTCCGGCCACGGATTCAAGTTCACGTCAGTGCTCGGCAGCGTCTTCGCCGACTTGGCAACGACAGGCCGCACCGAGTTACCAATCGACTTCCTCAGCCTCGCCCGACTGTCCGGCCGAAAGCTGTTGGCTGATGGCTGATGGCTGTGATCTCAACCCTTTTGGTTTTGGGATGACGGCCATCAGTTTTCAGCCAACAGCCAACAGCCGGACAAGACATGGCCTTTCTCTTGGAGACTTTACGATGTTTCGATGCGGTTTGATTTGTTCGATCTTGCTCGTTCTCGCGACGACGGCAGTTGCTCAGGACTCCGGTTGGAAGGCCGGTTTCGCGCGCGTCGTCATTACTCCCGAACAGCCGATGTGGATGAGCGGCTACGGCGGGCGGACGCATGCCTCCGAGGGCAAGGTCCACGACTTGTACGCTCGCGCGGCCGCGTTGCAGGACGCTGGCGGCAAGCGTGTCGTGATGGTGTCGCTCGACTTGGTCGGCGTGCCCAAGGTCATGGCCGAGCGTGTCTCCGCCGCCGCGAAGGCCAAGCACAAGTTGGAGCGAGCCGACCTCATGTTCTGTTGCTCGCACACGCACTGCGGGCCGGCGCTCGATCAAACGCTGACGCACATGCTCGACATGAAAGACGAGGACTGGCAGCAAGTCATGGCCAATCAGAAGTGGCTCGACGCGCGCGTGACCGAAGCGATCGACAGCGCGATGGCCGACCTCAAGCCAGCTCGCGTGGCGACTGGCGTCGGCAACTGCGGATTCGCGTCCAACCGCCGAGCACCCATCGGCACCGGCCCGATCGACCACGAAGTTCCGGTCCTGCGCGTGCTGTCCGCCGATGGGACTCAAGTGCGCGGCGTGATCTTCGGCTACGCCTGCCATAACACGGTGCTCGGCTTCTATCAGTTTTGCGGTGACTACGCCGGGTTCGCTCAGTTGTATTTGGAGGAACGTCATCCCGGCGCGACCGCGCTGTTCTTCAGCGGCTGCGGAGCCGATCAAAACCCGCTCCCGCGCCGCAAGGTAGAACTCGCCGAGCAATACGGACGGATGCTCGCGCTTTCCGTCGATAAAACCCTGGCGACTGAGATGTCCCCCGTCAGCGGCGCGGTGCGCACTCGCTTCCGCGAGATTCCGCTGGAGTTCAACACGATCCCGTCGCGCGACGAACTGCTGAAGACCGCCGAGGTCACCGATCGTTACCAGCGCACGCGAGCAAAACTGTTCCTCAAAGACATCGACGCCGGCAAGCCGCTCTCGCCGACTTACCCGTATCCGGTGCAGGTCTGGAAACTCGGCAACGTGAATTGGATCGCGCTCGGAGGAGAGGTGGTCGTCGATTACTCGCTGCGGCTGAAACAAGAACTCGGCCAAGGGCAGACGTGGGTCACCGGCTACGCCAACGACGTGATGGCCTACATCCCCTCCGAACGAGTCCTCACCGAGGGGGGCTACGAAGGGGACACGTCCATGATCGTCTACATGCAGCCGTCGAAGTGGAAAGCGGGACTCGAAGACCAGATTGTGAACACGGTGCAAGAACTGTCGAGGCCATGACGTCGTTGGCGTTTCGCGTGGCGAGGGGCTTCCGAAGTCGACATACTGTTTTGTATCCACGCAATTGAGGAAACTTGCCATGAAAGTCCAACGTAACGGCCGTCACGACAGCAACGGACTCAACGACCTCGAAGAACGAGTCGCTCGGCTCGAAGCCGAAGTCGCCAGCTTGAAGCAGGCACCATCCGCTGTGGCGGATGGTGGATGGGAATCGATCGTCGGGATCGACAAGGGCAACCCTTTCTTCCAAGAGATGGTCAAAGCCATGAAGCGGCATCGGGACGAGGATTACTCACAAGCTCGCAGCAAGATCCGCCCCAAGAAGCGTCGGCGTCCAGCCGCCACAGCCAAGTGAGCCATCATGCCCGTGATCCTCGACACGAACATAATCTCGCTCCTGCGCGAGGATGACGCACCGACCTCGTCTCGAATCGTCCGCAAAATGAAACAGCTCCCCGCATCGGAGGTTTGGACCACAGTGGTCAGTTACCAGGAACAGCTCAAGGGCTGGTTGGCAGAGATCAACAGACCTCGCGATGACAGACATTTGCTGTCGGCTTATTTGGCATTGCAAAACACTCTGATCACGTTCAGCCGCCTGCCTGTGATGCCATTCGATGAGTCCGCTTTAGAGATCTTTCAAGATTTGAAATCGCAACAACTCGGAGTCGGCACGCACGACCTCCGCATCGCTGCGATCGCTCTCGCTCGTGGTGCGAAGGTTATCACGCAGAACTTGAAAGACTTTGAGAGAGTTCCGGGACTGTCTGTGGAAGATTGGACCGTCTGATTCATGCCGATCGAATTCTTCGCCAAAGTGAGCGTCTTCTGTTTCCTCGCCAGCTATGTGGTGGCGTTGGGGCTGGATGCCGCGCGGTTGTTGAAGCGCTGGCCGATCGCTCGCTGGATCGGGTTGGTCTTTGGACTCGCGGGCTTTGCGGCTCAGACGGGATATCTGTTGATCCGCGGCCGGCAGGAAAATCTGCCGCCGCTGCTCAGTTCTCCGCACGACTGGCTGCTGGTGCTCGCCTGGATTGTCGTGCTGTTGTACCTGTTCCTGACGGCCGTGGATCGCGAGTTGGCGGTGGGGCTGTTTCTGCTGCCGGTCGTCTTGCTGTTCGTGGGGGCTTCGTACCTCGTCAGTAAGCAGCCCAATCCTCTGATCGCCGGAAATCGCGGACTGGTGATGCTGCACGCCTCGCTGCTGGCGGTCGGGATCACGGGGGTCGTTGTCGGAGTCATGCTGAGCGTGATGTACGTCGTGCAGCACCGGCGATTGAAACATCATCACGCTTCGCAGCCGGGAGTCTTGTTGCCGAGTCTGGCTCGGCTGGCCCGTTGGAACTGGTGGGCGGTGGTCGTCAGCGTGCCGGTGTTGACGTTGGGCCTCGGCAGCGGTGTCGCGTTGGGCTTAACCTCGCAGCAGGCTGGAGCCGTGTTGTCCTTCTCCGACCCCGTCGTGCTCGGCCACGGAGTCGTCTGGGTGGCGATGATGTCGCTGTTTGTGTGGCTGCTGACAACGCGCCGCTCGACCGGCAAGCAAGTCGCGGCGCTGACACTGTGGGCCGGCGGTTTCTTGCTGGCGATTCTGATTGGCCTGCAAGTGCTGTCGTTGACCACGTTTCATAGCGGAGCGAAGACGTCAGCCGTACCGCGACCGTCAGGGAGCGGCCCGCGTCGATCCACCATCGGGCCGCTCCCTGACGGTCGCGGTACGGCTAACGGCGGTTCATCTCGTGGAGGTGCGTCATGAACCTCCAAGTTGTGTACTGCAATCATCAATCGGCGAACCTGTCGATTCGCGAACGGCTCGCCTTCGCGGGTGACAAGCTGGAAGCGGCCTATCGCGAACTCGCCAGCCGCTTTCGTTCGTCCGAGTTCGTCGTGCTCTCGACGTGCAATCGCGTCGAGGTCTATTCGGCTCAGGAATCGCCCGACGCCGCGCCGACTCGCAAGCAAATCGCCGAGTTCGTCTCGGAGTTTCATCGCCTTCCGTTGGAAGAGTTCTCCGACGAACTGCTGGCCGAGACCGGTCCGGATGCAGTACGGCATTTGTTTCGAGTCGCGTCGAGTCTCGACAGCATGGTGCTCGGCGAACCGCAGATCGTGAACCAAGTCAAAGAAGCCTACCGCGCCGCTCAAGACCACAACGCCTGCGGCCCGCTCACGCACGCGATGTTTCAAGGTGCGATCCGCGTTTCAGCGCGCGTGCGTTCCGAAACGCGACTGGCCGAGGGCCGCGTCTCGATCGCCAGCGTCGCGGTCGGCGACTTCGGCCGCGGCATCTTCGATCGCTTCGACGACAAGCGTGTACTGATCCTCGGAGCTGGCGAGATGGCCGAGGAAACGCTGCGGTATCTCTGCGAAGAAGGGGTCCGGCAAATTACCGTCGTGAACCGCAGCCTCGCAGGAGCCGAGAAGCTCGCCGCACAATTTGCGTCGGTCGGAGCACGACCGCGCTCGTGGGAGGCTCTCGACGAAGAACTCGCTCGTGCCGACATGATCGTCAGCACGACGGGCGCGACCGAACCGGTCGTCGATGTGAATCGCTTCCGTGAGGCACGTCGCCGCTCCGGCGAGAAGCCGGTGTTCATTCTCGATCTCGGTGCTCCGCGCGACTTTGCTCCGGCCATCGCCGAACTGGATGACAACGTCTTCCTCTACGACATCGACGCTCTCGAAGAAACTTGCGAACAGAACCGCAAGGCGCGTTACCGTGAGATTGAGGCGGCTCAACTGATCGTCGACGAAGAAGCCGAACGATTCATGCAGGACGTCTACCACATGGCAACCGGCCCGATCGTCAAACGCCTGCGCGAGCAATGGCACGACGTCAGCCGCGACGAACTCGCCCGCCTGCGATCCAAGCTGGCGCATCTCTCACCGGTCGATCTGGAAGCCGTGGAGCGGGGCGTCGAACGCATCGTCAACAAGCTGCTGCATCCGCCGCTCGAAGCGCTGCGACATGAGGCGAAATCGGGAACGCCGCACGGTCTGATCGACGCGCTCAAGCGGCTGTTCCACTTGCGCGATTAGAATGTGGCCGAAATAACTTCCTGAAGTGGAACAACGTGCGATGAGCCGCAGGGCGCTAGCCCCGGTTCGAACGAGACCAACCGGGGCTAGCGCCCTGCGGCTGATCGGGAAGTGATTGCGACCGCCGTCCTTACTTCCAAGCGAACACAATCATCCCATCGGTTTCGACTTCGAGCGGCCGGCGGTCGAAGCCGCCGCAGATTTCCCAGCGGGAAAAGCCCGCGATGCGGAGCAGCAGTTCCATTTCCGTTTTGTAAATCCAGCGAATGGTCGTCGAGAACCGGCGCGTCGACAGCAGCCGGCCGTCCGCGTCGAGTTCTTCGACTTCATTCTTGGAATCAAAAAGCTGCTTCACCCGGTCGAACGATCGCGAGTCGTACATCCGCAAGCGATTCCCGGTCGTGGGATGCGTGATCTCCCCTTCCAAAACTCGCTGGTTGTCAGTCGCCAGGAATTGCGAGCCGGGAAAGAACGTGTCGATCACCAGCAAGCCGCCCGGCAACAAGTGCTCGCGGCAGAGTCGCAGCGACTGAATTTGATCATCCGCCGTGAGATTGTGGACGAACGAATTGCACGGGCTGATGATCAGCGCGAATTGACGGTCCAAACGGAAGTCAGTGAAGCTGGCTTGCTGCACTCGCGGCTGTAATCCCAACTCGGCGGCTTTCTGCCGTAGCCTCGCGAGCATTTCGGCCGACAAGTCCACCCCTTCGATGTCGATCCCCTCTTTCAGCAGCGGCAGAAGAACTCGCCCCGTTCCGCAGGGAAGGTCGAGCACAGGTCCGCCAGCTTCACGAGCTAACTGGCGATAAAAAGCCAGGTCGTAGTCCGCCATCTGGCCCATAATCACGTCATAGAACTCGCCATCATCGAACGGAGTTGGCTCGGTCGCGGAATTGGATTCCATCATCATCCCTCTCATACGGATCGCAGAAATTAGCCGCGCGGCGCTAGCCCCGGTTACACGGCATGAACCGGGGCTAGCG
>CAMDDX010000057.1 GCA_945893075.1 Planctomyces sp. SH-PL62 | reverse complement strand
ACGGCAATGGATTCGCCAAGAGCGTTGAAGATCTCCAAGACGCACCCACCTTCACCGCCAGCAGGGTGTGGGACTCGGTCCACAAGGCAAGCGACGTCGCCGCGACGAAAGGGATGTTCGCTGAGATCACGCCGGAGTGCCACGCGTTGGTACAGAGCGAGTTTCATACGACCGACACCTTTTGAGGCTTCAATGTGACAAAGTGGACCGTACCGTCGATGTTCCACTGCAACCAGATCAGAACGACCGGCAACCGTCCATTCGGTCCCACCAAGTCCCCTTCAACCCGCCAATACGTTCCGTACTCGTTGAAACCATCCTCCGTCGCTTCCTGTCGATCCGCCAATTCCCTGATCGCGTCTCGCAGGAGTTCCGGTTGATCCAATCGAAATCCAACCCGTCCCAGATACTTCGATTTGTCATCCCAGGGCCGAGGGACCAACAAGTATTTCGTCAACTTCTCGTCGGGAATGATGGCGCTGCTGGGAATCTTCATGCGTCACCACTTGAAGTCACTTCGTTCTGAGCGTGCCACCCACCGCTCGTGAACTTCTTTGGACTGCGGTGACCGGAGTCACCGCGTTTCAAAACGCAGTGATCCTAAAACCAGACATCCGTTTGGAACAGCCTTTGGAGTGCGGTGTGTCAGCACCGCTTTGGATTTGTCCCGCTTGTCGCAACCGATCCAAAGCGGGACTGATATCCCGCACTCCAAATTACACGGTCACCACGATGTCCGAACTCGCAGTCGAAATCAAGTAGCCGCCGCTCGTCGCGCGAGCTTTCACACGCTCGGCCCGGTGACGGAGTGCGCTCGCGACAGCAACTCGCGGGCTTTCTCGATGCCAAGGTATTCGTCGATCTCACCGTGCAGGTGTTCGATCACGTCCATCGGACCTTCCAACTGCAAAGCCAACTGCGACGGGTGCATCGTGGATGCTTGCCGCCACAGTTCGGCCACGACCTCTTCCATGTTTCGCAATTGCTGCCGAGCCTGAGCCAGTCCCGCAGAGTTTTCAATCATGGTCGCACTCGCACGATTCCCTTGGTCTGTCCCGGCTGATTCCGAACTTGGCTGAAGAATTCCACGAACCGATCGTAATCCACCGACTGCGGCCGGACCACGAACAAAACCAAACCATACGTCTTTTGAACCCGCCGCCGAGACCGCAAGTTGTATTCAAATGGCGAGACACTCTTGGAAAGATCGTAGTCGTCGCGCAACACGAGTACGAGATCAACGTCATTCGGCTCCGGCGCGTCGGTCACGAAGCTCCCATCCACAAGAACCGCTTGAGCCAACGGCCACTGCCGCAGTTCCACAAGATACCGGCCGAGTTGTTGCAACAGAGCGTTGCGGTGAGGTGATTGACCGAATCTGTCGAGTAAATCGTCGAAGCTCGCGTCATGAATCCCTGGTGGCAGATATCCGTTTTCATCAAGTCGCGGCAAAGACATGGTTTGATCGCTCGTTCAACCGACTGGTTTGAGTTCTCGCAAGCACTCACGGATTTCGCTTTTCAATCGGCCGAGGTCTTCCAGCGGCCTTTCGGCCATCGCGGCGAAGTGCGTGGGATCGGTCGGCAGAATGGTTTGCTTGAGGTCTTCCAAGGCATCCAGCAGCCGGTCCATCTGTTCGAGCGTGATTTGCAGTCGATCCACTTCGGTCATCCACGCCGAAGAGCTTCCACGCGACCGATCCTCACGCAGCAGTTCGACGCTGTCTGTGTGATGCCGTCCCGCCAGCTTGGCGCGCGTTTCGTCTGCCATCTTACGAGCTTCGTTCATCGAGACCGTTGGCAGAGGCGCGGCATAGATCGCGGCGTGCCTCAAGATGAATTTGAGTTCGTCCTGCAACGATCGGCCGTAGGCTTCCGCTTGCTTGGCCAATTGTGCGAGCGTCGTATCGTCCACATCCTTGATGACGAGTTCGGCCATGATTCCTCTCTTCAAATACACGCTGTTCCGCAGACCTAACGCGAGATGCCGGAAGTTATCACGGAGTCTGCTGGTCGCCGAGACCAAGTCCCATCTGAAGGTGGAACTACGGCTGTACTGAGGCGTCAGCCTGTCTGTTCCCCTGATCGAACAAATGCCGAACGGCTCGGCCGCTGATGGTTTCGCAACGCAGCAGTTCCACGGCGATGAGTTCGACCGCTTGCCAGTGACCGGCTTGGTCGAGCAGATGTTCCACCTTGGCCAAGAGCCGGCGTTCGAGTCGTTCGGCTTGGCGTTCGCTGGCTCGCTGCACGGCGAGCCGGCGGACGGTTCGCAGGTCGGCGATGGCTCCGTCCCAGGCATACGCTCCGGTGTGTCGAGCCTCGGCCGCTGCGCCGGCGAGTGAGATCAGAATCTCACGTTCCAGCCAGTCTTCCGACGGCCGAACCCGTCCCTTTTGGAACTCGCAACGTCCGAGCCAGGCGTGTCCCGGCAAGATGCTGACACGCTGCACCGCGCGGCCCAAGGCCAGTGCAACCACGGCATGTCCCGCTTCGTGATAGGCCGTCGCTTGGAGACTCGACAAGACCTTCGGATCAACGGGTACGCTCATCGGTTGGACAACACTTTCTGGCTCTCCGACATTCTTGTTGAACTCGAATTCGTGAGCAACCCGCGGCTAGCGCCTTGCGGCTCACAGGACGCAGGAACCAACGAATGGCGTTGAGCCCACATTCTTCGTCAGTCCGCCACGCTGACCACGATCAGGCGTTTGCCGTCCGGTGTCCAGCAGGGGCTGCTGTTGTTGCGAGTGGCATCTTGGCCGTTGAGCAACTTCGCGGGATCATCCGTCTTCGGATTGAATTCGTAGAGCTGAAGCCGGGCGCGTTCGGCACAGTGCATGGCGAAGATGACTCGTTCGCCGCTGGGATGCCATGCCGAGTCCTCCGCCACTTGAATCTTGTTGGTCGCTCGCGTTTTCAGCTTCGGTGTCGCGGCTGGGTCGAGAGTCGCCATCTCTTGCGTCATGTTGTCGGGTTTCAAACCTCGCAGACTGAGTTGATGGCTGTTGGGGGACCAGGACATATTCCAGAAAATCTGCCGATAGGGATTCTCGTTGGCCGGCAACAGGACTTCGATCTCTTTCGTTTCGAGGTTGTGCGCTCGGATCTCCAAACCGGAGTAAAACGCGATCCGCTTGCCGTCTGGGGACCATTGAGCACCCCAGCCCGGCTGAATGTGCTGCGCGTCATCAGCGTCAGCGCCGATCGTCCAAATCCCATACGGCGTGTTGTTCGTACCACTCCGCGAGCAAGCCAATCGTTTTCCGTCGGGCGACCATGTCGGCATCATGCCAACACAAATGGCGTGGGGCTTTCGAGCCACCAGATCCATCACGTAAACCGTGTTCGTGCTCAGGTCATTTCGCAAATGCGAATCGAACGCCAGCATCTTTCCGTTCGGCGAGACCGCGGGCGAGCCGACACTCGAACGTCCTTCAAACTTGAAGTAGTGCTGCCAGCCCGTGCCGTCCCCGTTCATGACGAAGAACTCGATCGGAGGTCTCGTTTTGAAGTAATACTCAGTCAACGAGAGGTGCTCGTCTCGATTCACATCCAGCCGGTGAAAGTACAGCAGCCACAGCAACGGGAATCTTTTTGGTTCAAACTTGAATTCGGCAAACGAGAGCGCTTCGTCGTCATCGAGATCGCGGAGCACCGCCGCCCAAGGCTGCACCTTGTTGGCGATCGGAGTCAGCCGATATTCCATCAGCGACAGCACGCCATCTTGATTGAGATCAAAACCGGGAAAGGTGTGCTCCGCGAGTTTTCGTTGCCATTCGGGGGCTTGGTTCAACAGTTCGAGTGGGTCCACGCGAGCGTCCAGGTTGGCATCCAAATGCCGGAACTCGGCCACCGGATCGGCGAAGCCGCGCACCGGCAGTCGGCAGAATTCGTCAAACGAGATGACCTCGTCGCCGTCGGTGTTCAGCTTCACGAATTCTTCGGCGACCTTCGCGTCACCATACGTTCGCTCCAGGAATTCGGTTCGATCCAAGACATCGTTTCCATCCGCGTCGGCATGCAAAAACACGGCATAGTTGGCAATGTTCCCGTTGGGAAACTGCAACAGCTTGCCGTCGCTGCGACGAATCCCCAATTGAAGCTCGACGAATCGCCGAGCTTCCTTGCGGCTCACTTTCCGATCGTTGTTCGGGTCCGCCTCGCGCAGGTTGGCTGGCAATGCGTGGTTCCCCAGATCTCGGGCGAACGCCGCAATGAACGGTCCCACGTTGACTTCTTGTTCCGGGTTCTGGTCCCAGTTCCCGAACGCCTTGTCGAGCGCGGCGACCGCCTGATCGGCGCAGCTCGTCAGATAACTGGGCAGCACGCCTGGTTGATCGAATGCGGATTCCGCCCGCACGCACGCGAACTCTTCCAGCTTGAGCGAGCCATCGTCATTGAAGTCGAACAGCTTGAAGTCCCGCTTGGCGAACTCCGCGGCGCCGCGGCCGACGATGAATTCGTCAACCGATAATTTGGCGTCGTTGTTTTGATCCGCCTTCCGAAAGGCTTTGATCTGAGCGTCATTCGCCGCCGTCTGCGGTTCGTCCGCCAACACGAGCCGCGCGGTTGCCAAACACACCCAACACAGCGCGGCGACAACTAGAGGACGGCTGCGATCGAGTGATCTGCACATGACAAGTGCTCCTCCAGAATCGCTTCTGTTCGTAGGTTGGGACTCTGTCCCGACCCTTCCGCGATGCGTGTCGGGACGGAGTCCCAACCTACGTCTGCGGCTCAATCCACATACAAGAACTCGTTCGAGTTCAGCAGCACCTGGCAGAAGTCGGTCAACACCGATGACGCGGCGGCGGCGTTGCGAGCGGCCTGGCGATTGAAGAAGTCGAGAGCCGCAAGGCGTTCCGCTTCAGAGACGTCACGTCCAAAAGCGAGGCGGTATGCGAGCGCAATCTGAGATTCGCGTTCGTTGCCGGATTCTGATTTCACTCGGCGTGCGAACTCACCGGCGCGGGCCAGCGAGTCTTTGCTGTTGATCATCAGCAAGGCTTGAGTCGGCGTCGTGGTCACGTTGCGTTCGGGAGTGCTCGAAAATCCGTCGGCCGAGTCGAAGACGTCCAGCAACGGATCAGGCGAGTTGCGGCGTTGCTCGGTGAAGATTGAGCGTCTCGGCTTCGATGCCGAAACGCTCGGCCCGCCGGAAGTCATGTCGAGCTTGCCCGAGACGAGCAACATCGAGTCGCGTATCTGCTCGGCATCGAGCCGGCGAATGTTGGCTCGCCACAGCAACCGATTGGACGGGTCTTTGAGTTGATGCTGCTCGGCATTCGGATGAGTCGCGGATTGCCGGTATGTCGCGGACGTCACGATCAAGCGGTGCAGCGATTTGAACGACCACGATTTCATTTGAGATTTGAGATCTGAGATTTGAGATTTCTCATCTGCGACCCCGGCAAAGCGACTCGCCAGCCAATCGAGCAACTCCGGATGACTGGGCGTTTCACCGACGCGGCCGAAGTCGCTCGATGTTGCCACTAAGCCTTTGCCGAAGTGGTACTGCCAGATGCGATTGACCATCACTCGCGGTGTCAGCGGATTGTCGGGTGAAGTCAGCCAGCGAGCCAACTCGGCTCGCCGGCCAGAGGAATTCGGAGAGGTTACGAGCGGCACAATCTTCGTCGGCGAATCGTCTAGGACCGAGAGCGGACCGGGAACGATATCGGTTTCAGATTTGTCGCCGGGAATCACGGTCGGTGGAGCGATGGGGCCGACATCCGCAACCGAATAACCAATTGGCAACGCAGCGGGCTTGAGGTCGTCGAACTTCTTTAACTCCGCTCGCAGTTCGTCCCACTTCTTCTTGGAGTCGTCCTTGAGCTTCGTGCCAATTTGATCGTGCTCGTACTGCACTTGGCGATACGCCAAGTCGTAGAGCTGTCGGTCAAGCGGTGACAGTTGGCTGATGTCATCAGTTTTCAGAATCTTTTGAATTTCGGCCGGGAACTTGAAGATCGCGCTGGCTTTCAGCTTGGCGAAGTGCGGCTTCTCTAACTCGGCGAGTTGTGCGCGGATGTCGGCCGTCTTCGCTTCCCATTCGGCGAGCTGCGTTTGATGAGCTTCGATCTCGGCTTTCGTGGCCAGCGGCTGCGCGTCTTGCGGCAGGATGCCGGCGAAGAAGGCTCGCAGACGGAAATAATCCTTCTGCAAGATCGGATCGAACTTGTGATCGTGACACCGCGCGCAGCCCATCCCGAAACCGAGGAACACGTCGCCGGTCACGTCGGTGATGTCGTTGAGAATTTCGTTCCGCTGCGTGCGTGCGTCGCGCTGGTTGTATTCGTAGAGCGACAGCCGCAAGTAACCAGTGGCGGCGAGCGCGTCCGGATTGTCGGGATCGATCTCGTCGCCCGCGATTTGCTCTTGGACAAACCGATCGAACGGCTTGTCGGTTTGAAATGAGCGAACGACATAGTCGCGATACCGCCAAGCGTGCGGCCGGAAATCATCTTTGCGATAGCCGTCCGACTCGGCGTACCGCACGAGGTCGAGCCAATGCCGCGCCCAACGTTCGCCGTAGGCCGGGCTGTCGAGCAGGCGATCGACGAGGCGTTCATAGGCATCGTCGCGCGCGTCATTTTCAAACTCGGCGATCTCGACCGGTGTTGGCGGCAGGCCGGTGAGGTCGAAGGTCAGCCGACGAACCAGCGTGCGGCGGTCGGCTTCGGGAGCGGGAGTGAATCCATCGGCCGCGAGGCGTGCGGCGATGAAGTTGTCGATCGGATTGCGAATTTGAAATTTGAAATTTGAAATTTGAGATTTCAAATCGGGGACGACCGGATCTCTGATCGGTTGGAAGGCCCAGTATTGTTTGTCGGCTGCGGTGATCCCTTTGCCGCCCGGTTCGAGCGTTCGCGATTTTCCATCGACCGTCGGCCAGGGCAGGCCGCGTCGCACCCATTCAGTCAGCACGGCGATCTCGTTCTCTTTCAGCGGCACGTCCGGTGGCATTTCGAGGCCAGTTCGATTGATGGCTTCGATGAGCAGACTGTCGCCCGGTTTGCCGCTGACGACGACTTCGCCGCTCTCGCCACCTTTGAGCACGGCCTCACGCGAGTCGAGACGGAGTTGTCCCTTTTGCTGCGCGGGGCCATGACACTTCAAGCAGCGCGCGACCAGCACCGGCCGGACTTTCGACTCAAAGAATTTGATCGCCTCTGGATCGGGGATCGGTTCCGCCGCGCGGGTCATCCCGCAGGGCAACAGCGCGATCAGCGCGATCAGGCAGATTTGAAAGTCTCGGCTCATCAGGGTCGTTCCTCGGAGGACGGAGCGATGATAACGGGCGCGCATCGTCAATACACCGGTCTGCGTGCGTGGCCCGTAGCCTGACTCTCCGAGTCGGGTCTTTAAGATGATGGGATCCCGACTCGGAGAGTCAGGCTACGAACTCCACTCGACCCCCAGCATGATCGAACTGAGGCCGCTGCCGATGCCCAGCAGCGCGACTCGGTCGCCGGCGACGACATGTCCACGTTCAACGCCGATGGCGAAGGCTGTTGGCAGCGCGACGGCTCCCGTGTTGCCGAGGAACTCGACGGTTGGGAAGTCGATTACTGGTAACAGGCCCAGCCGGTCCAGCAGCAACTTGCGATGCGCTTTGCCGACTTGATGCGTGAAGACTTTGTGGATGTCAGCCGTCTTCCAATCGAGTTCTGTTTGCAGGCAATCCCAAGTGGCTCCGGCGAGAGCGATGCCGGCGTGCAGCAGCGATTCAGAATCGGTCTGCATGCGCGGGCGGCCGTCGGCGGTGACAACTTCGACTCCGCCCGCGCACAGTTCGTGATGGCTGGTGTCGGTCAGACAAACTCCGCCGAGCAGACGATGGCCGGTGCGGCTGAGATCGCGATGACACAGCACGATCGCCGCGGAACCGGAGCCGATCGTCAGCGACGCAAAATCCAGCTTGATGCTCTGCCGAGTCACGCTCGGATTTGTCAGCAACGAGTCAATCGTCCCTTCGACGAGATCGCGACCGTCTTCGGTGCCGACCACGATGCCGGCGCGGACTTGGCCCAGTTCAATCATGTTCGCCAGCACGAGCATCCCGTTGAGCAATCCAAGACACGCATTGCTGACATCCAGAATCGCAGCGGTCTTCGGCAGCCCGACGTCGTGATGCACGCTGCTGGCCGTCGCCGGTTCGAGTTGATCGCGGCAGACCGAACCGTGAACGAGCAATCCGATGTCCTCGGCATTGAGGCCCGACGCTGCGAGGGCCTTCTTCGCAGTGATCGAACTGATCTGACTCGGCTTGATTCCGCGACCGAAGAAACGTCGCTCGCGAATGCCCGTCATCAATTCCAAGCGGCCGAAGGGCAATCCGAGCCGTTCGTAAACCGGGGCGAGTTGCTGCTCGATTTCTTCCGACGACACGACGTGCGGAGGCAGTTCGTAGGCGAGGCTCTCAACGCAGACGTGTTCGTATCGCATGGTGCAACGTAGCCGTCATCGCTCCGCGTGACGAGCCGAACGCGCGATCGACGTTCCCTGGCAAGCCAGCTCATCACGCGGAGCGGTGATGGCTACGTTGAGTCGCTCAGTGCGCCATCACCGCAGCGCGGTTGACATGCTCGGCCAACTCCGTGACTTGGCGGAGATTCGAGCGGCGCTCGTCTTCCGACTCGTTGGTCGGCAGGTCGTTGATATCCAGCATGATCGAGCTGCGCACGAAGCGGAGACCCCTCAGGAGAATCTCCTTTTGGTCTTTGGTCAGCTCAAGAGTAATCGTTTCGTTCATTCGGCAAACCTTAACGATGAGTTGCCCGCCGCACATCCGGCACATTCGGTGGCTGCGGTCGCCTCCGACGGGGTGGCATGATATCGGTGCATTTCCTGGTTCTCAACCGGGCAGATTCATCGTCCAGTCTGGATTGCCGTCTTGCCGCCGTCTGAGCCAAGCGGCCGAATTCGACCGGCAAGTCTCGCCGCTGACCGGAGCACTCGCATAGCCGCTGTGCCGAGCGCGGCCGGAAGGGACGGAGAATGAGGAACGGAGAACGTGGACTCATCGCAGAACCGTTCCCAGTTCCGCATTTCCCGTTCTTCATTCTTCGTTCCCGGCCGCTACGATACGCCGACTCGTCTGACACCTGGGATTGGAACTCGACCGATGACACCGCGCGAAGTGCTGGCCCTCTGCCGTGAACGGGAAATTCAAGCGATCGACCTGCGCTTCATGGATTTTCCCGGGACTCAGAAACATTTCACGATCCCGGCCAAGATCCTGAAGGAACGCAGCTTCGAGGACGGTTTCGGCTTCAACGGCAGTTCGCTGCGCGGCTGGCAGTCGATCAACGAGAGCGACATGCTGCTGGTCCCCGTCGCCGAGACCGCCATCGTCGATCCGTTCCTGAGCCACACGCTGGCGATGACCTGCAACATCCAAGACCCGACCACGCGACAGGATTACCCGCGCGACCCGCGCAATGTGGCTCGCAAGGCGACGAACTACATGCTGCAAACGGGCGTCGCCGATGTCGCCAACTTCGGAGCGGCCGCCGAGTTCTTCGTCTTCGACGACGTCCGCTTCGACCAGAACGAGCACGAGGCGTACTACCACGTCGATAGCATCGAAGGCCAATGGAACCGCGGCAAAGGCTCACAGGGGCCGAATGCCGGCCACCAGATTCGCTTCAAAGAGGGCTACTTCCCAACACCTCCTGCCGACACGCTGCAAGACCTTCGCACCGAGATCATGCTCAAGCTGATGGAGTGCGGCATCGAGGTCGAAGGCCAGCACCACGAAGTCGCCACCGGTGGCCAGTGCGAAGTCGATATGAAGTACGCTCCGCTGCTCCGCACGGCTGACAACCTGCTGCTCTACAAATACCTCGTGAAGAACGTCGCCGCTCGGCACGGCAAGACGGCGACGTTCATGCCCAAGCCACTCTGGAACGACAACGGTTCCGGCCAGCATCTGCACTTCTCGCTGTTCAAGAACGGATCGCCGCTGTTTGCCGGCTCCGGATATGGCGGCCTCAGCGATCTGGCGATGTTTGCGATGGGCGGAATTCTGAAACACGCTCCGGCCTTGATGGCGTTCTGCTGCCCGACGACCAACAGCTACAAGCGACTCGTCCCAGGCTTCGAGGCCCCGATCAATCTGGCCTACAGCTACCGCAACCGCTCGGCCGCGATCCGCATCCCGGTCCACAGCCCGAACTCCGAGAGCAAGCGCATCGAGTTTCGAATCCCGGACGCCTCGTGCAATGGCTATCTCGCCATGAGCGCTGTGTTGATGGCCGCGCTCGACGGCATCCAAAACCGCACGCACCCAGGCCCGCCGTTCGACAAAGATCTCTACGACCTCGAACCGGAAGAGCTGTCGTCCGTCCCCAAGGTGCCTTCGTCACTCGACGAATCCCTCGCCGCGCTCCGCCGCGATCACGAATTTCTGCTGCGAGGCGACGTTTTCACCGAAGACGTGATCGACACCTGGGTCTGGTACAAGACGACTCAAGAGGTCGATGCCCTCCGCCAGCGCCCGCATCCGTTTGAGTTCACGATGTATTACGACGCTTGAGCCATGCGGAGTCAGTCGAGGCAAAATCATGTTGAGGCAAAATCATCAGGGCCTCATGCCTTCATGATTCTGTTCCCATGATTTTGTCCCAACTTTTTTTGCAGGAGTCCGACATGCCTCAATCCCACACCAACCAGCGAATCCTCATCTTCGTCGAGGACGCCTACGAAGACCTCGAAGTCTGGTATCCCAAGCTGCGGCTGATCGAAGCCGGAGCACAAGTCACGATCGCGGGTCCGCAGGCCAAACAAAAGTATGTCGGCAAGAACGGCTATCCGTGCGTGTCGGACGCGGTGATCTCCGAGATGGAATCTGCCAACTTTCACGGCGTCATCTGCGCGGGTGGCTGGATGCCGGACAAGCTGCGGCGAGATCCGAAGGTCTTGCAGTTGATTCGCGAGTTCGCATCGGCCGGCAAATTGGTCGCCGCGATTTGTCACGGAGGCTGGATGCCGATCTCGGCGGACGTGTATCGCGGCGTGAAGGTGACAGGCTCACCCGGCATCAAGGACGACCTGATTAACGCCGGAGCCATTTGGTCGGACGCTGCGGTCGTCGTCGATCGGCATTTCGTCTCCAGCCGCAAGCCGGACGACTTGCCCGATTTTTGCCGAGCGATGTTGGATGTGTTGAGCCGTTAGATTCCTTTTCGGCTGCCGGCTCTCGGCCGAACTTCTCAGGTTCGATCATGTCACACATGGAAATCATCGCGCACCGGGGAGCATCGGCGGACGCTCCGGAAAATACACTGGCCGCGATTCAACTCGCATGGCAGCAAGGCGCGGATGCGGCGGAGATCGACGTGCAACTCATCGCCGACGGGCAACTCGTCGCGATCCACGACGAGACGATGCTGCGAACCGGCGGAGTCGATTGGGCGGTGAAGGATCGCACGCTCGCGGAACTCAAGACGCTGGATATTGGCTCGTGGAAGTCGCCGCAGTTCGCAGGCGAACGGATACCGACGTTGGCCGAAGTGCTCGACATTGTGCCGCAAGGCAAGCGGCTGTTCATTGAAGTGAAGTGCGGAGTCGATGCGATTCCCGAACTCGTCCGCGTGTTGTCGGCGGCGAAGACGACTCGCGAGCAAACCGTGCTCATCGGCCTCGACTTCGACACGATCGTCGCCGTGAAGCGAGCGTTGCCCGATCGAGCCGCGTGCTGGGTTACGGAACAATTCTCCGTCGGCGATTCGCTCACAATGAATCTTCGGCCGGCGACCGCCGAACTGATTGAGCGAGCGTTGGCCGCGAAGCTCGATGGCCTCGACATCAACAATCTGCCGGAGCGTCCGCCGGGGGACATCGGCCAGATCACGCGAGCGGGATTGCAGGCGTATGTCTGGACGGTCAACACGATCGAGCGAGCCGCTTGGCATCAGGCCGAAGGCATTCACGGCATCACGACCGACGTGCCCGGACGAATGCATGCAGCGTTGAAGTAAGATGGGTACTCACAGCACCGACTTGACCTTCTCCAGGAACTCGGTGTTGGACGGGAAGCGGTCGAGCGTCTTGCTCAGCATTTCCATCGCTTCGACCGGGCTGAGCGAGATCAGGCTGCGGCGGAGCATCACGATGCTTTCGAATTGCAGCGGGTCGTACAGCTTTTCCTCGTGCCGCGTGCCGGATTTGGTGATGTCGATGGACGGCCAGATGCGGCGGTCGGCCAAGTCGCGGCTGAGGACCAGTTCCATGTTGCCGGTCCCTTTGAACTCCTGAAAGATCGCGTCGTCGGCGCGACTTCCGGTTTCGATCAGAGCGGTCGCGACGATCGTCAGCGAGCCACCTTCCTCGAACTGCCGGGCGGAGCCGAACATCTTTTTCGGGATGTCGAGAGCACGCACGTCGAGACCACCGGTCGCGGTGCGGCCGGTGTTCGTCCATTTGTTGAACGCGCGGGCCGTGCGGGTGATCGAGTCCAACAGGATGAACACGTTCTTGCCCTCTTCGGCCAGCCGCTTCGCTCGTTCCATGACGAGCTGGCTGATGCGAACGTGACTTTCGGTCTCGCTGTCGAGCGACGAGGCGACGACTTCGCCGCGCACATGCCGACGCATCTCCGTGACTTCTTCGGGCCGCTCGTCGATCAACAGCACGATCAAGTGCATGTCGGGATGATTGCGGCTGACCGACTCGGCGATCTCTTGCAGCAGCATCGTCTTGCCGGTGCGCGGCGGAGCGACGATGAGCGCGCGTTGACCTCGGCCGACAGGCGTCAGTAGATCCATCACGCGCATCGTGATCGGCTTGGGGCCGATCTCCATCTTGATGCGCGAATTGGGGGTGATCGCCGTGAGGTCGTCGAACTTCTTGACATTGGCGTATTCCTCGACCGTCATGCCGTCGATGTTCTCGACCGCCTTCAGCCGCGGACCTTGCCCACGGGCTCCGGTGCCGACCTTGCCGAGGATTCGCACGCCTTCACGCAGCGCGCACTTTTCGATCAGCGAACTGGAAACGAACGGATCGGATTCTTGCGAGCAGTAACTTTTCTTTGCGTCGCGGAGGAAGCCGTATCCTTTGGGATGCAATTCGAGGACGCCGTCGTAATCGACGGTTGGTTCGTCGGGAGAAATTTCGTCGCTGCGGGAGCGAAAGCCCCCTTCTCCGCGCTGACCGAATTCGCCGCGCGGCTCATAGCCACGTTGCTGGCCGTAGCCGCGCTGTGGCTGTTGACTGTAACCACCGCGCTGTTGTTGGCCGCCGCCGCCGTATCCGCGCTGCGGCCCGTTACCGCCGCGTTGTCCGTACCCGCGCTGTTGTCCGTTGCCGCGTGGCGGAAGGTTCGCCCGCGGCGGAGGGTTGCCGTAGTCGCGTTGACCACCTTGAGGCATGTTGTTGTTCACTTCACCATTGCCACGTCCGCGACGGCGACGGCGACGGCGACGAAGCTGGTTGTCATCTTGCTGACCCGCCGGACCACCTTCGCGGTCGGCAGGTGCCCCGCCACCTTCTTGGTTTTGGTTGGGGTAGCCCCCCTCTTGGGGATAGTAGCCCTGTTGGCGGTCGTCGTAGCGAACCGGAGCGGCGTCGTTCGGTTGCGCCTGCGGTGGCCGTGGTGCGGGAGCGGAGTTGTCTTCGGGAAAAACGATGTCGTCGTCCACGTTGGCTCCAGAGCGACCGTCGGCCGGGCGTGAGCGTCCACGTCGTTCCGGCGGCGGATCGAGAAAGGCGGGAGGTGAAATCACCACGACAGAATCGACGTTCGAGTCGTCGGAGCGATTTTCCAAAGCGGTGCCTTCAGCGGCGTCCGCGTCTTTGGTTTTGCGAGGGGCGCGTCGCCGAACGGTTGGCTTCGCGGTTGAGCGACTCGCAGTACGAGTCGGTCTTTTCTTCGGTGCCGGCATACAACAGAGACCTATCAAGAGAAACAAACTTCACCGGCCGAGAATTTCCTCGCACCGGCTTCGCATCGGACAAGCTCACCACTCGCATCGTGCAACAACCTCTTCAAAGGAAGGGGAGTCACCCGAGCCGGGCCAAACTTCTGACGCGACCTATCGCCCAGCCGAACACGTTCGGCGAGCCTTTCGCGTTGAACTGCGGATGCGGCAAAGCATCCGAGACGCTGAAAACGCACAGAAACCCTCATTGACGGTTTGAGGAACCGCGGTCGGAGGCCACATGACCTCGCGGAGCCGTACTTGGGATCGGCGCTGTGCTGATGGGCACGGTGGCCGATCAACTCTTTGGCCGAAAGCCAGGAAATCACCTGAGTTTTGCGGGGAGAACAAACTCACCAAACGAAGGCACCCAGGACTCAGACTTCACAAACTCCCGTAGGATTAGGGAGCCACCGCACCGAGTCATCTCTTCCCGAGTCTATTTCCCTCGGAGCAGCCAGCAGGTCTTTGGCTCGCAGCCACCGGAGTGGCATGATCGTTAGCCCCAATTCGCGAGGCCAAACGCAGCGGAAACCACGAGCAATTTCGGAGAGCTAGCTGTTCGAGACCCCAGGAAGAAGCGGGCGTCTCATGCTCAAGCGACGGGGGTAATATAGTCCGGGACATCAATGTGTCAATTGTTCTCTCAGACTTTCACGAGATTACGTCCACGCGACATTTCTAAAATCGGGTTGGACTGGCCGAGTCTTCCGAACACGCCACTTCGCCGTTGTATTTACTCAGACACAAGTGAGGGCATCGGCGGGATCGTCTTGCGAATCTCATCCAACAAGGCACGGGTTCCATGTTGATCGCACCAATGATGAATGTATTCCCAATCCAGACTGTTTTGCCGAACGCCAACAACACTGGCAATATCCTCGCGGTCTTTCGGGCGGTCCGCACGTTCGAGCCACCGCAGTTTTTGCACAATGACGTCTTCGGCGGATTGCAGGTAAACATCTCGCCCCAGGAACTGCCGTCGGCAACGCCTCGCAAAACGTGACTGGTCGAACGCGTCGTCGGTCAATGCGAACAATTCCACTTTGAAATCTGTCTCGTTCAGCGAAAGGATATGTCGCTTGGTGCCTGTCACGCCTTCAAACCGCAGTTGCCGATCCGACTGAAATCGCGGTTCGAGATGACGTAGCACAGTTGCAAACGAAGTCTGACCGAGCTGCAGCACAAAGTCCGCGTCGTGAGTGGCTCTAGGAATTCCATGCACGTTGCTCGAAAGCGAACCGACGACCATGTACGGCACGCCGAGTTGATCAAGCCCCTCGATTACTTCGAGTGCGATTGCTTGGTCTTGCATTGCATCGCCTCCCAGCGTTGCTTCCATTCCAGCCGCTGTCTGAGAATTGCCCGGACCTGATCTTCACTCGCACCGGGGTTTTCACTGCGAATCCCCGATTTGGTCAACTCGCACGCGGACTCAAACAGACGTTGACCAAGCAAAAATTTCTCCGTCGGGTCCATTGCTCTGGCCCGCAAGATGCGCTCGCGAAAGATGTCGTCGCTCAGTGCCTTGATATCGTCCATCGCGAATTCCTTGGTCGCCGTTAATTCCGAGTGATGGTCTCGTGCAGATTCAAGATCGTGCGAGCGATGCTGGTCCAAGCGGCGAGTTCCGTTTTGTCGAGATCGGTCGGGGCCGGTTTGGCTCCGACAGTCACCAATTCATTAGCTGCGGCTGCATCGGACTTGTATTCGTCGAGATGCGATTGCAGCAGGCGTTCGAGAACGTCGGCTTCGGCGGGCTTGATCGGCCGCGACGTGGCGCGACGGAAGGCCCAGTCGAGTTTGTCTCGCGTTGTTGAACCACCGGATCGCAGGATGTTTTCGGCGAAGGCTCGCGCGGCTTCGACATACGATGGATCGTTGAGCAGCACGAGCGATTGCAGTGGCGTGTTTGAGCGTGCTCGGTCGGCGGTGCATTCCTCGCGGTTGGGGGCGTCGAAGGCGAGCAAACTTGGATGCAGGTATTGCCGTTGCCAGTGCGTGTAGAGACCACGGCGATACAAGTTCTCGCCAGCATCGTTCTGCCACTCGCGAGCCGGAAAGTTCAGGTACGCGAAATAACCGGGGGGTTGGTACGGCTTGACGCTCGCTCCGCCGAGCTTCGTCACGAGCAAGCCGCTGATCGCTAGCGCGTTGTCGCGGACCAGTTCGGCATCAATGCGGAAGCGGCCTTGCCGCGCCAGCCAACGGTTGTAGGAATCGACTTCGCGCAGTTCGCGAGTGGCGACCGACGATTGTCGATACGTGTTCGACATCACGATCGACTTGATGAGTTGCTTCACATCCCAGCCGTTGTCAGCGAACGAAGCGGCGAGGTGATCGAGCAACAGCGGATGACTCGGCCATTCGCCTTGTGCTCCGAGGTCGTCGAGTTTGCGTGACAAACCGGCACCGAAGAGCTGTTTCCAAATGCGGTTGACGAAAACTCGGGCCGTGAGCGGGTTGTCTTTCGCGACGATCCATTTCGCGAGTTCGTGCCGCGTGAGACGTGTTGGGCTTTCGAGAGCTTGCGATGACAAAACGGCCGGGAATGCGGGGGTGACTTCCTCGCCGCTGTCGTCCATCCAGTTGCCTCGCTTCAGAACACGGACCATGCGTGGCTGAACGGAGGCCGTGATGAGCGTGCTCGGAATTCGGGAATCCAATTCCTTGCGAGCGTTCTCTCGTTCGGCGAGTTGCTTGCGAGCGGCGTCGAGAGTGGGTGCGAACGATCGGTAGTGCGCGGCGAGCTCGTTCTTCTGCGCGTCGGTGCGTTGATCGGCGGCGATGGCCAGCAGCGCCGCGATGTTCGGCGACGGAGCTTGACCGGCTCGGATGGGGCGTGGCGACGTCGCCACGGAGAGACGAAAGCGGCCGAGGGTGTGTTGTGGGCTGTTGAAGTTTTGCAGCAACGTAATCGTCAGTTCCGAACTCTCATCACCGGCGATGTCGTTGACGGTTTCAAATACGGCGGACTGGGGTTGAGCGACTTTGTCGTGAATCGCCCAGCCCCACGTTTTACCTTTCACGTCGCCGTCGATGGCCGCCGCGACCGCCCATTTGCCGTACGGATTATTGCCGGAATTGGTCGTTTGCTCGTAGGTCGCGGTCGCGTTCTGCAAAGCGACAGGCTCGTCGATCGTCTCGCCGACGACATGCTTCACGGTGAATTCACTGAGCACAAAGTTGGCATTCCCCGCGCGGCCCGGACCTTTCTTCGGTAACGAATCGTCTGGCAGAACTTCGATCCGAAAGGCCGTGATCCCGCGCGGTGGATTCTTCACGACCAGCGTGTAGGTGTCGGTATCAGGATTCTTGCCGCTCGCCAAAATCGAGCCGTCGTCTTTCGCGGTGAGTGTGACTCCTTCCGTCGAAGCCAGGCTGTTCGGCTTGAGCACGGTCCACGCGACTTGAGTTCTCTCCCACGCAGCCTGAGCAGCGACGAGCTCGGGCGTTGATGTCTCCAAGAGCTTTTTGAATTCGGAGATCTCCTGATCGAGCTTCGTCAGCATCGTCTCTTGCTCGGTGGTCGGAATTTTGACGAATGGTCCCCAGTTGCCGTCGGCGTGCGCGCCGGAATACAGGCCGCGCTCTTTGATGTCGGCGAAGAATGCTTCGAAGCGATAAAAATCTTTGGTTGTCAGCGGGTCGAACTTGTGGTCGTGACATTCGGCACATCCGAGCGTGATCCCCAGCCATGTCCCGCTCGCGTTGCGAACTCGTTCGGCGATGTACTTGGCGAGGTATTCCTTGTCTTGCACACCTCCTTCGGCGGACATCATGCCCAGTCGGTTGTAGCCGGAGGCGACCAATTGCTCGCGAGTCGGATTCGGCAGCAGATCGCCGGCAAGTTGTTCGATCGTGAATTGATCGAAGCGTTTGTTGGCGTTGAACGAGTCGATGACGTACTGCCGGAACGGCGAGACGCTCATGTCCTGATCGCCGTGATAGCCCACCGTGTCGGCGTACCGCACGAGATCCAGCCACCACATTGCCTGCCGCTCGCCAAAGTGCGGCGACTTGAGCAGCCGATCGACGATCTTTTCGTAAGCGTCCGGGGATGAGTCGTTCACGAACGCCGTCACCTCTTCCGGAGGCGGGGGCAGGCCGATCAAGTCAAAGCTCAATCGCCGGATCAGCGTGATGCGGTTGGCTTCGAGCGATGGCTTGAGATTCTGCTTCGCGAGCGACTCGCGGATGTGTCCGTCAATAATGGATTCTGATTTGAGATTTGAGATTTGAGATTTGGAATCGACCGCGGCCGGGCGTTTGATGGGGAGGAAGGCCCAGTGGCCTTCGTACTTCGCGCCCTGTTCGATCCATTTTTTGATGACCGCGATGTCACGGGCCGTGAGCGACTTCGTGCTCTCGACCGGTGGCATCTTCTGTTCGGGATCGGACGACGTGATGCGGCGGAAGAGCTCGCTGTCACCCAGCTTGCCCGGCACGACGGTCCCTTTCGAGTCCCCTTTGCCAGTCAAACCTTCGGCCGTATCGAGCCGCAGGTCGGCCTTGCGTTTGTTTTTGTCCGGCCCGTGACAGAAATAGCAGTTGTCCGACAGGATCGGCCGAATGTCGCGATTGAACTCCACGACGTCGGGCAACGGATCGCGATCGGCGGCCGGCAGTGCGTCGCCTGTCGACCACAAAACCACGGCGAGAAACATCCATTTGGGTAAGTCTCGCATCGCAAGGTCTCCTGAGGTTCTACGGTTCGGGGAACAGCATGCTGACGCTCGTGCGGTCATGGATCGAGCGAATGGCTTCGGCGAAGAACGGAGCGACCGAGATGACCGTCATGTTTGGCGGCAGGGGATCGGTCGCGGCCTCGACCGTGTTGGTGATCAGCATTTGTTTGATCGAGCTCTCGCCGATGCGCGGAGCGGCACCCTTCGAGAGCACCGCGTGAGTGACCGCCGCGTAAATGTCTTTCGCACCGCGCTTCTTCAGAGCGTCCGCCATGCCGATCAGTGTGCGGCCGGTGATCGTGAAGTCGTCCACCAGGACGACATTTTTGCCGGCGACATCGCCGATGACTTCCAGAATTTCGGCGTTCTCGTCGTGGTCAGCGCGGTGCTTATTGCCGATGACGACCGGCACGCCAAGGATTTTCGCGTACTGCGACGCACTCTTGGCGAAGCCGACGTCCGGGCTGCACACGACCAAATCGGGGATCTTGAGTTTGCTGATCGCATCGCACAGCACATGCCGGCCGTAGAGATGATCGACCGGGATGCTAAAAAAACCTTGAATCTGCGGGCTGTGCAGGTCCATCGTCAGCACACGGTCGCAGCCGGCCGCTTCCAGACAGTCGGCACAGACGCGAGCGCGAATGCTGACTCGTGGCTCGTCCTTCTTGTCCGCCTTGGCGTAGCTGAAGAAGGGAATCACGGCGGTGACTTGCGCGACGCTGGCTCGTTTGAGCGCGTCGATCCAGAACAGCAACTCCATGAAGTTGTCGTTGACCGGCTGATGGACTCCCTGAATGACGAACACGTCCCGGCCGCGGACGTTCTCGCGAACGCGGACAAAGACGTTTCCCTCGCTGAAGACGTGAGCTCGACTGGGCACCAGCGGCACGCCCAAATGATTCGCGATCGACTGGGCCAGCACGGGATTGGCCGATCCCGCGAGCAACGCCAAATCCCCTTGCGGCGGCTGAAACGGGATGGCTCGTGGGCCGGAAAGTTCAGGACGCGAGGAAGCGGGTGGCATGTGGGCCTCAGAGCGGAAGAAATCGGGCCGCATGATACCGGTCGGAGGATTGAACTCAAGCAGCCAGAAGCGAACCTATGCGAGCGAGTCTTCCGCTTCCAGTTCCGGCAAATCGCCCCAGCATTCCTCGGACGTGCGGGCCATGATCCGTTTCACGGAGATCGCGTGCCCCAGCAGAATCAGGCTGGCCACCACGACCACCGCGGCGCTGGTCATCGCCGGGCGAATCATTTTCTGCATCACGAAGACGAGCAGAAAAATGGTTCCCATCGTGAATGCGAGAATGGCGGGCAGCGCGCTGCCGTTGAGGATGTCTCGCAGGCGATTCGGCCGAGAAAGCAGCACGGGCCAAACATTGCCCTCTCGAAAGCGATGCAGCTTCCCATTCAGCCAGACGCGCACACGCCGCCGCGAAGCCAAGATCAAGCCGATGTGATTGACCACAAACGAAAAGAACATGCCCCCCAGGCCGATGACCATCGCCATGCGCACTTCATGCCGCACGGGCTGTTTGGTCATCACGTGCCACCAACCGGCGAGGACCGGAAACGCGATCGACGACATCAGGAAAATCTTCAAGAACCCGCTGCCGACCAGAAACCACCAGATCGTGTGTGATCGTTTCGGATAAGGATCAGTGCGGCAGAGCCACGCGGCCGTGCGCCAGTCATTCAGCCCAAACTTAAGACAGAACACCGCCACGCCAATCGACCAATGCGCGGTGAGTTCCGCGACGACAATCGCCACCGCCAACAGCAGCCACCAGGGAATATGCCAATGCCGGCCGTTTGAGGCCGGTTCAATCTCAAACATTTCGCCAGGTCGCACGATCTCGGTCATAGTTTTCGGCACGCGGGATTTCTTGGAAGACGCGGTTCGCTCGGAGCGGGCGGATGGTAGACCTTCCGGCGCGATATCTGGAGACTGGCGCGGCAGAATCGTAGGACGGCGAAGCCGCAAAGTAGACGAGTCACTCCGTGACTCGATTCGAGTCACGGAGTGACTCGTCTACTTTGATGTCGGCCGACTCAACACCACAAAGCACAGGACTCAGACATGGCTCAAGCCACGGACACCGCGTTTCAAATTCTGGCGTCGAACTGCCGCTTCGGGCAGGGCATCACGCACGAGGTCGGCTTGGATTTGGTCGATCTCGGCGCGAAGCGCGTGTTGCTCGTCATCGACCCGGCGATCCGGCCGCTGGCGACAGGCTCGACCGTGCAGCAATCGCTGGAGGATGCCCGGCTCGACTTCGCGATTTTCGATCAGATTGAAATCGAGCCGACCGACGGCAGCTTCCTGGCGGCGGCGAAGTTCGCGACCGACGGTCACTTCGACGCGATTGTCGCGGTCGGCGGCGGCAGCACGATCGACACGGCCAAGGCGGCGAACGTCTTCGCCACGCATCCGGCTGACTTCCTCGATTACGTCAACGCTCCGATCGGAAAGGGGAGGGCGGTGCCGGGTCCGCTCAAGCCGTTGATCGCGATTCCCACCACCGCCGGCACCGGCAGCGAAACGACCGGCGTCGCGATCTTCGATCTGGTTTCGCGGCGAGTGAAAACCGGCATCGCGTCGAAGTACGTGCGGCCGACGCTGGGGATCGTCGATTGGGACAACACGCGCACGCAGCCGGCGGCGGTCGCGGCGAGTGCTGGCTTGGACATCTTGAGTCATGCGCTCGAAAGTTTCACGGCTCTGCCTTACGACCAGCGCTTGCGTCCAGCGCGGCCCTCCGAGCGGTCGGCTTATCAAGGCTCGAACCCCATGAGCGACGTGTGGGCATTGCGAGCATTGGAAATTGTCGCTGAGTTCTTGCCGCGAGCCGTCGCCGACATCAGCGACAACGAAGCGCGGATGCAGATGATCCTGGCGGCTTCGATGGCCGGCATCGGCTTCGGCAACGCGGGAGTCCACTTGCCGCACGCGATGGCGTATCCGGTCGCCGGCATGGTGCGCGACTTCCATCCGGCTGGCTATCCGACGCAGCACGCAATGGTGCCACATGGCATGTCAGTGATCCTGCACACGCCGGCCGTTGCGCGATTCACCGCCCCGACATCACCGCAGCGGCACTTGCTGGCGGCGAAGGCTCTCGGAGCGGACATCTCGAAAGGATCGCTGACGAATGCCGGTCGCATCCTGGCCGATCGCGTGATCCACTTCATGCAGAAACTGGACATGCCGCGCGGGTTGATCGAAGTCGGCTTCAGCTCATCCGATATCCCCGCGCTGGTGGAGGGGACGTTGCCGCAGCAACGGCTGCTGAAACTCTCACCGCGCGCGACAGGTGCCGAAGAACTCGCGAAGCTCTTCGAGGAGTCGCTGGCCGTTTGGTAGAGAGGACTGCGTGAATTCAAGCCCGCGCATACGGGCCGGTGGTCGAGCCTTTGTAATTGCGGAAGCCGGCTTGAACCGTCTGCCGCAGAACGTCGGCGGCTTTCAAAACATCGTCGCGGCTGATGTCGAGGTGCGTGCAGGCGCGCAGGCGGTACGCGCCGGACGCGCCAGCTTTGACGCCTCGTTCCAACAGCGCTGCGGCGAGCTGCGCGGCGTTGCCGAGCGTCGGATCGACCTCGAAAAACACGAGGTTGGTTTCGACGTCCTCGACCGTGATCGACAGGCCGTCGATCTTGGCAATCTCTCGCGCGAGCGTCTTGGCGTTTTCGTGATCGACGGCGAGTCGTTCGACGTTGTTCTCCATCGCGTAGACCGCAGCGGCCGCGACGATGCCAGCTTGACGCAATGCGCCGCCGAACAACTTGCGAATGCGGCGTGCCTTGCGGATGTCATCGCGGTTGCCGACCAGGACCGAACCCATCGGGCAGCCCAGCCCCTTCGAGAAGCAAATCGAAATCGTGTCGAAGTTCCGGCCAACATCAGCGGCGGAATAGCCTCCGGCCACGCAGGCATTAAACAGCCGCGCGCCGTCGAGGTGCGTCTTCAGGCCATTGTCATGTGCCCAACCGCAGACGCGGGCGAGTTGATCCAGCGGCCATGCTCGGCCGCCGCCGACGTTCGTCGTGTTCTCCAAGCACAGCAACCGAGTGGTGCAAAGATGCTGGTTGTCCGCTTTGATTTTTCCTTCGAGGTCCGCGATGTCCAACATTCCCAACCGGCCGGGGATCTGCCGGCAGGTCACGCCGGACAGAGCGGCCGGAGCGCCTCCCTCGAAGCAGGCGATGTGTCCGGCGGATTCGATCAGCAGTTCATCTCCCGGAACGCAATGCACGCGGACTCCCATCTGATTCGATTGCGTTCCCGAGCAGGCGAAGACGGCGGCTTCGTGGCCCAGCCGTTCGGCCATGAGTGCTTCCAGTCGATTCACCGTTGGATCTTCGCCAGACATATCGTCGCCGACTTCGGCGCGAGCGATCGCTTCGCGCATCGCTGCTGTCGGTTTCGTGACGGTGTCGCTGTAGAGATTGATCAGCACGTTGGGCATCGAGAGGACTCCTGCGCCGTGGGTTAGGATTGTTGGCGTCGTTGTTGAAGTTCATGGAGGGATTGTTCGAGCGCTTGTCTCGCACGAGTTTGCAGTTCCTGCCGCCACTTGGGGACGGTCGCGGTTCGCGTGGCCGCACGCGGGTCTTGCAGCAGCCAATGATTGGCGATGAGCTTCCGCTGCTCGGCCGACGGCAGTTCGACGAGCTGGTCGTCAACCTGCGATCGCAACATGGCCAACGCTTGCCGAGCGGCATGTTCTTTCAGTTCCCACAGCCACGCGCGTCCCCGATCCGTCTGCTGACGGCGATGCAACTCGATGATGCAGAACCGCAGTTCGGCGATCTGTCGCAGCAGTTTTGGGGAGACCAACGCGGTCATCGGAAGCTCGTTTTCGAAAGCAATCTTTGGGACAGTGGCCCAGCGTACTGGCGATGGCCAGCCAGCATCAAGACGATGCCGAAGACGGTTCATCTCGGCCGCACTAGACCCTGGAGTGCGGCGGCTCGACGCAGCCCTCCATTCTATTGAAATAGCGACTTTCAAAGTCCCAAGAATGTCGGCACGACATCGGGCGGTCTTGACGATCAGTGTCTACATTCCAAATGAATGGAGGGCTGCGTCGAGCCGCAGCACTCCAGGGCCGCCAGGGCCTGACACCGTCGGCTCAGGGGGCCGCCGGAATCGTTTCGACGAGTTCGGCTGGCACGGTCTCACGCACTCGTCGCGGCAACGACGGCTTGGAGATCACAGGGTTCGGCTCGCTCGCAGCAGGCAAATCGTTCGGCGCGATCCTCGTCCACGCGCGAGCCAGCCACGGCACAAGATGGCTGGGGGGTTGCAGAGGGGCCGATGTCGCGGGGTTGCCCGATTCTGCGCGAGGTAAGGCCGGCAACGGCGCGGAGGTCAACAACTCGACCAGCATCGACGCTGAGGTCAGCAGGATCGCCGGGGCGGCGGTTCCCATTCCAGTCGCGAGATCAACGGCCGCAATCGACACGGTGACGGGAGCGAGCGTTTCACGCCGCGTGAACGACACCGGCGACGTCTTGGTCGTGAGCATCGCCATCTCCGCAGCTTCGAGGCGGCTGGTCGTTCGCAAGGTGGCCAGTTCCGCGCGTGTCGTCGTGGGGCCGTTCGAGTTTGTTGACAGAGTCGGCAGTGGTCCGCTGGTTTCGACACGCAACAACGCGGCGGAGGGAGAAACAGAATTGGTCTCGGCGGATGAAGTCTTCGGCACGGGAACAGCGACTTCCTCTGTCAGCGGGACCGCCCTGGGCGCGACTGGCGATTTGACGGGGAGCCGTGCGCGTTCCACGTTGTTCGTGGGACGAGCGGCTTCGGCAGTGACCACAGGATTTTCGTTCTGCGCAGAAATCGGCAGCGCGCGACGAACGAGCGGCAGCGAGCTATTGAGTGGCGTTGGTTGCCTGACCAGAACCGATTCCGTCCGCGAAAGGCTGAGCGTCTGCGCCGGCAACGGTGCTTCAACCGTGGTGGCAGCGGTGCTCGTTTTGATCAACGCCTCTGGCTCTGTCAGGCCGCTGGGAATGGCGCTTCGCGTCGCCGCACCGTTGCGTGTGAGCGAATCTCGGCGTGAGTCGCTGATCGTCGGCGGAGTTGTCGGCGCGAGTTGATCACGCCGCGCGACTGGAGCACGCAGCGCCGCTTGATTCGCGGAGACGGGTTGGACCGCGGTCCGATCGGCAGAAGGAGGATCGAACACTTGTTTGATGGTGGTGGTCGCCGCGAGGTTGTGCGGCTTCTCGACGGTCGGCACCGCGACAGCCAGTGCGGCTTCCTCGGCGGGCCGTTCCAGGGGTCGAGTCAGCGCTGTCGGTAATGGTTGTCTTGCGAGGATCGTGGCTTTGGTCCGGCTCAGCAGTCGCTGATCGACTTCGTCCACGCGGACCAATTCCGATCGCTGCCGCACGGTGACGCGGTCGGTTGGCCAGCGTGCGCCAGGCCGCAGCGCGAGCACATTCGACGGCGGAGCGATCGACTGCGGCGCGTCCGTTCGCGCGGTGTTGGTCCGTTCGAGCTTCGGAAACTCTTCGGCACGCGGCGGCGCGACGTCAGAGAACTGCGCGAACTCGACCCACAATTCGTTGACCGCGGTTGGAGGATTCGAGGTCGTTGGATCAGAACGATCCCTCCGCAGCACAAAGAACGTGACAGACGCAGCGACCATCACCGCGAGCGCCGCCCAACGACGTCGGCGTGACGGTGAAACATCGGCCGGGGCGGAAACGGGGGGACTGGTCGTGATCGGCTCGGCGACCTTCGCCACCGTCAAAGGATTCACTGCTGGCGGTGACGGTGGAGTCTGTTCGGCGGGCGCGACTGTCCAAGTTTGCAAAGGATTCTTCGGCGGCTCGCTGCGGCGCAGTGGCGCTGCGATCGTGGCCACCTTCGGCGTTTCGACAACGACGACAGGGATCGCTCGGCGCGACCATCTCCACACGAGGATCAACACCAGCGTGGCCAGGATCGGTAGCATCCATTCTCTGGGTCCGAACGAGGCGAGGTGCGCCGTGCTGATGGTGAGCCGAGGTACGACGAATTCGCCGCGTGAGAGGAAGATCTGCTTCGCTCCCTCGCGTTTGCTGGCGAACACCAGCGACAGGCCATTGGCCGCGAAGGCCGCATCGACATCGTCCGTGTCGGACGCGATGCCGTCGCGCAGCCGTTCGGCCGCACCGACGTGTCCGTCTCGCAGCGGCGCGCGGAACAGTCCGAACGGAACGGACACACCGGCGCGATCGCTGCGATTCGAGGCGAAGAGCAACCAGTTTCCGTCGGGCGACACCGCTGGGCTGCGCTCGTGGGAATCCGGCGAGTTGATCGTTTGGGCGAGTTCCGGTGCTGACCAAGCGGAACCGAGTTTGTCGCGGCGTGTGACGAAGATGTCGGCGCGAGTGCCGGGCGCGACGCGGACGAAGTACATCGTCAATCCGTCCGGAGTGAGTGCCGGATCGAACTCTTCGGCGTCCGTGTTGATCGCGGCTCCGGCGTTGCGCGGTCGAGACCAGCGGTCGTTGGAATGCGCGGACTCGTAGATATCGAAACCGCCGTGTCCTCCGGATCGGTTCGAGGCCAACGCAGCCACTCCGCCATCTCCAGACAACGTCAAGCGGCGGTCGTCATCGACGCTGTTGAGTTCCTTCACCAACTCCGGTTTTGACCAACTCTCGTCCGCGAACGTCGAGCGAACAATGTCCGCCTTCTGTCCCGGCCGCGCTCGCGAGAAGTACAGCGTCTGCCCGTCGTTGGCGAAGCAGGGGCCGGAGAGTTCAGTTTCGTCGGCCAGCGTCCCTTTGCCGGACAGCTCCGCCAATCGTTCGGCGGTGCGGAACGCGAATCGTCCGCGCGGCGCGTTGCCGTCGGACTCAACGACGACATCCTGCATCAGCGGCCTCGGCAACGACCACACCAGCGCGGCGAACGCAGCCAGGACAATCAGCAGCCGACGTCGGCGCGGTCGGCTCGGTTTGACGGATGAATCGGGCGACGGCATCTTCATGGCGGCATTGAAAGCACTGCCGACACGATCGGCAAGCCGGTTCGTCAGAAAGGACTCGAGCGATGATCTCACGGAGGCTGCTCGCGACCTGTGGTCGCTCGTTGTTGTCCGGGGCGAGTTTGATCGTGGCGCTGACATCAGGCGCGTCCGCGTTGTCCGCTCTGCGTTGGCAACGCGCGGCCGAGCCGTGTGTCTGGATCAGCAATCCGCTGGGCGGCAGCGAGTGGGCCTCGGTGGCTTGGAATGCCGGGCTGACGATCCTGCTGGGGTTCGCAGCGGCTGGCGTGTTGATCCGCGAACTGCCGGCCCGATTGACACGCGCAGTGCAGATCGGATTGCTGGCAGCCGCGCTGCGAGCCGTGTTTGATGTGGCCATGTTTTTCCGATTGGTCGTCCACGGCGAGATCGTCTCTTCGTTTCCGGTGCCACTCAGTCTGGGTGTGCTGCTCGTGATCCTCGCTGATGTCTGGTTGCTGCTTCACACGACTCCTTCGGCTCACTCGCGAAGTTGGCTGACGACGCTGTTGTCGGTCGGCAGCGTCGTGCTCGGGCAAGTCGTGATGATTGGATTGCATGTGCTGACGTTCGGCTCAACCGATTACCGTCGCGACGCGGACGTCGCCGTCGTGCTGGGAGCGCGGGTGTATCCGGACGGCACGCTGTCGCTGGCGTTGTCAGATCGGCTCGACACAGCGGCAGAACTCTTTCGCGAAGGGCGTGTCCGGTTCGTGTTGGTCAGCGGTGCGACCGGAGTCGAAGGAATTAACGAGGCGCGTGCGATGCGAGGTTATCTGCTCGATGCCGGTTTGCCGGAGGATCGCCTCCTGGTCGATCCCGATGGGGTCAACACACTGGCCACCGCGCGAAATACGCGACGATTGATGAACGAGCAACATCTGACTTCGGCGTTGATTGTCAGCCATTACTTTCATCTGGCTCGCTGCAAACTGCTGTTTGAGGAGCAGGGAGTTGTGGCCGTCACCGTTCCAGCACGGATGAGCCGCCGGTTGGTCCTGGAGGCGTACTACGTCTTTCGCGAGTGCGTCGGATACTTGTGGTACGCACTGACTCGGCCGATGCGTCCGGCGGTGGTGCCGCCTCAGAACTTCGCTTCAAAGGCGATGCCGGGCGTGCCGTCAGTCGGATGCACGTAGGGGCTGATTTGAAGATTTGAGTCATCGCAGAGATGCCGCGTGGCGACAGTCTTGCCGATCACGAAACCCAGAGCGGCACCGAAGACGACATCGGACAAGTCATGGGCCTGCTGGTCGATCCGGCTGAAGCCAACCGCCGCCGCCAGTGCGTACGCCGGCAGGCCGACCTGGCTGCCGTAATACTCGTCCAAGACCGCCGCGATCGCGAAGGTGCTCGACGTGTGATACGACGGAAAACCGTAATGGCCGTTGCTGAATCTGTCCGACGGCCGATCCGTATTCGTGATGAGCTTCAACGCCGACGTGCTGACCCCGGTGATGACCGTCGCGCTGAGCATTGATCTCATGACGTCATGCAATTCTTCATTCTGCGTCCACACCGAGTAGCCATAGACGCCCAGCATCACGGGGGCCTGATATTTCACCTCGCCGAATTTTCCCAGCGTTTGACTGGCGTGGCCCCAGCGCTCGGGATGCTCAACCACTTCTTCGCGAACTCTTTGGTCGAGATTGCTTTCGCGGATGCCGATCGCCACCCCGCCTGCCGCCGTCAGGATCAGGGCATTGTTCCAATTCACGATGCTTTTTGTGTCGCACCAGAGCGTCGGTAATGCGTTGCGAAAGTCGCAGCCGAAACGAATTTCATCGTAACCGACTTCAGGAAGCATCTCCGGAAATGGCTCTTGCGAACTCTTGTCGTCGTCGCCGCCGAGCAACGGAGGAGGCTCTTCGCTCTGCCAACTTGCAAGCACGAACAACTCGCGATTCTTGAGCGGCAAGGCGCTAGCCTCCGGTGAGATGGCGTCGATATTCCGTGCGAAACCGGCGGCTAGCGCCTTGCCGCTCACGAATTTCGAGACATCGTCAGTGCCATTGGGCTGTCGCTGCGGAGCAATGACGGTCGTTGCGGAAAGCAGCGGAGTCGGTGCTGGTCGATCAGCCGTGGATCGCAATGACGCCGTTTGACAACCAGCCACCAACAGGCCGAGCAGCCCAATGCTCAGCAACGGCAACGTGATGACTTCACGAGGTAGCCGAACTCGTGAGAGTTCGGACCGAAGTCTCACGACTTCGGCTACGGAATTTGCTGACCTCTGCGCAGACATTCGGTGGCTCCGTCCCTGAAACCGGTCATCGTTCAACATCGGACCGTTCCCTGGGAACAAACGAAACTGTCGGAGCCGTGACGGTCGAATTGCCTTGATCGCGCCAACTACGAAATGCTTGCTGGGAACCTAGAGTCTCGAACTTGCCGAGTCTCGCCAATCGTTGACAGGGGACCGGCAGGTTGAAAACCTGCCCCTCGATTGCAGTTTTCGCTCAACATTTCGGGAGTCCCCATGCGCGTCGGTTTGTTCATTCCGTGCTACGTCGATCAATTCTTTCCGCAGGTCGGCATGGCGACCGTGTCCGTGCTCGAACGCTTCGGCGTCGAAGTTGATTTCCCGGAAGCTCAGACCTGCTGTGGTCAGCCGATGGCGAATACCGGTCTCTGCGAGCAGACGCGCCCGTTGGCCGAGCGGTTCTTCGACATCTTCTCTCCCTACGAGTACGTCGTCTGTCCGTCGGGGAGTTGCACAGCGATGGTGCGGCACCACTACGACGATTACCTCTCGGACCGACCCGGCTTCGAGGCATTCAAACACAAGACCTTCGAGCTGACCGAATTTCTAACCGACGTGCTGAAGGTCAGCCGTCCGCGCGGCCGTTTTCCGCACAAGGTCGGCCTACATCAAAGCTGTCACGGCCTGCGAGAACTGCGACTCGGCAGTTGCAGTGAGCGTGTTGGTCCAGCCTTCAACAAAGCCAAGCAGTTGCTGGAAGGATTGGATGGCATCACGTTCTCGGAGCTGACTCGCCCGGACGAGTGCTGCGGCTTCGGAGGCACGTTCGCCGTGGCGGAAGAAGCGATCTCCTCGATGATGGGCCTCGACCGCCTGCACGATCACGAGCAAGCTGGCACCGAAGTGCTCACCGCTAATGACATGTCCTGCTTGATGCACCTCGACGGTCTGATCCGCCGCCAGAAGAAACCGATCCGCGTGCTGCACATCGCCGAGATCCTGGATCAAAGCGGAGCGGTGTAGCGGAGGTGCTCCTGCGGTCCAGCGAAGCGGCAGAAGGCGGCCACGTTGTGGCGGAAGGCAGGAGGGCGGACACCCAGCGGCAAGAGCCTCGGTTCAGCGCGAACGCAGTTCGGCGACCTGGAGTGCGGTGTGACCCAGATGCTGGGTGCCCCAACACCGCCCTCCATACATTTGGAATGACGATGTCGATAGTTCGAGCAACGAGGTTCGCCAGTCAACTCTCATAGTCGCGCTGCTTGGACTCGGAGTGTCGAGGTTCCAATCGAATGGAGGGCTGCGTCGAGCCGCAGCACTCCAGGGCGGACAGAGGGCTGACGCCCAGCGGCTCGACAGCGGCGAGAGG
>CAMDDX010000056.1 GCA_945893075.1 Planctomyces sp. SH-PL62 | reverse complement strand
GCTAGCCCCGGTTACACGGCATGAACCGGGGCTAGCGCCGCGCGGCTAGTTTTCGGAATGCGGATTAGCGGGACGAACGGAACTCTGAGTCCCGTTTCGTGCGACGTGGGAAGTGCGGGGTGGCTGGTGACGACACGGCAGGTGTTTGCATGAGTGCAGGCGGGCCGCCTGCGCTACGGCGAGCGGGACCATCAATCAGCGTGCGGATTAGGGAGGGGCTGATGAACGAGACGTTCGCAATGAGCATCGCTAAGCCGAAGGTCGGCATGCCCAGCGCGAAGACGATTCCCAAATGCAGGCCGATGGCGACCAGCAAGACCAGCGGGCGAGTCCAGCGGTTCCAGATCAGCACGCAATACGACAGCTCAAAGGCGACGGTCAGGTGCGTCAGAGCGTTGATGACCAGCGGCCAATCGGCGAGCCACGTCAGATCGAGCGTTTGATATTCTTGATTGGCGATGCCTCCCCAAAACGCGAAGCCGGTCCACCACGACAAGCCCTGAAGTTTGGAAAGCCCTGCAAAGAGATAAATCACGCACAGATGGCACTGCATCAGGCGGATCGCCAGATTGGCGGTGACGGACGGCGCATCGGAACCGCGTCGTGTTCGCCAGGCATCAACCGAGAATCGCGAGCCGCTGGGTCCGATCATCAGATACAACGACAGCAGGCCGTTGATTTGGTCGAGCCCGTACAATGCTCCCGGAGTGCGCTGGGCGTAGGAAACGGTGAAGACGAATGCGAGCACAGCCGCCGCTCGCGTCCACAAGCCGACGGTCAGCAGGGCGAAGGTCGTGAGCGCGACGATGTGCATGGCCCACAACGTCTTCGTACTGCGGCACCACGACAACACACTCCACGAGTACCCGTCTTGGTTTGCTTGAGCGATCACTTCGCGCGACAGCCAACTCTGTTCGCCGAAGAAGGCTGCGAGGTCGAGCGTCCAGACGGCGTGCGTGTAGAACAGCATCAAGCCGGCGAGCACTCGAATCAGACAGAGCGTCGCCGGGTCGGCAGGTGTGAACCAGAATTGGTTCCAAGCATTCGATGTCGCGGCCGCCGCGTCGCGGACGAATGTGATCGCCAATTCCATCAGCCAACGCAGTCGCACGAGCATGACTCACCGCCTCTCCGAGCCGTGCGTGCCTAATGGCCGCTCGACGAATAGCGAGACGTCATTCAGACGCTTTCCCGACGAGACATGTTGCGGGCTGGGGACGTAATGCCGCCGCAATGAGAGCGTGACCTCGGCCGCGTGATGCTCGTGCCGCAGGTGATCGGCGTAGGATCGTGTCACGTCGTTGAAGACTTCGCGGCGGCTATCGTCGATCGCGAGGTTGTTCAGGAACTCGCTGAGCATGAAGTGGCGGTGATAGCGCAGTCGCGGTTGCTGTTGCGACGCATTCGGGAAGAGTCCCTGTTCGACACGACCGTCCTCGAAGCGGAGTTCGTAATGGACGAGATGACTTGGTCCCGGCTCCGGTGCGAAGAAGTGATAGCCGTGATTGAGGTTCAGCCCTTCGAGGTATGGCCGGAACGCCAACCAAGCTCGCTGCCAGAGCGGCGACGTCGGAGCGACCGCCAGCGGTGCAATCACCAGCGCGAACAAATGGAACACGAGTCCGACCGAGATGGCTCGGCGCAGCCAGGGCCGGCTTGCCCACGCGGTTTCGGTGGGTAGCAGGGACGCCGGAGAAATGGGGGCCGTTGCGGGAATCATGGCTGATGAGGAATCGACCGAACGGCCTGTTCCACGTCAGCAATGCCCTCCTCACGAGCGCAAACAAAACGCCCGGCGTGATCGGCACAGCCGGGCGATTGAGCGGGATCGATGACGAGCGACATCGTGAATGTCGGCGTCGTGGTTTTTTCAGCAACAAATTCGAAGATCCAAATCCGAAATCCGAAAGAAATCCGAAGCCTGAAATCTCAACTCCGAAACCGAACAACTCCACCGTGCAGCCTTTAATTTTCCCTTCCGAAATTCGGGCTTCTTTCGGATTTCGACATTCCGATTTCGGATTTGCGGCTCCGCCGAGTTACGGATAGTTCAGGTGAACGGTGCGGCTGGGAATGAGTCGCAGTCGGCGGAGTCCCAGGTTGCGGACTTTCTTCTCGACTTCCGTTTCGATGAACTTGTCCCCTTTGCGCTCCCGTTTTTTATCCATGCGGACCACTTCAAACTTCACGTCGTAGATGTGCGGGATGCCGGTATTCAGCGGCTGCGATTCGAAGTGCCATTTGTCGTCGTCGCCAAAGTAACCCTCCAACTCGTCGAAATGGCCCGCTTCGTCTTCGACGCTGATCTTGATCTCTTCACCGGCCGCGAGGCTGTTGAACATTTCATCGCTGACGCTGATTTCCAGCAAACCCACACGCGGGTGTTTGTCCGAGTTGACTCTTTTGGAAGGCAAGTGGTACGTCATGCCCAATGAACCAGTCACCCCTTCAATCTGGACGTTGCCGAGCGCTTGCTGTCCAGCGATGTTGGCTCCCGCCGCGGTATTCATCGGCATCTGAGCCATCGGCATCTGAGCCATCGGCATCTGAGCCATTGGTTGCGGCATGCCTTGGCCCATCATCGGGGCATAGCCTTGATACGCACCGGTCGGAACCATGTAGCCATCGGCCAATGGCCCGCTGCCATAAACCATTCCGCCGGACCCGCCGTAGCTTCCGCCAGATGAGCCGCCGGAACTTCCGCCAGATGAGCCACCGGAACTGCCACCCCATGAACCACCGGAACTTCCTCCCGATGAGCCACCACTGCTGCCGTGCCAGCCGAAATGAAACAGGCCGCCCGAGCTTCCGCCGGATGAGCCGCCGCTGCTGCCAAACCAATGTCCGCCGCTGCTGCCGCCGGACGAGCCATGACTTCCGCCGAACAGATTCAGCAATCCGGCTTCACTGGGAGTCGCCTGCGCGAACACCAACGCTCCGGCCAGCAACATCGCCAGTTGTGTGCGACGTGTTCCGATCATTCCGATTCTCCTGTTCCGAAGGCTCGCGAGAGTCCCACATCAACCGGCACCTGCCGCCAGTCGGGGGGACTGCCACCCAACTGTCAAACCTACCACGCCGGCTGATCGGCCGCGTGGTCTTTGAACCACAATTCGTGCGGCAAATTGGCCACGTCCCGGCACAATTGGCACACGCCGCTTGCCACGCAAAACTGTCGCCCTGAGTCCAACACTCACGTCTCGCATCACACACGCCCGGTTGAGCCGGGGTCAGGTGTTCTGATTTCTGTTTTGGCCCCACCTTTGTCGTCGATGTCTTTTGCGAGTCAGTCCCTGGGACCACGACTGACTCCGTTTGAGATGCCAAAACAGAAATCAGAACACCTGACCCCTCACCGTAGACGCAGCAAACACGCTCGGAGAAATCCATGCTCACGCGACGCCTTGAACCCGAAGTCATGGACACGGCGGAGGACGCTCGCGATTACGACACGATGGATCACAGCACCGTCAATCGCGTCTTCGTCGATGATCTGCTGACGTTTCGTAGCCGAACTCGTGAGAGTTCGGACCGAAGGCTCACGACTTCGGCTACGGAAGAGATTGCGTTCCCATTCCTGAACGTGCTCGATGTCGGCACTGGCACCGCGCTGATTCCGATTGAATTGTGTTGCCGCGAGGTCGCGTGTCGCGTCACGGCCATCGACCTCGCGGCCGAGATGCTCAAGCTGGCCGACCTCAACATCACTCGTGCGGACCTCGCGAGCCGCATTCAAGCGGAGCGGATCGACGCCAAACACATGCCGTACGCGGTGGGTGCGTTCGACGCGGTGATCTCCAACAGCATCGTGCATCACATTCCGAAACCGCGAGCCGTCTTCACGGAGATGCTGCGCGTCCTGCGCCCCAGCGGTGTGCTGTTCGTTCGCGATCTGCTGCGGCCGCAATCGCTGGCCGAGGTCGATCACTTGGTCGCGACTTACGCGGGTCGGGAGAACGCGCATTCGCAGCAACTCTTTCGCGAATCACTCCACGCGGCGCTGTCGCTGGCCGAGGTGCGTGAATTGACCGCCGCTTGCGGCATCTCCGCCAGCGCCGTCCAACAATCGTCCGACCGTCACTGGACGCTGGCTTGGCGGAAGTGATTACGACCCTTCACGCCGAACCGGCAACTTCTGCCGCTCGCGGACTGGCAAACTCACGCTGACCGGAAAACTCATTCTGATCGGTAAAGTCTACTCCAGTTGCCAAGCCGTCCTCGTCGATCTGAGAGAGGACGTTTCAGGCTCAGGGATGGCGGAACAGCGCTTCGCAATTTCGCCCATCGTCCGAGCGGATTTGGTTGTGGCCCACAAGGAGGATGTGATGCGACCCTGGATGAAATTGCTCGCGGTTGGTGGAGTGGTGGGAGTCGCTTTGGGAGTCAGCTTGGCGGCCGAGAAGCCGGCCGAACGTCGCGCCGGCTCATCATCCAATACCAGCCGCCCCAAAAGCCTGGAATACTTCAGCCGTGGCGGAGCCACCGCAGGTCAGTCAGATTTGCCGGCTGATCCAGTGGTCGAGGAATTGGCTGCCGAAGTGTCCGCCGCTCCGAAGCGATTCGTGCGATCCAAGACGGAGCCCACCGAAACCGCGACGACCGACAAAAAGCTCTCCTCCGCGAAGACGATCAGCGGTGGTCCACGCAGTCCATCAGAACCGAAACCGTACTCGCGCTCCGCGAAATCTCCGCTGAAGCCGATTGTCGAGGATGTGGAATTCTTGACGCCTCCCACGGACGAACTCCCGGAAGAAGCTCCGATCACGGGCAAGCTCGTGGCGAAGAAGTCCGCCACCGGCATTCAGCCGGCGAGCTTCAACGCGAAGCCCGCCCGCCTTGCCGACAGCGATGAGGAAGAATCAACCGACGGCATCGTGTCCGCCGACTTCCAGCAGAAGCCGCAGACGAAACCCAAAGTGCAGCCGGCGCGCGCCGAGCAGTCTCCCGCTGCGACCGCTCTGAAACACGATGAACCGAGCCTGTTGCCCCCAGCGGCCAAACCTAGCCGAGTTTCGGTGGTGGGTGATCGCTCGGTGAAGCCGCTGCCGCCGGCCGCGAGTCGTTCGAATCGGACCGTGGATCGCACCAGCCTCAGCAAAGTCTCGTCGGTGTCCGGTACTCCGGCGGTCTCTGTCGAGTGGGTCAAACTGGGAGGGATCAATGTCGGTCAGGAATGTGCTTGCGATCTGGTCGTCAAGAACACCGGAAAAGTTTCCGCGCGGCAAGTCGTCGTCGAAGCGTTGTTCCCGGAGTCCGTGCGATTGACTCACGCCGATCCCGAACCGGCCGAGGCGGCCGATCATCTCGAATGGTCGATCCCCGAACTCGCCGCCGGTGAGGAGCGCACGATTCACATCAAGATGATTCCCAGCCAACGGGGTGAATTGGCGACGACAGCCAGCGTCCGCTTCACCGGCACGGCGGCGAATGTCTTCAAAGTCGAAGAGCCGCTGCTGAAGGTTGTCGTGGAAGCTCCTGCGGAAGTCGTCGTAGGCGATCCGCTGGTGCAGTCCATCACGATCACCAACCCTGGCACCGGCATCGCCCAGAACGTGAAAATCAAGGTGACGCCCGCAGAGGGTTTGGAAGCCACACGCGGCGATCGATCGCAAATTGAGATCGGCGAACTGAACCCCGGCGAATCGCGCACGGTGCGGCTGTCGTTCACGGCGATCGCTGGTGGCGAGCAAACCTTGGCAGTCGTCGCCACCGCTGATTCGGACTTGAAACAAGCCGCTGAAGCGACCGTGAATGTGATCGCTCCGGCGTTGAAGATTGCCGTGGAAGGCCCCGGCTTACGCTATGTGGGACGTGACGCACGCTACACGCTGACGATCACCAACGAAGGCCAAGCGGCGACCAACAACGTCCATGTCACGCATCGCTTGCCCAAGGGTTTCAAATTCGTGAAGACCGATAAGGGAGGCACGTACGATGCCGACCACAGCTCGGTCAACTGGTTCATCGGACATCTCGAACCGGCTCAGACAGTCCAGGTGAAACTCCAACTGCAAGCCCATGAGATCGGACAATTCGAGCATCACGTCGCAGTCTCCGCCGAACACGGCGTTACCGCCAAAGCGGACACAACGACGAAGGTCGAAGGCTCGGCGTCGTTGGTTATGGAAGTCCAAGACCTCGACGACCCGATCGAAATCGGCCAAGAGACCGCCTACGAAGTGCGGATCAGCAACACCGGCTCGAAAGCCGCTCAGAACGTTGGCCTGACGTTTGAACTGCCGAACGGCATCGAACTCATCACCGTCGAAGCTGCGACGCAGCATCTCGCCAAGAACGGCCTGATCCTGTTCAACGATCTGCCCGAATTGGCCCCCGGCAAGACGGCGTTGTTCCGCATCCACGTCAAAGGCAATGCGGAAGGCAACCAGCGCGTCCGTGCTCGACTCACCAGCGAGTCGATCGAACAGGAACTGATCTCGGAAGAGCTGACGAAGTTCTACGCCGAGTAGCCACTGTCGCGACATCTCAATCAGAAATCACCAATGCAGTCAGCCCGGCCGTTGCGAAATGGCCGGGCTGATTTTCTTTGTGGCGAGATGACATGCAACTGAGAGGCTATCCGAAAAGAATCGCCGCGAAATGTAGGGTGGGTCGAGGAACGAGACCCACCACCTCACGAATCGGTGGGTCTCGTTCCTCGACCCACCCTACGAAAGCACCGATAACCGCCGTACAAAGTTTTCGGATAGTCTCTGAATGCAGGAGAAGTTGTTATGGGACGAGTCACCACGGAAGCGCTGATCGAGAACTTGGAAGACGTTTGGGCCGTGCGCCGCGGGCGATTGGCACCGGACCAAGTTCGTCGAACGATTGTGCCCAATGCGTTGGTGGACACGGGAGCCATCGCACTTTCGCTGCCCACGGAAATGATTCACCAATTGGGATTGGCGGCCATTGGCCCCAAGAACACGCTCACCGCGACAGAGACCGCGATCACCACCCCGTACGAAGCCGTTCGACTGACGATTCAAGATCGGTCCTGTACCGTCGATGTGCTGGAAGTCCCCAACCAAGTTCCGGTGCTGATCGGCCAAATCCCACTGGAGTTCATGGACTTCGTAGTTGATCCCGGCCAACGCCGACTGATCGGGAATCCCGATCACGGTGGCCAGCAAGTCCACGAGTTGTTGTGAGGTCGCCATCGTTGACCCCGGACACGTTGTGCGGACTGCTTACCAATGACCCCGCCAAATCGTGACAGATCGACCGGGCCATCATTTGGGACTCATCCGTTTCCGGAGCGTTTCCGCAGCGCGTTCGACTCCCTCGGCGACGTTGGCCCAGCCGGCGTCGTGGGTCGGCCAGTCGGGGATGGGTTTGCCAGATGTGGGTAACGCATTGAGGCTGCCCAGCAGCAGTTTGCCGGCGGGTAGTTTCTTCCAAGCATTGGGCGTCGGACGGATGATGATCGGCAGCACGCGGACTTCCTCCTTCGCATGTCGCTCCATCGCCATCTGGAGTTCGATCTCGTAGCAATACTTCGACGCGACAAAGTCCGGGCTGATGAGCAACAGCACGATGTCAGCTTCTCCGAGTTTGTCGGCGATCTCTTTCTCAAAATCATCGCCGGGCAGGATCTCGTTGTCGTACCAACCACGGATCAAACCGATCCGCTCCAAAATCGAGAGGTGCTTGGAGAGCCTCAGACGCTGCTTCGCGTCGGCGTGGGCATAGCTGTAGAAGACCTTCAGCGGTTCGGCCTCTTCGGCGAAGAGGCCGGAGTGGGAGCGTTTCTCATCGCGGCGTCGCGACGCGGCTCGCGCGGTGGCAGCGACGATCGGTGCCAACTCCACTCCTTCCAGCAGCTCGCGCACGGTGGCCGACACGACCTGCTCGTCGACGACGTCGTCGATCGACTTGTTCGGGTCATGCCGAAAGAGGACTTCCAGCTTGGCATAGCGCACCGTGAGCTGCGGATGCTGAGGGAACGAGACCAGTTCATCCGGCTTGAGGTGCGGCGTGTCGCTGTGGATGACGTCGAAGTCTTGGCGGATCATGGCCAACATGCGGCGTCGGCTGGGGGCGGGGCCGTTGATCAGGATGCGGATCGTCTTCTCTTGCGCGTCGGCTTTGACGAGGGCGGTGTTCCCCTCGAAGTTCAGGATCACGCCGGTCTTCCAGCGGTGTTCTTCGCTGAGCACATGCGTCCGCACGATGAAGCGGGGGAGCAGGCCGGGAGGCAGGACCGGATAGAGGTAATGGAAGTTGAGGCATTGCGCCTGATCGAATTCCGTGGCGGCATCGGGCTGTTGCGGGTCCAGCAACTCCGGAATCAGATACCGCGCGGCGAGTAATCGGTGTTGCGGAGCAACACCGCTACGAGTCGGCTCCTCGAAGCTGAAGCAGAGTTCGAACTTCTCCATCAGGTGGATGAGAAACGGGTGCATCGCGGGCGGGTATTTTTCGACGGGCAGTTCGTTCGCGAGATCCTCCGGCCGGAGTTCCCCTCGGCGAGCGGCCAGCCGGTTCGACGTCAGCAACGAGTAGATGCCGGTCGTCAGCCAGTGCGGATTGAGCACATGCTTGTCGTGCAGACGGGGATCGTCGCTGAAGTTCAACGCAATCCCCAAGCGATGCAGGAATAGGCTGAGATGCATCTGCGACTCGGAGTTCGGTTCGCCATGTTGCTCGCACAGCTTGCGGTACTCGTCGAGCGATAGAAAATTCTGCTCGGTCTGCGACAGTTGCTCTTTGATCGCGAACCAACTGGCGGGGAACGCCTGCCGAATCTCCGGGAGCTGATCGACTTGCTGAGCGATCGCGGTGTGCAACTCCGCAATGCCGTAGCCGTCCTGCCCCGGCTGCTGGTCGGGACCGGGGTGGTCACAATCGGTTTCGACGAAGCCTTGGACCTGCGGAAACTTTTGTTGGATCGCGCCGCGATTGAGCGTGAAGTGGTCCTTCTTGATCTTGTTGAGCACGACCAGCACCGGCGAGTCGGGGGCGAAACTGGCAATCAGCCGCAGCCAGTAGTCGGCTTCGGCTTCCTGCTGTCCGGCGCGGCCGTCCAGGACCAGCAGATACAGACTGCGGTCAGTCAGGAAGAGTTGATGCGTGGCGTGCATGATCTCCTGCCCGCCGAAGTCCCAGACGTGCAGCCGAATCCACTCCCTCTTCCGACCAACGTTGATTGGCCACTGCCGGATGCGGATGCCCTGAGTCGTGTCTTCCTGACGTGAGAATGTGTTGTCGACCAACCGTCGTACCAAGGACGTTTTGCCGACGTCACCCCGTCCCACCAGGATCAGCTTCCCTTCGCACAACGGCTGTCGCTCGGCCGTCGAAAGCGTGCGGAAGTAGTAATCCAGGATCGGCCCTGGATCGGGAGCGGTATGCTGGTCGCTGTTCCTCGGTGCGGTGGGGTGAGTTCCAAGGACGGATGCCGGAAGGTTGAGCTTTGGGTTGTCGTGCAGACACAACACCTTGAGTTTCGACAACCGGCGAAGGCTCTCCGGTAACGAAGAGAGTTGATTGCCGTTTAGGTAGAGCTGAGTGAGTTCAGCAAGCTGTCCGATCTCCGACGGCACGCTCGTCAGTTGGTTGTTGTCGATCGTGAGAAAGTTGAGTCGAGCGAGTTGTCCGATTTCCGGCGGCACACTCTGCAGTTGGTTGTCTTCGAGGCCGAGCTGGGTGAGTTGAGCGAGTTGTCCAATCTCCGGTGGCAGGCTCGTCAGTTGATTACTCCAGAGGAAGAACTCCGTGAGTTGAGTGAGCTGTCCGATCTCCGCTGGCACGCGTGTCAATTCATTCTTGTGGAGGTAGAGACTGGTCAATTGCGTGAGCTGTCCGATCTCCGACGGCAAACCCCTCAGCCGGTTGTAATTGAGTAAGAGTTCGGTGAGTTGAGCGAGCCGGCCAATCTCCGGTGGTATGCTCGTCAGTTGATTGCCATAAACTTGGAGACTGGCGAGTTGAGCGAGCTGTCCGACCTCGGGCGGCACGCTCGTCAGTTCGTTGCGGTTGAGACGGAGCGTCGTAATTTTCGAGAGCGATCCGATCTCGGGTGGTACGCTCGTTAGGCCAAGATCGCTCAGGTCGAGGACACGGACTCGCGGACGATTGGCATGGGCAATGCGTCGTTGGGCTTCCCGATACGCGGCGGCGGCTTGGGCCTTGGTCGGTGCGGAATCGCGGTTGGACATGAAGAGCATCCTCGTGGCTTGGCACCGTGATCGTGGCCGATATCCTGCGAAAAAACTTCCGATGTCTTCGGGGAATCCGGGGTCAGGTGTTCTGATTTCTGTTTTGCTGTTGCGATGGTGAGCGAACCGTTGATTGGGTGACAGTCTGCGAACCAAGGTTGGGGTGGATCGCGGGAGCAAAACAGAAATCAGAACACCTTGTATCTTGGGAATGAGAAAGAACAGTATCCGCGTGTGGGGTGGCTCTCGCCGGAGTGAGCGTAGCGAACGAAGGCGAGAGCCACCTCACACGCGGGCCAACCGCGAGCTCGGTAACACCTGGGATGAACTCCGTGGGTCAGCGTGAGACCGGTTGGCTTTTCCGTCATCAGGCACTAAGCCCGAACAGTCGCCTGGGACATTTTTCAATGCCCGAATCCACAAGGAAGGGTCGCTCTGATGACCACGCGCGGAACTCAGGAACCTGTGTCTGTGGGGATCGATGTCTCGAAGAAGTTTTTGGACATCGACTGTTACCCACATCCTCAACCGTGGCGAGTTCCCAACTCGCCCGAGGGGCATCAGCAGCTCGTCGAGAAGCTGCGTGCATTGGCTGCTCAGAAGATCGTGCTCGAAGGAACCGGCGGGTACGAGTTCGATGTCTTTCTGGCACTCACGATCGCCAAGCTGCCGGTCTTCCGGGTCAATCCGCGGCAAGTCCGAGAACTGCGACAACTCATCCACGCCTCGCCCGAATGGCAGCAACGTGAGGCCATTCTCATCACCGTCCCCGGCGTGGGAGACAAGACCGCCTATGTGCTCATCGCCGAACTCCCGGAACTCGGTTCCCTCTCGCGCCGCAAGATCGCGGCCTTGGTCGGCGTGGCTTCCTTCAGCAACGACAGCGGACTCTTCAAAGGACAACGCACCATTCGTGGCGGACGAGGTTCCGTCCGACGAATGCTCTACATGGCGACCCTCGTTGCCTCCCGGCACAATCCCGTCATCAAGGCGCATTATCAAACCCTGCTGGCCGAAGGAAAAAAGAAAAACGTGGCGCTCATCGCCTGCCTCCGAAAGTTGCTCACCATCCTCAACGCCATGATTCGAAAACAACAAACTTGGAAAACCGCAACCGAAGCGGCTTGAAATTCAAGACAGTCGCTGACCCCTCGGTTTTCGTCTGCGCGGGAAGAAGGACATCATGCTCGGCGAATCAGCACAAACATGGTCTCGTCGCGACGCACTGTGTCGCTGCGGCACCGGTCTCGGAATGCTCGGCCTGGCGAGCATGCTCGCCGAGACCGCGCAAGCCGATGCCGTCACTCCGCTGGCTCCCAAGCGTTCGCACTTCGACGGACGAGCCAAGCACATCGTGCATCTGTTTATGAATGGTGGTCCTTCGCAAGTCGACACGTTTGATCCAAAACCGAAGCTGTCCGAGTGGCATGGCAAGCCACTGCCAGCCGGGAATCTGCGGACAGAGCGAAAGACCGGCGCGGCGATGCGGTCGCCGTTTGAGTTTCGTCGTTACGGCAAGTCGGGCATCGAGGTCAGCGATCTCTTCTGGCAGACGGCGCACAACCACATCGACGACATCGCGGTCATTCGTTCGATGCAGGCCGAGGTGCCCAATCACGAGCCGTCGCTGATGCTGATGAACTGCGGCGACGGCCGGCTCCCTCGGCCGAGCGTCGGTTCGTGGGTCACTTACGGACTCGGTTCCGAGAATCAAAATCTGCCCGGCTTCATCGTGATGTGTCCGGGCGGGTATCCGATTGTCTCGACGCAGAATTGGCGCTCGGCGTTCCTGCCCGGAGCGTTTCAAGGCACCTACCTCGACACGCAGCACACCGAGATCACGAAGCTGATCGCCAACATTCGGAACTCGCGGCTGTCATTGGATGAGCAGCGGCGACAGCTCGACTTCGTGCGGAAGCTCAACGAACAACACAAAGCCGAGCGGCCGGAAGACGCCGCGCTGGAGTCGCGCATTCAATCGTTTGAACTCGCGTTTCGGATGCAGACAGAAGCGGCCGACGTGTTCGACATCTCGAAAGAGCCGGAAGCGATTCGATTGATGTACGGAACGGGAACTCACGGCCGGCAGCTTTTGATCGCGAGACGCCTCATCGAGCGCGGCGTGCGGTTCGTGCAAATCTGGAGCGGTGCTGGTCAGCCGTGGGATAACCACGACGGCTTGGAGGCTCAGCACAAGAAGCTCGCCAACGATTGGGACGGCCCGATCTCGGCGTTCATGACCGACCTGAAACAGCGCGGCTTGTTCGACGAGACGCTGATCCAATGGGGTGGCGAGTTCGGGCGCACTCCGGTCGCGGAACTGCCGGCGCTGAACGGTCGCGATCACAACCATTACGGCTTCACCTGCTGGCTGGCCGGCGGCGGAGTGCGCGGCGGGCAAGTCTACGGAGCGACCGATGAGTTCGGTTTTCAGGCGGTCGAGAAGCCGGTGCTCGTGCATGATCTGCACGCGACGATGCTGCATCTGCTCGGCTTCGACCACGAACGGCTGACGTATCGCTATGCCGGTCGCGATTTTCGTCTGACCGACGTGCATGGCCGTGTGATCGACGAATTGATTGCTTGACCGGACGTGGGCGTCCGGTCTACGGCTACGGTTTCAGCACCTTGTCGATCGCTTTGTCTAATTCGTCGGCGATGCTGACCTCGAACGGTTCGTCGGGGACGTCACCGGCATCGGCCTTCTCCTGGGCCATCTTCAGAAACGCTTGCAGCTCGACATCGGTCGGTCGCTCTTTGAGTTTGTCGGTTCCGTTCGGCTGTTTCTCCGTGAGCAGTTTCATCACCTCCTGCAAATCGCTGTCGGGGATACTTTTCTCGAAGGCTCCGCGAGCAAAGCGTTGCAGCGTGCGACGGCCCGCTTCTTTGTCGTCGTCGCTCAGGCCGGACGGCTTGACGTACATCTCGTCGGCGGCCATCAGCAGGCCGAGCGGCAGCAGCGGACTCTTCGCGATTTGTTCCATCACTTTCGCGAGCTGTTCGGTGCTGACTTTTCCCCCCTTGAAATCGTCGGCCAGTTGGTTGATCCGTTTGAGCACTCGGTCTTTGTCGTCCGCCGAGAGCTTGGATTTCGCGACCGCATCGGCCGCGACCTTCTTGGCTCCGTCGGCCACCACGGTCTTCCAATTCATGGCGATCCACGCGCCGATCACGACGAATACCAAAAGCAGGGCACCGGCCGCACAACCGCAACCCACCGCAAAATTGCGACAGCCGCTCGGCGGCCGTGCCGACGAATCGTCGTGTTGCAGCGTGTCGAGCGAGTCGTGGTCGCGATCATCAAGCGTGTTGGACATCGAAGGCTTCACCGGCGGCGTTTGGTGGCGAACAGTTCCTTGAGCGGCAGCTTGAATCCCGGCAGGACATCGCCGCCATCGAGAGATTGCGTGGCCTTCAAGTGACGGCACTCGTCGGGAGCCGTGTAGACCTCGGCCGTCTGCGTTTCGGGATCAATGATCCACACCAACCGGCTGCCGGCCGCGAAGTACTCAGAGACCTTGAGCGTCATTTCACCAGCGGTATTGCCACGGCTGAGGACTTCCACGGCGAGATCGGGAAACAAACTGGGAACCGGCTCGGAGGGAAATTCGCCGCTCGGCATCTGGTCCCAGGAAATGAACGACACATCGGGAATGCGAATCAGCCGCGGCCGAAGCTGCAACATCCCGGCTTCGCCCAGCACAACTCCCAGTTGATTGCGATCGAGATAATTTCGGAGCATCTGAATCAGAATGCATGCCAGAAACGACTCTTTAGCTCCCATGATTTTCTCCACTAACACGCCGTCGATCAGTTCACAGAGACGATCTTCCTGAGCCTCGATCCGCACGACATCTTTTTCAGTCGCTCGGCCGGGAGCCGGTCGCAGGCGGATGCGCTTGGGGCTGATGTCCCCCAAATCGTGCAGGAGATCAGCAATCGTCGGTGGTTCGGCGAACGTCGCGGGCATGAGTGAACCTCACGGTGAGATGGATGGCACGGCGGATTCTATCGGACACACACACTGTTGCCACACGAGAAAACGGCCGTGCGCCGCCATCAGTTCGACGGGCTAAGCCGCAGTCGCTGAGTGACCAATTCCGACACCGCCGCGCGCTCCAACGGCAAGACGTGATACTCGCCGGAGTGCCACGCCCCGAATTGATCCGAGTAGTTCGGCGAACCGGGATGCCCCGATTGGCTCTCGGCATCCACGGCCAGCAACTCATTCGTCGAGAGGTCCGCGATCAGGCGATAGCCGGCTCCACTGGTCGCCAGCCAATCGGGACCGCTGCCGGTGTTGCAGACCGTGATCATGTCTCCCTTCACCGGCCCGCCGCCGTGATTGAGCAGTTGTGCCAGATCGCCGCGACCGGCCAGCACATGCTTGAGCGGTAACTGATGCAGGCGGCCCCAGTGCCAAGTCGTCATGTCGGAACCGAATCGCTCCTTCAGATAACTCAGAGTGTGCGTGAAGACGCGGTGCAGCGTCGGAAGTCTCTGCCCATCGGGGAACCATCCGTGTGCGTCATCGGCGAGCAACCGGCAAGCGATCCCCTCCGCTTGCTTCGCCAACAAGTCAGCAGTGACGCCGGAAAAACGAACGTCCGCGACGGCCTTCGCCCAGAACGTGAGGAACACATTGAACAGCGTCGTCGCGACCGAATCGGCTTCGGTGCGCCCATCCCAGCCTCGCAAGTGTTGCACTGCGGCGCGGACTTGCGGATCGGTGAGTTCAGAGAGCGCCGCCAACAGCGGCGGCAGACACGTCACGCCGCGCAGTGAGACCGTGTCGTGGTGCATTGCTCGAAAGTCATCGACGGTGAAGCCCTGTCCGAGTTTGGCTTCGATCATCTGACGAATCCGCACCGCGCGGTAACCGCTGCTCCAAGTCCCATACAGCGGAAATGGGTAATCGTCCCCCGCCAACCGATTGTTGGCCGAAGCCAGCCAGCCGCGCGACGGATCAATCACGTGCGGCATCGCCTCGAACGGCAGCAGGCCGAGCCATTGTTGATCGGGTTCCCAGCCGGCGCGATAGCCTCGCTCGAAAGTCTTGCGCTGAGGAATGCGTCCCGCACAATGCACGGCGATCTGGCCGGCGACATCGGCGATGACGAGATTGAAGGTCGGCACATGCCACGGTCGCAACGCTTCACGAAACTCGGCGACGGACGACGCGCGGTCCATGTCCAACAGCGCTGTCAGCCAACCCCCTTGAGACATGCCGAGCCATTTCAATGTCACCGGCCCCGTAGACCGGACGCCCACGTCCGGTCGGCCGCCGGATTGCTCGGACGTAGGCGTCCGAGCTACGACGGAGGCGTTCGCCGGCGGCGGCAAGATCTCGTCAACGACAGGACCGTTGCGCGAAAAGCGAATCGTCCGCGAGATCGGCTCGGCTCCTTTGACGCGAATGGTCTCGATTACTTCGCGAGCCGGCTCCCAACGGCCATCGAATTCGAAACAGTTCGGATGCGCGGGATCGGTTCGCTCCTGATACAGATCGCGCAACGAGCAGATGTTGTTGGTGATGCCCCAGGCAACTCGCTCGTTGCGGCCGAACATGATCGCCGGCATTCCGACGTAGCCCATGCCCGCCACATTGAAGCCGCCACCGCAAAGATGCGCTTCGTACCAGCACGACACCGCTTCGATGGCGATGTGCGGATCACTGGCGACCATCGGCATCCCCGAACGGCAGTGCTGTCCGGCGACAACCCAATTGTTGCTGCCGGTCCGTTCGGGATCGCCGGTCGCTTGGCCGACTTCCTCCAGCGGACGTTGACCGAGTTCACGTCTCCGGTCGCGGTACGACTCCGGCGGCACCACCGCTTCCTCGTCCGCTTCGCCCAGCAAGAACTCGCGGTACAGCGGCCCATCGCCAAGCACTCGCTTGGCCAACTCCGGCATGACGATTACCGGGAAGCGCCCCGTTAGATACCAACGGAACTCGCTCTCAATCGCCAAACTGTCGAGCGGCGACCACGGCTCCGGACGATAGTCGAGCAAGTCGAACTCGATCGGTAATTGCTCGCCGCTCTGCGCGATCAACGCATTGATGCCGTCGGCGAACGCTTGCAACACGTCGCGCGTCTCATTCGGCAGCCGTGACCATTCCGCTTGAGCGATGCGGTTCAGTCCGACCGTCCGAGCCGCCAAGTCCAGCGGCACACCGTCCGGCCCTAGCACCTCCGCCAACCGACCGAGTCCTTTGCGGCGCAGATAATCCAACTGGAACAGCCGATCCTGCGCCATCGCAAAGCCAAATCCAAACCACAAGTCGCGAGCCGTCTCCGCAAAGATGTGCGGAATGCCCCAGCGATCCCGTTCAATCGACACGCCCGCATGGACGCCCGCAATGACTTGCCCATCACAACGCGGCGCACGACTTTCCGCTTCGCGTTTCCAACGCTCATCGAATTCGGCTCGCGTCCAACCGGCTGACTGGCAGACGGAGTCAATCGCTTCACCCGCACCGAGTCGCCGCAATACGTCTCGCTCAAGAAAAGACATCGCGCAATTTCCTTTCGCCGCATAGAGGACCGTTCGCCGGACGCATTCATAGCCAGGCTTGGAAGTTTCGTGAAGCGCTCGCCCTCACTGACACTTCGAGTTAGTGTTCGACCGCCAAATGTCTTCGCCCCTCTTTTACATTTCCAATCATGTCACGTCTCATCACCAACCGCCGCCATTCCTCTGGCCCCATTCCTCTGGCAAAGTTTTTGGGCCAGAGGAATGGGGCCAGAGGAATGATTTGGCTCGTGATGTTGCTGTTGATCGCAGCCGCGTCGGCGCTGCGGGCCGATGACGCGACCGCGCGGTTTTACGAGCAGCTTCGGCAGCGGCAGCTTTTCAGTTTGGTCGAATCAGACGGCTTGCGGCGTCTCGACACGAAATCGCTGAGCGACCGTGAACGCGGCGATTTGGTGTTGGAACTCTCGCGAACATACACGGCTCATGCCTGGCATACCGGCGGTTCCGAGCAAGACGACCTGTGGCACCGTGCCGCGCGAGTCATCGTCGAGCATCTGGATCGCACGAAGTCAGCCTCACGTCAGGAATTGTTTGAAACGCAATTGGCGTTGATCGACCTCAGCCGAGCGGAATGGTCGCTCGCGCAGACCGAGTTGCGGCCGGAGAATCGCGAACTGCGTCAGCACGGGAGGACGGCGATAGACGCGGCACTGGAGCGGCTCGCCCCGTTGGAGAAGACGCTGGGCCAGCAAGTGCGTCAGAACTCAACGGACGCGGCGGCGGGAAGCCGGCCGACGTCGAAAGACTCCGCGGACAAACTCTCCTTGTACGAGCGACGTGCATTGTGGATGCAGCTTCGCTTTCGACTCGGACTCGCGCGGCTGACGCAAGCGCGACTCGTGACCGAGAACGCGGATCGCGCGGCCGCACTGGTCGCAGCGGACGAATGGCTGCTGCCGCTCGCCACCGCTTCGAGCAACGACCGATTGACTGGCGAGAGCCAACTCGTGCTGGCCGAAGTCGCGCGTCTGCGCGGCGATCTCGACCGTGCGACAAAAATGTTGACCGCTTTTGAGAAATCCATCGCAGAGGACACGTCATTCGAACTGCGCGAACGATTCGTCATCGAACGCTTGCGCGGAATGCTCGCCAAGCGGCAACTCACCGAAGCAGCGTCGTGGCTGATCGAGCAACGTCAGACCGGCGTCTTGAAGACGGGTGCGGCGAATCAGTCGGCGATGTCTGCCGAACTTGCGTATTGGCAAATCGCGATCGAACTCGCCGTGTGGCGAGTCACCGTTGAGCGCGGCGACACCAAACTGACGAGCGAGTTGTGGGAGCGTGTCTCGGCCGAAGTCGCACGGCTGGGACGGAACGACGGCGGCTATTGGGCGGTGCGAGCGCAGCTTGACTGGCAACGCGAACGTGACGTGCGCGATTACGGTCGCGAACTCGCGAGCCTCGTGCGGCAGGCGCGATCTTCCTTTTCCTCGGGCCAGACTGACGTGGCGATCCCGCGCTATGACGAGGCACTCGTAGCAGCGCGGAAGAGACCGCAGGACGACTCGACTAAGAACTTGCTGCGGGAACTGGCCGACACGCGTGCGTCACTGCTCTTCCAAGCCAAACGCTTCGACGAAGCCGCCGCCGCGTTTCGCGAGTTGGCCGAAGCGCCGCGACACGAACGCTCGGCCGCGACCCATTTGCTCTGGGCGTTTTGCCTCGGCAAGCAGTTCGAGAAGGAACCGACCGACGAGCGCCGCGCTCTGTTTCTCGACACTTTGCGCCAATTGCGCGAACGACATGCGGATCAGCCGGAAGCCGCCGAGGCGGCGTGGCTGCTCGGCCAGATGCACGAACGGCAACAGCAGTTTCTCGAAGCCATCGAGCTGTTCGCGTTGATCCCCGCGACGCATGCGCGCTATGACGAAGCGTGGGCCGGTATCGCTCGCTGTCACGAGCGACAGGTTGCACGGTTGCGAGCCGAGAGCAAGCCGACTGCGGATGCCGAGTCGGCTGCGATCAAACAATTGCTTCCGGTCGCCGAAGCGATCGTAGCTCGGACGCCTACGTCCGAGCGCCCGGACGTAGGCGTCCGGGCTACATCGAACAATCTCACCTTGCTCAACACGGCGCAAGCGGAATTGCTTGTGCGTTTCGCGCGGCTGCTGCTGGAGCGGCAACCGGCGGACTACAAGTCAGCGGATCAATGGCTGGCAACGGTCCTCGCACAGGCGAAAGATCGCGATTGGTTGCGCGCGGCGGAACAACTGCGAGTCGTCTCGCTCGCGGGACAACGGCGGATCGACGAAGCGGAGAAACTGATCGGAGCGCTCGAAGAATCGGGACCGGACGAATTGCTCGCGCTGTTGGACGGTCTCGCGGCGGTCGCGGCTCGGTGCGACATGGGGACGCAACGACTGGTCGCCGAACTTCAATTGCGAGCGTCGCAGGCATTGACCGAATCCCCGGCAAAGCTGACCGATGCGCAGCGATTGCGATTGTGGCGGACACGCGCGGAAGCGTTCGCGGCCACGGGGCAGCCGACGAAAGCGGTCGCCGTCTATCAACAACTCGTCGAGAAATCTCCGCGCGACGCAAAGCTGCTCCGCACCGCCGCCGAGTTGTGTGAGTCGCTCAGTTCCACCACCGGCGATCAACACGCGAAGGCTTACTGGCGACGACTGGAAGGCGTGCTCAAAGCGGGAAGTCCCGAATGGCTCGACGCGCGTTGGCATGTCATCCGCAACTGCCGACAGCTCGGCGATAAGGCGGAAGCCGACAAACTGCTGAAGATCACAAAGCTGCTGTACCCCGATCTCGGCGGCCCGACAATACGAGCGAAGTTCGAGGATCTCGAACGCTAAAAGCGGTCACGCAAAACGTAGGTTGGGACTCCGTCCCGACTCTTCCACGACGAGTGTCGGGACGGAGTCCCAACCTACGACTTGCAGCTTCGCCGTCTCATGACACGGCCGCGCCGGTGAAGAGCGATTCGATCACGTCGCCACGGTTCAAGCGGACGGGGCGGCCGAGCCGGTCGCGGACTTCCGTATCGGGCGGGATGCCCAGCACGTGATAGACGGTCGCGCCGACATCGTTGGGCGAGAAGGCGCGCGTGACCGGGTACGCGCCGATGTCGTCCGAGCGACCGATGACCTGACCGGGACGCACGCCGGCTCCGGCAAAGAGGGCGAAGAAGCACGGCCCCCAATGATCGCGGCCGCGCTGAGCGTTGATCTTCGGTGTGCGACCGAACTCGCCGAGCATCATCACCAGCGTGTCTTCGAGTCGCCCCGACGCATGGAGATCATCGAGCAATGCGGAGACGCCCTGATCCACCGGCGGCAGCAATTGGTTCTTCAGCGTTGGGAAGATGTTGCCGTGGTTGTCCCAGGTTTGGACTTGGCCGATGTTGGTCTGCACGACTCGCACGCCGGACTCGATCAGCCGTCGCGCCAGCAACAACGACTGGCCAGTCGTCGTGCGTCCGTAACGATCGCGGACTGCGTCCGTCTCACGATTCAATTGAAACGCCTCGGCCAGCCGGCTCGAGGTCAGCAACGAGAATGCTAACTCCTGATCGTTCTGCAATCGCAGCGATTGAGCAGCCTCGCCCAACAGAACCTGTTGTCGATTGACCTCGCTCAGCAGCGAATGCCTCTGGCCGAGCCGGCTGACATCAATGCCCGGCGACAGCGACAACGCATCGACACGGAAGTCCGGCTTGTTCGGGTCGGCGGTGATCTGCCAGGGATCGGAATTCGGCCCCAGAAATCCGGCGTGCTGCCCCGGCCATGTCAGCGGACCTTGCAGCAAGAAGGTCGGCAGGTTCACGCCACACGGGATGCCATTGTTTTGCGGACGCAGGAACTGCAACGCCGCCGAGTAGCTCGGCCAGTCATCGCGCGACGCAACTTTGTCAAAGAAGCCGCCCGGCTGTTTCTCGCCGGTCAGCACATGATGCGTGGACATCAAATGGTTGTTGTCGCCGTGCGACAGCGAGCGAATCACCGCGTACCGATGAGCACGCTCGGCCAACTTCGGCAGGTGCTCGCAAATCTGATAGCCGGGGATCGAAGTCGCGATCTGTTTGAAGTCGCCCCGAATCTCGGCCGGAGCGTCCGGCTTCATGTCAAACGTGTCGTGATGACTAGCAGCTCCGGTCAAAAACACGATGACGAGAGACTTCGGAGTACGAGGTGCCGCGACGGCTCGTTGATTGGTCACCTGCGAAAGCCCGACTCCCAACAACCCCGAATATCCGACCTGCAACAGCTCTCGCCGCGTCACGCCGGTGCTGTGTTGATGGGGTTGTGGTCGTTCGGCATTCGTCATCGTTGTCGTCTCCGGATCGCAAACTCGGTCTCGGCTCTTGCGAGGAGGATACCACCGAATTCCATCAGATGATAACGCGAACTGCTCGAACGGAGCCGGCGCGTCGAAGATCGCCTCGTTGCGATGTAGGATGGTCCGTCAAGTACGTAGCTCAGTCGCTCCCGCGACTGAGATTCCCGAAGTGCGACCAATCGCAGCGGATCGCCGCATGGGAAATCAACCGACGTTCGGAATGCGAGTCGCGGGAGCGACTCGCCTACGATTCAGCGGCTTCGCCGCTCTACTCTTTTGGAGACCACATCCGATGCGAATCCCACGACTCACCATCCTCGTTCAAATGCTGGCCGTTATTGGCTTGCTGTCGAGTCCACTCAGCGCCGCCGAGAAGATCAGTCTCAGCAGCCTCTTTACCGACCACGCGGTCTTGCAGCGCGATATCGCGGTTCCAGTGTGGGGCAAAGCCGAACCGGGATCGAAGCTCGTCGTGCAATTCGCGGGACAAGAAAAGCCTGCCACTGCTGACAAGGACGGCAAGTGGTCCGTGAAGCTCGACCCGTTGGCCGCGTCGGCCGAGGGTCGCGCGTTGAGCGTGAAAGCAGTGGAGGGAAATGAGGCCGTCGCTCGACAAGACGTGCTCGTCGGCGAAGTTTGGGTTTGCAGCGGTCAGTCGAACATGGGCTGGTCACTCAAGCAATCCACTGGCGGCGACGAGGCGATCGCGGCGGCGGGTGATGCGCAGTTGCGGCTGTTCAACGCGGGTGCGCGCGCGGTCGATGAGCCGCAGGACTCGATCGGCGGAACATGGGCGGTCGATTCGTCGCAGAGCGCGGCGAGCTTTTCCGGCGTCGCGTATTTCTTTGGTAAAGAACTGCGGAAGTCTCTGGGGGTGCCGGTCGGACTCATTAAGTCGGCGGTCGGCGGAACGGTCTGCGAAGCTTGGACTCCCAAAGCGGATCTCGAAACCAATCCGACGCTGAAGCCGTTGCTCGACCAGCAGGCCAAGCAATTGGCCGGCTATCCCAAAGTTCTCGAAGACTACAAGCAGCGCGAACCGGAATTGCTGAAGCAATACGAAGAAGCCCTCGCGAAAGCGAAAGCCGACAAGAAACCGGAACCTCGCAAACCCGGCCCGCCACAAAATCCCGCCGTCAGCGCCAATCGCCCGTTCGGGCTCTACAACGGTTCGATCGCGCCGCTGGTCCCCTACGCGATTCGCGGAGCCATCTGGTATCAGGGGGAATCGAATTCCTCACGAGGCAAAGAATATCAAACGCTCTTCCCGGCGATGATCACCGCCTGGAGAAAAGTCTGGGGCCAAGGGGACTTCCCATTCTTGTTCGTGCAGATCGCGCCGCACGGCGGCATGTCGCCGGAGATTCGTGAGGCTCAGCGGCTCACGGTTCAGACCACGCAGAACACCGCGATGGCTGTGACGCTGGATGTCGGTCATCCGTCCGACATTCATCCGCAAGACAAGCAGCCCGTCGGAGCACGACTCGCGCTCGCCGCACGAGCACTCGCGCATGGTGAGAAGGTCGAATACTCCGGCCCGGCCTACGACTCACTGAGCGTCAGCGGCAACAAAGCCACGCTCAGCTTCAAGCACATCGGCGGTGGATTGGTCGCGAAAGAAGGAACACTCAAGGGCTTCACGATCGCCGGCTCCGACAACAAGTTCGTCGAAGCCACAACCGCGATCAAAGGTGACAACATCGTCGTCTTCAGCGATTCGGTGAGTGCTCCGACAGCCGTCCGCTACGGCTGGGTCAACGTGCCGGAAGCGAGCCTCTGGAACAAGGCCGGCTTGCCTGCGTCTCCATTCCAAACGGACGGCGCGTTCGTGTTGGAAGAGGGCTTTGAGATGCTGCTCAACGGCACCGACCTGACCGGCTGGCATTACGCCAACGGCCCGGAGTTCAAAGGAATGCAGCACGCCAGCGACGGCCGCTACACCGCTCGCGACGGTCGCATCGTCGTGAACCCCGGCAAGGGACTGGCTCAGATGTGGACGACGCGCGAGTTCCCTCACGACTTCCACTTGAAGCTGGAGTTCCGCGCCGGAGTGAACGCCGACAGCGGCATCTTCCTCCGTAAACCGCAGCTTCAATGCCGCGACTACCTGGTGGCCGGACCGTACAAGGAACTGACGAAGTACAAGCCGCAGGACTGGAACGAAATCGAAGTCATCGTGAAGGGCGGAGTCGCCACCTGCACCTGCAACGGCGAAGAGCTGAAGTTCCCGAACGAGTTGCCGTCCACCGGCCCCATCGGCCTCGAAGCCGACCGCGGCCAAATGGAATACCGCCGCATCCGCATCAAAGAGTTGAAGTGAAATTGAGTGTCCCTGGAGTGCTGCGGCTCGACGCAGCCCTCCATTCAGTTGAAATGAAGGGGGCGATCACCAAGAAATACGGTAGTCATTCGATCGGGCATCGTTGCGACCCTTTTGGGACATTGAGTGTCGCTACTTCAAATGAATGGAGGGCGGTGTCGAGCCACCGCACTCCAGGATCTAACGCTGTCGGTTTAGCCGCGACGTTTTCCGAGCGTTGGACGATCGAGGATCAGACTCAGCACGAAGGCTTGCTTGAGTCCAGCGGGGTCGCGCATCAGCCTGGCGACTTCGGTCACAGTGAACTTGGCACGGGCCGCGGTGGCCGATGCTGCGGTCGGGGCATCGGCGGCGGTGAACGAACCCAAGTCCTGCTGAACTTTTTCGGCGACGCCGTGGGCCAGATGATTCTGAGCTTGTTGCAGGACGCGGCCTTCTTGCATGTGATCGGCCAAATGCTGCCGCACGCCGGAACCCAGCGTTGTCGAGCCCGGTCCTTTGCGCTCAGAGATGCGCCCGCCCGGCCGAGCACCACCGAAGACGGCGGCGGACTCCGTGCTCGCTGCCGGTGCGGCGGGGCGCTTGGCGCGATTCTTACCTTTCGAACGAGGTTTGGTCGGCCCCTCCTCGGCGGCGAGGACTTCCAATTCGTCGGCTTGGTCGCCCTTCTGACCCATCACGTTCTTGAGGAAGCGATTGATCTCGGCTTGCAGATCTTTGTCGCCTCGCTTGCCCCCGCCCGCCTGCGGTTGCACACCGCCACCGATCTGTTTTTGGTTGCCGTTGAACACGTTCCACAACCAACTGGCGAACGCAATCACCAGAAACAAGATCGAGATTGCCGATCCGTCCGCCGCCAGCAAGAGATTCATGGAAGCCAACATGGCGAGCCACCTTTCGTCGCGTGGGGCAGGTTTTCAACCTGCCCGTCATTCATGGCAGGTTGAAAACCTGCCCCTCAGAGTCGCCGAGTCACTCCGTGACTCGAATTCGAGTCACGGAGTGACTCGGTTACTTTGTGGCCGGCTCTCCGCCGGCAATCGAGTCCCGCATCTTGGTATCGGCTTGAACGTTTCGCAGTTCGTAGTAATCCACGAGGCACAACTTGCCTTCGGCCAAAGCTTGAGCGATCGCCAACGGCACGGCCGCCTCGGCCATCACGACTTTCGCACGGTTCTCTTGGATGAGCGCGACCATTTCCTGTTCCTCGGCCGTGTAGGCGGAGAGCTGTTCCTGCGCCTTGGCCTGAGCGACTCGGACCTGGGCCTCCGCCTGATCGGCCTGCAACCGGGCACCGATGTTTTCGCCGACGTCCACGTCCGCGATGTCGATCGAGACGATCTCAAACGCGGTCTGCGCTTCCAGTCCTTCGCTAAGCACTGTCCGCGAGATCGAATCGGGATTGGCCAAGACCAATTTGTACGACGAGGTCGAGCCAATCGCCTGCACGATGCCCTGGCCCACGCGAGCGATGACCGTCTCTTCCGTTGCTCCGCCGACCAACTGCTTGATGTTGGTGCGGACGGTGACTCGGGCGCGCACCTTCAACTCGATGCCATCTTTGGCGACGGCGCTCAGCGTGCTGCCGCGCTTGGGGTCCGGGCAGTCGATGACTTTCGGATAGACGCTGGTCCGGATGGCATCGAGCAGATCGCGGCCGGCCAAATCAATCGCCGCCGCGGTTTGCCAATCCAGATCGGCCAAGCCGGCTCGATGCGCCGCGATCAACGCGCGAATGACGTTCGGCACGTTGCCGCCGGCCAGATAGTGAGCCTCCAAATCTTTCGTGCGAATCGGGAACGACCGCGTCAGCCCCGCCTGTACCGCCATGATCTTGCAGCGGACGATGATCGACGGGCTGACCTTCCGCAGCGACATCATCAGCAGGCTCGGCAGCGAGATGTTCGCTCGCGTCGTCACGCACTGAATCCACAGGCCGAAGTAACGGAAGAAGACCAGCATGAAGATCAGCGCGAAAAACACGACCAGCACGGAGACTCCGAGCCACATCGCGTTGGAGTTGTCAGCCAGCAAGGACAGGCGGTTAAGCATGATGTCTTTCAACGTAGGTCAGCCTTTCCAGGCTGACTGAGTGGCGATCGGTATGTTTGGCAGCAAGGGGGTCAGGCTGGAAAGCCTGACCTACGAGTGGCGGCCGGTTTAGCTCTGGCCGAATTCATCGTCAAGCGGCGTGCGTTCGTGCTCGGCTAGAGGTTGTGGAGTGAGTGACGGATCCGGCGCGGAGCTTTCACGCACTTGCCGTACGACCAAACGGTTTCCCTTTTGAGCGAGCACTCGCACCGGCGTATCGGTCAAAATCAGCATCCCTTCGCTCTCGGCGTGCATCCGCTCGCCTTCGAGCAGCACCATTCCGCCGGGACTCAGCCGAGTCAGCGTCGTCCCCGTTTTCCCGATGAGCCGCGACAGCCGCTCGGTTTCCGCGACGAACGGTTGCATCTCGTCCAAGCTGGGGGGATTCATCAACCGCCGGCCGTACTCCGTGCGCGGGAAGGCATAAAAAGCTCCGCCCAACACCGAGGGAAACAACACGACCAGGGCCGCGATGTAAATCAAAAATAGCGTCAGCTCACCCGACCTGCCCCAGGCTTGCCACGCGCTCCAGACGGAGATCACGAAGACAATCCCCGCCGCCGCCATGATGACTCCGCCGGAGGGAATAAACACCTCGGCCACCAACAGCGCCAGCCCCAAGGCCAACGTCAGCACCGCCATCGTCGCGTAACTATCCATGACTCGCCGCATCCCTTCCCGAGAAGACTTCTCAAGACGCGACGCAGTTTACCGGGCCGCGAAGGTCAGACAAGTTGGTCGCCAGAACTCAGACGAAGGGGTCGGGTCTACGATTTTTCGGAATTGGCCGGCCAGCGTTTCCCGACCTCTCACCGCTCTGTCGGCCAATTCCGAAAAATCGTAGACCCGACCCCACGTTCATGCCTTGGGTCGCGGAAAGAACACACGCTTCGAGGTGATCGACTCGGTCAGCTCAAACCGCTTGCCGAGCGAAGCGTACTTGCCGAGTCGATCCGCGATGGCCGATGCGCCTTCCGTGTCGCACCAATGCAGGATACCGCCGCGGAACGGTGGGAAGCCGATACCCAGGATCAGGCCCATGTCCACGTGATGCGGTTCGGCGACGATCCCTTCTTCGAGAACGCGCGTGGCTTCGAGGAGCATCGGCAGGAACAGGCGGTCGGTGAGTTCGTCGAGCGTGAACTTTCGGTTGTCCGTGCGATGCTTTTCGAGGAACGGCGCAAAGTCGGGATCGGTTTCCGGCTTGCCCTTCTTGTTGAGCTTGCGGAAGCCAGAGCCGCTCTTGTTTCCCATGCGGCCCGCTTTGACGAGTTCGCCGAGGATCGGCGTCGGCTTCGCGCGGTCGGCGTAGGCGGTCGAGACCACTTGGCCGGCGTAGTACGCGGTGTCCAAGCCGACGAGATCGCTGAGCGTGATCGGGCCCATCGGCATGCCGAACTTCGTCGCGGCCTTGTCGATGTCGTCCATCGACGCCCCTTCTTGCAGCAGCAGCACCGCCTCATTCATGTACGGCAACAGCACGCGATTGACGAGGAAGCCGGGGCAATCCTGCATCACGATCGGCGTCTTGCCGATCCGCTTGGCGAGGGCCACGATCGTCGCGACCGTGTCGTCGTCGGTCTTGGCTCCGCGGATGACTTCGACCAGTTCCATCCGATCAACCGGATAAAAGAAGTGCATCCCAACGAACCGTTCGGGATGCGGTGCCGCTTCGGCCATGCGCGTGATCGAGATCGTCGAAGTGTTGCTGCACAGGATCGCGTCGTCTCGCAGCAGGCTCTTCAACTCGCCGTACGCTTGCTTCTTGAGAGCCTCGTTTTCGGTGATCGCCTCGACGACGACGTCGGCTTCTGAGAAGACGGCTCGCGAAGTTGAAGTGCTCAAGCGTGTGAGCATCTCCTGCATGTCTTGCGGCGTCGCTCGACCGATCTTGATGCGGCCTTCGATCACTTGGCAGGCGCGTTTCAAGCCATCTGCCAATTGATTTTGAGAGACATCGACCATCACGGCCGGCACGCCGCGCCGTGCGTGAGCGGTCGCGATGCCGGCTCCCATCAGGCCGCTGCCGAGCACTCCGACACTCTTCACGTCGCGGGCCTTCGCAGTCGTCGGCAGGAATCCCGGATCGCGGCCGAGCGCGTTGTTCATGAAGAACACCGAAATCAGATTCGACGAGATCGGCGTGCCCGTCACTTCGAGCGCGACTTCTTGTTCGATCTTCAATCCCTCATCGAGCGGCCGGTTGATGCCCAGCTTGATCGCCTTGAGCGCGGCCAGCGGTGCCGGATATTGCCCCTTTGTTTTCCCTTTGATCGCTCCTTCGGCGCAGGCGAACGCGAACATCAACTCGGTCTCGCTGAGTCCCAGCGGTTGCGAGCGTCGCTGACGATCGGACTTCCATTCGCCGGATGACTGCACGCGCTCAATCAATGTCGTCCCGACGTCGATCAGCTTGTCCGCTGGAACGGCATCGAAGCAGAGTCCGATCTGCACCGCCTTCGTCGCCGGCACCGCTTCGCCACCGCAGATGATTTCGATCGCGTGCTGCACGCCAACCAGCCGAGTCATCCGCTGCGTCCCGCCCCAGCCGGGGATCAGGCCGATCTTCGTTTCCGGCAGCGCGATTTTGGTGGCCGAGTTCGTCGAGGCAATGCGATAATCCATCGACAGGATCAGCTCGGTGCCGCCCCCCATCGAGTTGCCATCGACCAGCGCGACGATTGGGAACGGCAACTGGCTGACGCGGCTGAACAGCGCGTGCCCGCTGACAATCGCCTGCTGACATTGCTCGCGGCTGGCGTCGATCAGTGCGGCGAGTTCATTCAAATCCGCTCCGGCGATGAACTGCCCCGGCTTGCCGCTGCGAAACAACAAGCCTTTGAGATCGCTGCGTTTCTCCAGTTGCTCAACGTGCGACGCCAGTTCCGTCAGCACCGCTTGCGAGAGCGTGTTGACCTTCTTGTCGGGGACATCCAACGTCAGCAAACCGATGGCACCAGAGGGGGCCGACAATTCTTCAAAGCGGAAGAAGCTCATCGTGAATCCTTTCCCGAAGCGAAGCCAGAAGGCGAATTGTTCGTGGCGGGGTTGTAGCAGACCGATTGTTTGCGAGGGAGCGGCTGATTGTCATACAAGGCGGGAGGTGCGGCCACAAATCCCGGCACAGACGTCGTCGGGAATCGTTGCCAGAATCGACCAATAACGTCAGCACCTTGGAGTGCTGCGGCTCGACGCAGCCCTCCATTCATTTGAAATAGCGATTCCCAACGTCCAGAAATCGTCGCCACAAAAGTTAGCTGAACAACCGCCACTTTCCTGGCCATCGTCGGCCCATCAACGTCTTCATTCCAATTGAATGGAGGGCTGCGTCGAGCCGCAGCACTCCAGGGTCTTGCAGCCGGGAGTTTGCGGATGACCTCTGAACCACTCGACGATTCGCGTTCTGATGATTGTGTGGGAGGATCGTCGCGAGGCGGTGCTTGGATTTTGTGGCTGTTGCATCCAAAGGTGGCGATTCCGCTGCTGCTGATTTTGTCGCTGATTTCGGCTCCGTTGGTCTATCGTGCGGCTCGACTTGCCAAAGTGCCGCCTGCGGACGAGCCATTCGACACGAAGTCCGTGCAGGAGTTTGTGGTTCTCGACGCCGACAACGCGTTCGTTGAGTACCGGGCCGCGAGCGTGCTGTTAACCCCGCGCGATCCCAAGGCCGAGTACAAAGAGTTTGACAAAGCGGAGTCCGAAGGCTGGGAGCACGCGACGGAGCCGGTGCAAAAGTGGCTCGCTGCGAATCGGCCATTCATGGAACTCTGGCGACAAGGAACGGCCAAGCCGGACGCTCAGTATTTCCGAGCCAGCGAAGTGCGAGCCGACACGCTCATTCCGGCAGTTCAAGAAGCGCGGGAGTTTTCGCGGCTCGTGCGGTTGGAGTCATCGCGGTTGCTCGCCGAAGGCAAGCCCGAAGAAGCATGGGACTGGTTGCAAACCAGCTTTCGCATGAGCCGGCAGCTCGGTCGTCATGGCCCGATCATCGAGCGGCTGGTGGGAGTTGCAATCCACTCACTCACGGCTGAAGGCATGGTGAAGTGGGCCAATGACCCGCAAGTGACCGCCGACTTGCTGCGTTCCGCGATGCGAGAATTGCACGACGAACAGAAGCGGACGCCACCACTCTCTGCGTGCTTGCAGACGGAATACCTCTCGGTGATAGCGACGTGGAGGTCTCTGTGTACTGGTGCCGTCGAATTGACGTTGTTCAACGTCATTGGTGAGTCGGAACTGAACGAGCGGACTTTTCGGCATGTTTTTGCCAACTGGCTCAGCCAAGCCGATCTCCCGCGAAACCAACGCACGAAGTCATTGCCAGGACTATTTGTGTTTGAGCCGGCCCCAGCGAATATCAAAACACAACCCTCCGCCAGCGAAGTGAGCGGCTACGTGGATCAGTCGTTGATGGGAGCCCTGCTCATCCCATCCGGTCAGCAGTTTTTCATCGCCACCGACCGCGAGGCCGCGCGAGACGCTGTGCTGCTCACCGTACTGGCTCTGGAACTTTTCTCGCGGGAGCACGGGCATTATCCAGAGAAGCTGGATGAACTGATCCCCGACTTCTTGCCGGCGGTTCCCGAAGACACTCACACGCCGACGAAGACGCCGCTGCGATATCGACGAGACGCGGACGGAGCGTTGATCTACAGCATCGGCGACAACGGCACAGACGACGGCGGCGTGTTCGAGAAGGCCGAGGACATCGGCTACCGAATCGGCAAGCCGAGCAAGTAATCGTTCGGGGTCGGGCGTTCAAATTTCAAAATTGCCTCGGCATTTTTGAAATTT
>CAMDDX010000055.1 GCA_945893075.1 Planctomyces sp. SH-PL62 | reverse complement strand
CTGGTCGGTGTTCATCCTGCCGTTCATGGAGCAGGCCCCGCTCTATCAACGGATGGACTTTCAGACTCAAAACACCGAGCCACTCGAATTGTTCCAGACGCAGATTCCAGCCTATCGCTGCCCGGAGGATCCAACGGACGGCATCAATCCCCAGCGCGGCCAGTTCGGGACGCTGAACTATTCCGTGAACTTCGGCCCGGTTGCTCCGCCACGATTGATCGAGAATGGTCTCGCGGAATTCTGGCCCGGACAGTTGGCGACACCGCTCAAGACGGATGGCCTGGCCCACCTCAACAGTATTGTCCGATTCCGCGACATCACGGACGGAACCTCAAACACGTTCCTGGCTGGCGAACGCTCGGCCGCCGGCGGAGCCGCGATCTGGATGGGAGTCCGCGGCAACGAATTTGAAACCGATCAAGTCACCGATTGCAGCCCCGGCCACGAGATCAATGCGTCCGAAGCCGGCTTCTCCAGCCGCCACATCGGAGGCGCTCACTTCTTGATGGGGGACGGTTCGGTCCGCTTCGTCTCGGAGAAAACGGAATCCGGGCCGCTCGTCAAAGATCAGATGAAGCTGTACCAGCGGCTCAGCCACCGTTCTGACGGCGAAGGCGGCGGGATTCCGTTCTGACCGTTGCTCGACGCGGCAAGACTATGCTCGCAGCATTCGATACGCGCGGTAAGTGTATTCGACACCGCTGTAGATCGTGATGGCCACAGCAGACCACAGGACGACGTCGCGAACCAGGATGAAATTCGGGACGACTGCGAAGCTCGCGTCCATCGACAGCAAGCTGGCGGTCACGGCCGCGCACTGCAACACCATCTTGATCTTGCCGCTCCAGACGGCGGAGAAGTCGCGGCCGTGCTGTTCGAGGAACGCGCGCAGGCTGGTGATGAACATCTCGCGGCCGAAGACGATCAGCGCCATCCAAGCGTTGATGCCGGAACCCGGTTCCGTGGCAGAACCCTGTTTCGCCACCAGAAACAAGAATGCTCCGCAGATGATGATCTTGTCGGCGAACGGATCGAGGATGCGGCCCAGCGTCGTGACCAACCCGTATCGCCGAGCGATGAAGCCATCCAGCGCATCGGTCGCGGCCGCAACCACGAACATCACAGCCGCTGCGATCCAGAACGAGCCCAGCGAGATCATCGCGAACAACACGACCGCCAACACCAACCGCGCCAGCGTGATGCAGTTCGGCACGTTGAGTGATCGCCGATCAATGCGCGGCAACGGCGGCGCTGAATTGGTCGCGTTCGTGGGTTCAACAGTCTGTTCCGTGACTGGCATGCCTTATTCCTCAGACGCAATGACGCCCACCAAGTCATAATCCTGCCGAGCCACGATGATGACCGGAGCGATATCGCCCGGCTCAATCCCTTCGGCTTCGACGTAGACCGTCCCGTCGATGTCCGGCGCGTCGGCGAACGTGCGGCCGGCGAATACACCTGGCTCGTCAGTTTCGCTGTCGATCAGCACGTCGAGTTCGTAACCGACCAGCGTGTCGGCGAAGTCGAAGGCGATCTGCTGTTGCAGTTCCATCAGCTCGTCGCGGCGAGCGTTCTTGACCTCTTCGGGCAGATGATCGGCCAGCTTCTCGGCCGGCGTGCCCGGTTCCAGCGAATATGTGAAGACGCCCATTCGCTCAAACTTTGAGTCGGAGACGAACTCTTTCAGCTCCTCGAACTGCGCATCGGTCTCGCCGGGAAAGCCGGTGATGAACGTCGTCCGCAACACGAGATTCGGGATGCGGTCGCGCAGTTTGTGGACGAGTTCGACGGTTTGATCGCGGTTCACTCGACGCTGCATCCGCTTGAGCATCGTGTCGTTGATGTGCTGCAACGGCATGTCGAGATACGGCAGAATCTTTTCGCTGCCGGCGATCGTCTCGATCAACTCGTCCGAGAAATTGATCGGGTACAGGTACATCAGCCGGATCCAATCCAGCCCATCGACTTGATCGAGCTGCCACAACAACTCGGTCAGTCGCACCTTGCCGTACAAGTCGAGGCCGTAATACGTCGTGTCTTGCGCGACGATGATCAACTCACGCACGCCGTCGGCCACGAGTTCTTTGGCTTCGGCAATGATCATCTCGATCGGCTTGGTGATGTGCTTGCCGCGCATCTTCGGGATCGCACAGAACGTGCAGGTCCGGTCGCAGCCCTCGGAGATTTTCAAATACGCGAAATGATCCGGCGTGATTCGCAGCCGAGCTTGATCGTTCATGGCCTTGATCGGAGCCGGCCGGAACAGCATCCGCTGCTCGCGCTGCTGACCGAGCAACCGATCCGCAACTTTCGTGATTTCGTCGCGGCCAAAGACGCCGACGATGTGGTCGATGTCCGGCATCTCGTCGAGCAAGCTGCCACCGACTCGCTCCGGCAGACAGCCAGCGACGATGACACCCTTCGTGCCGCCAGCTTTCTTCAGATCGAGCATCTCCTGAATGACCGCCTTTGACTCGACGCGAGATTGCTCGATGAAGCCGCAGGTGTTGACGATCACGAAGTCCGCCCCGTCCGCCTCAGAGACCAACGAGTAGCCGTCCAGCGACAGCGTGCCGAGCATCTTCTCGCTATCCACCAAATTCTTCGGACAGCCAAGACTCACGAAGGCGTAGGTTCCCTTCGAGATGGTTTCAGAGGAGGTCAGCGGCACAAAGGTAGGCGGCACGGCAAGATTCTTTTCGACAGAACGAACGAAGTCCGAAACGACGCGGGATTGTAGCGGCACTCAGCAGAATACAGAGCAAGGCGTCTCAGGAAATTCGGACGAATCCAGAACCGATCCGTTTTGGGGTCAGGTGTTCTGATTTCTGTTTTGCTGTTGCGATGGAGAGCGAACCGTTGATCGGATGACTGTCTGCAAACCAAGGTTGAGGTGGATCGCGGGAGCAAAACAGAAATCAGAACACCTGACCCCGGCTCGCCTCTCAACGTGCATCGTGCGACTCGAATCCTTTCCACTTGGAGTCCCCTCTCTTTCGCGCGAGCCCCTGACCACTACAATCCGCCGCAGACTTTGAAAGGCTGTGAATCAACGTGCCTGATGCGATTTCAATGAATGAAGAGTTACACGACTCCTCGGCGGTGGCCGATGCGGTGCCGTCGGGGACCACGACGATCCTCTTTGTGCCGCAAGCGACCGCGCATGTCTTGCCGGACGCTCTTGCCGAGTATTCCGACGGTTCTCCACCGGCCGTGGCTCCGGCGGAGACTCTCAAAGCGAAGCGGGCGACGAAGAACAACGCCGATCGGTTAGCTGGCAAGACGCTGGGGGTCTATCGTTGTGACACGCTGCTCGGCCGCGGAGCGATGGGGGCGGTGTACCTCGCCTTTCATCAACAGTTAGAGCGTCGCTGCGCGCTGAAAGTCCTCTCGCCAAAGTACATCGAGACCGACGCGGATTACGTCAGCCGCTTTCGGGAGGAGGCCATCGCCGTCGCGAACTTGCACCATCCCAACGTCGTCATGGCTTACGCCGTCGGCAAGCACGACGAACTGCATTTTCTGGAGATGGAGTTCGTCTCCGGCAACTCGCTGCAAAAGACACTGGATTCGCAGCAGCGTCTGTCGCCGACCGACGCCTTGCGGATCACGGCTCAGATCGCCGACGGCTTGGCAGCCGCGCATCGCGCCGGTCTGATTCACCGCGACGTGAAGCCGGACAACGTCCTGATGACGCAAGAATTACACGGCCTCGGCCGAGCAAAGATCGGCGACTTCGGACTCGCCAAGCGCATCCGCGGACGCGGCGAGAAAGCCTTCGACGGACTTGTCGGCACGCCGCACTATATGGCTCCGGAATTGTTTTCTGGTTCGCAAGCGTCTCCTTCCACTGACGTCTATGCCCTCGGCGTCTGCCTGTTTCGCATGTTGACTGGCCGACTCCCGTTCAATGGCAAGACCGTGAAACAGCTCATGGCTCAGGCGATCTCGCAACCGTTCCCAGACGTCCGCGCCGACTGCCCGGAGCTACCGAACCAACTGGTCGAACTCTTGAATTGGCTGGTTCATAGCGAACCCGAACAACGCCCGCGCGATGCTGATCTAGCTCAATCCAGATTGTTCTCGATCCTGGGCGAGATTCGCGATTTGAAGCAGATCCTGGCCGAGGCGTTTCGCGGCGAGCCGGATATCACCTGGTCGGCTCGGAACGTGGTCGATGAATTCGACGCGACCGTGAAGCTTCGGAACGGACGCCAGCAGCGCGTGCTGATTGCTCCCAGCGATGACAATGTGCCGTTTCGTCAGATTCAAATTTTCTCGATTGGCGGTCCGGCGTCGCCGGATCACTACGAATTGGCCCTGCGGCGCAACGCCGTGCAACCACACGGCAGCATCGCCGTCCGCGATGTGGAAGGCCGGCCGCACTTCGTCGTGGTCGAAAACCACTCGCGAGCCAAGGTCGCTCCCGACGAACTCTGCCGCAGCGTCCGCCACATCGCCCGCCATGCCGATGCCGTCGAAGAGTTCTTGACCGGGCAGGACGTGAATTGACCTTTGGAGTGCGGTGTGTCAGTCCGCCGCGGCGGACTTTCCTTTGCGGCGCAGCCGCTTTTCCTTTCTTTGAATCAACCCGATGCAACGATCGAAAGAAAGCGGCTCCGCCGCAATCCAAAGCGGCGATGGCTCGCCGCACTCCAAAGGCCGCGTCTACCTCCTCGCCGCCGCGCTCCTCTGGAGTCTCAGCGGCATCGTCATCAAAAGCCCTGTGATCCAAGCGATTCCGTTGGAGGATCGCTGCCTTGTACTGGCGTGCTATCGGGCGTTGTTTGCCGCCGTCGGCTTGCTGCCGTTTGTCGCGTGGCGTCGAGTTCATCTGACACCTCGATTGGTGCCGTCGGTCGTGTCATTTGCGGTGATGAACGTGCTGTTCGTCAGCGCCTTCACACGCACGACGGCGGGAGCCGCATCTTGTTTGCAGTACACCAGCACGGCTTGGGTCTTCCTGTTCGGCTGGCTGGTGCTCAAGGAAAAGATCCATCGCGGCAACATCGTCGCGCTGGTTAGTGCCGGCTGTGGAATCGCTTGGATTCTTTTCTCAGAGCAAGACGACCAGCACGCGGACGGCAATTTGTTTGCGCTGGGGAGCGGCGTCGCGTATGCCGGAGTCATTCTCTCGCTGCGCTGGCTCCGCGACGAAAACGCGATCTGGGTGACGGTCCTCAATCACGCCTTTAGCGGACTCGTGCTGCTGCCGTTCGTGCTCACACGGCACATCGAGCTGACCGCGCTGCAATGGTCGCTCGTTGCGTTCCTCGGCGTCTTCCAGATGGGCCTGCCGTATGTCCTGGCGGCTCGTGGAGTCGCCGTGCTCAGCGTCCAGGAATCCGCACTGTTGGTCTTGCTGGAACCGATCCTGGTTCCGCTGTGGGCCTGGCTCTGCTGGGGCGAACATCTCGGCTGGCCGACGCTGATTGGCGGAGGCTTGATTCTCGGAGGTTTGGCGGTGCGTTATGCCGTGTGGCCAGATCGTGCTCAGACGCCGCTGTGATTTCGAGGATTTTAAGATCGTGTTGTCGGCCGGCACTTGTTATGTTCCCCGCCTGCTGGCTGGGACGCGTTGTCCTGGCGGCGTTACGAATTTTCGATTTGAGAAGGTGACTGGAATGGCTGAAGGCACGATCAAGAAGGTGACAGACAAGGGATTTGGATTCATCGACACCGGCAACGGCGGCGACATGTTTTTTCACATGTCGAACTTGGATGGAGTCCGATTCGATGAACTCCGCGAAGGTCAGCGAGTGACTTTCACGGTCGGCCAAGGCCCGAAAGGCCCACGAGCTGAGAACGTCCGTCCGGCCTAACTAGAAAGTAGACGAGTCACTCCGTGACTCGAAAGCTCCAGTCACGGAGTGACTGGGCTACTTTTGAGTGGTCGAGAAGCCGGCGACATCGCCGGCTTCTTTTCTTTCCCCGGAACCACCGCTGGCTGACCAAAGCCACAAACTCACAGGAGGCTCATCATCGCAAAAAATCGAAACACCTTTGCCAAACGAAGCCGAGAGATGGACAAGAAGCACAAGGCCGATCACAAGCGTGATGCCAAGCGCGTCAAGAAGGACAACGAGCCAGAACCGGGCACGGAGCCGACCATCACGGTCGCCTATCACCCCGACGCAGAAATCCCCGAAGGATCATGATTCCCCGGCCGCGAAAACCACGCGGTCGCGCGAGTCCTTGAAGCCTGAAACGCCAGCGAAGATTTTCGGATCACACCTTCGCTGACGCTTCAGGCTTCAATCGTTTCTGAACTCACTCGCTCGGTGCGGATCGAGAGACCGCCACACAGACTTCTCACCTGGAAAGCGACGTGAGAATTCTCACTGCAATCCACATCGACCATGCTTTCCCGCGAGCAGGCGCGACAACGAATGTCTCGCACGCGAGATAACACGACAAATGCGACCACGTCATCGCCTCAAATTGCGTGCTTGATTTCTCACGCCCTCCCGTAAATCATGTTCCTCGCACAATCTATCACTGCTCACCAAACCACCCAACTAGACGATTCGCGGATGACTTGACTGTGCGACTTCGGGGAAGTGTTGTATGTTCGGACTCTTCAGGCGTGGCTCAGACGGCAACGGCGCGAAGCCCTCACTTGACGATGTGCGTTTCGATGCGCGCGGATACACACCTCAAGGCGAGCCGCAACCGGGTAAGGTCCGCGTCTGGCACACACCAGAAGGTGACGGGCTCGGCGTGTACTACTTCCCGGTATCGCCGGACCTGCCCTCCACCGCTTCCTCGGTGGATGACTTGGCCGCCTTCTACGTGCAGTTGCTCGGTGAATCTGGCGGCAAACTGGTGGATGTGAACGTGACAATAGCCGGCGGCTGTCCGGCGGTTTGCACGATCCTCTCCGTTCCCCAACAGCCGTCTGGCCGCACCTATGTCGGTTCTCTCACCGTGCCATTCCGGGACTTCAGCTTCGTAATCAAGTGCCAGTGTGCCGAGGGAGGGACAACCGGTCTCAAAGAAGCGTTACTGTTCGATCGAAGCCAGGCAGCGAATGTGCCAATGCAGATCGACGTTGGACAATTCCACATTCCGAGCTGGGATCCCGACGCCGAAAAGTATGACGCCGAGTTTCCGGCTCACCCGGTGGCCCGCGCCCGTCGAGTGTTGGCGCATGTCATCGGTTCGTTGGTCGTGGCCGCAGAAGTCAAGAAGTTGCCAGGGTTCGCACTCCCGCAGTAGCGCCGCCGAACTTCGTCGTTCGACCGTCATTGCACGACTGCGACGCGCAAGTCCATGACGTTGGTGTGAGTCGGTCCGGTGAGCAGCAGGCCGCCGGTTTGCTCGAAGAAGGGGTACGAGTTGTTGATCGCCAGGAACTCGGCGGGATCGAGACCTTTGGCGAGCGCCGCTTGACGCAGGCTTTCGTCCACAACCGCTCCGGCCGCGTTGGTCGGGCCGTCTTCGCCGTCGGACAAGATCGCGAGTGTCTCGACAAGTGCAAACGAGTCATCCAAACTGATTGCGCGAGGTTGGAGCATGCCACGAATTGTTCGCGCCATGAAGAGTGATGGACAGTATCCTCTCGTCGCAGCTTCCAAGAACGCATTGGGAGCCGTGATTGGTGGCGGAAGGAATGATGATCTTCCGGGGGATGCCAATGCGCTGGTACGTCCAAAATCCGGTGGCATGTCGGTTTCTCCAACATGGCGTGACCTTCCCGGACACCGCATTCCCCGGCGATTGCGTGCTCTTTGTCCGAAGGCCACCGGAAATGACCTCATGGATTGTTGGCAGTTTGGCGATGGACCATTTACTGATGAGACAGTCGCATCATCACTTTCACTGAGAACAGATCAGCTCACGCATGGAGTTGTTGAACCATCCCGCGAAATGCCAGCCCAAGAATATCAAGCGGCTTTGGCGGCCACACGCGAGAACTGGAATCTGGTTCCTGAAACCGTCAGAACGAACGAGGCGCTGGCATGATGACTGATGATTGGTTTTCCGAATACCTACGGCTGCTGGCACGACTCCATGAATTGATTGTGCAGGGGCGAGGCGACACTGACGAAGCAGACCTCATCCGCGATCAAATGGACGGGCCTTGGTCTCAATTGAATCGGCGGCAGATCGAGTTGGCCGATGGACTGTCCTGCGATTTCTACACGCTCGGCACCAACCGCACGGTGCCGGATTTCGGAGGAGCAAACGACGATGACTTTCGTGAGGCCGTTCAACGGCAAGATTGGGAAAAAGCCATCAATCTCGTTCGGAAGCGAGAATCATCCCTCTCTCCGGCGGTCGTCGCATTTCTCCGAGGGGTTTGCTGGCTGCACCTCAAACAACCCGAAATCGCACTCAAATTCTTTGAAGAGTCGTCTCGAATCGAACCTCCTGATCCAGAGCAGGAAATTTGGTACTTGTCCTGCTTGATCCAATCGGGCCGCGCGCTTGACGCAGTTCCACACGCTCGCGAGTTGCTGGGAACGTCGTCGAACTTGATGCTTCAACGTGCGGCGCTGGAAGTCCTGTTTGCCGCCGCGTCTGATTTGCCGGACACGGAGCGTCGGGCGATGCTGCTCGATGGTTGCCAATTCGCGGAAGCATTGTTGTCAATCAGTCGTTGGTTGACTCAGCCGGATGGGACTGATGCACAACTTGCTCTTTGGCTGCATTTAGCGATCAGCTACCTCGATCTCGACGATCGTGAGAAAGCGACGCATGCCTGTCTGCAAGCGCTTCAGATTCAGCCATCGAATCGCTCGGCTCTCGAGTTACTGGGATTCCTGAATTACGCGGACTTCCCACAGGAAGCACGTCGTCCCTTCGTGCAGCGACTTCAACGGGAATCAACGCAGGTCTTCAGCCAAGCACCACTGACGATTGCATGACTCTTGATGCTGGCTCACCGCACCACGGCGACACGCAAGTCCATGACGTTGGTATGAGTTGGGCCGGTGAGCAGCAGGCCGCTGGTTTGCTCGAAGAACGGGTACGAGTTGTTGATCGCCAGGAACTTGGCGGGATCGAGACCTTTGGTGAGCGCCGCTTGACGCAGGCTTTCGTCCACAACCGCTCCGGCCGCGTTGGTCGGGCCGTCTTCGCCGTCGGTGCCGCCGGACAAGATTGCGATGCGGTCGAGACCGTCGCTCCACAGATGCTGCAACGCGGCGAGCGTGACCTCTTGATTGCGGCCTCCCTTGCGCGGCTGTTCTGTCGGCACGAGTTTCACGACCGGCTCGCCGCCGCTGAGCACACAGACGGGAGGCGTGACATTGGCTTGTCCGTCTCGAATGCGGCGACACAGTTCCGCCAACTCGTGGCCGACCGCTTGAGCTTCTCCCGCGTTGTTCGAGCCGAGCGACTGCACCGCGAAACCCAACTCGCGAGCCTTGCTCGCCGCCGCTTCCAGCGCGGTCGCGTTGTTGCCGATGATGTGGTTTCTCGATTTGAGAGCCGTACCGCGACCGTTAGGGAGCGGCTCGTTCCGATCACGCGGGCCGCTCCCTGACGGTCGCGGTACGGATTTCAGCGATTTGAAGATCGACTCCGGCACTTGTGGCGGCTGTGCTCCGAATCGTTCCAGCACAGCGAGCGAGTCCGCCGCCGTACTTGTGTCCTCGACCGTGGGACCGGAGGCGATCACATCCAGCGGATCGCCGATCACGTCGGAGATGATGAGCGTGATCACGGCTCGTGCCTGCGCGGCGGCTCGCGCGAGGCCGCCCCCTTTGAACAGCGACAGATGTTTGCGAACCGTGTTGAGTTCTTGAATGCTCGCGCCGGATCGCATCAAGAAGCGTGTGACCGCTTGCTTGTCCGCCAGCGTGATTCCGGGAATCGGAGCCGGTGAGAGTGCGCTCCCGCCTCCGGAGATCAACACGAGCACGACATCGTTCGGCCCCGCGCTGTGGGCGAGTTCCAGAATTCGTTGCGTGCCGATGACCCCTTCTTCCGTCGGCTCATTGACTCCCGCAGGCCGAGCGGCGTGCAGCACAATCCGTCGCAACGGACGCACGCAATCGGCAGGGACATTCACCCAGCCGGTCACTTTCGTATCGACGAGTTCCTCGCCCAACGCGGCCTCGATGGCCGACGCCATGCCGGCTCCGGCCTTGCCAGTTCCGAGCACCACGATCCGGGTGAGTGAATCGACCGCGAATGACTCGCCGCAAACCGACAGCGTGTGGCTGTCGCAGGAGACCACGTTGCGAACCAAGCGATCCGAAGCGACCGCGGCGACGCCTGCTTCCCAAATCGCACGGGCCTGTTCGCGGAGCGTCATGGGAATGGGTCTCACGTCAAATGCCAAAACCCAATCGGACCTGCCGGATGGGGTTTTGGCATTGTATGAGACTACGCGCTCGGACGCAGCCGGCGGTACATCGTCAGCGTTTCATACAGATCGGCGGAGATTTTGATTTCGTCTTCCGCGAAGTCGCTCAGCCAGGTGCGGTCAGCTTTCGCGGCGTCGAACAGCACACGCACGATTTGCTTCAACCGGACTCGCTTCATCTTGGGACGGTCAGCCACAAGGTTGTCGGGATCGAAGATTTTCAATCTTGTTTGGGATCGAGTGGCAGTCATCGGTGGGCCTTCCTTGTGCGATGGTGGGGGCGGGACCGATCCTCGTGATCGGCACACTCAACATCGGCAGGCCGACAGCAACGTCTTGAGAAGATCTGGCGACCACACAAGATTTTTCGCGCGAGAGGTGATGATCTCGAACAAAGTGCGACGCAGGTCGAAGTCCGACTCAAGGTAGGATGGGCATTCCTGCCCGTCCGGTGTTCATTGCGATCGAATTGACGGGCAAGAGTGCCCGTCCTACGACGACCAACTCCGGCACATCTCGCCGCTCTGATCGCTCGACTTTGCCAAAGCCAGTCGTCACCCTCCCGCCCGTTCTCTCCAGCTTGCCTGGCCAGTTTCTTTTTGCGAGTTCCGCGCGCGGCGGTTAGCATCTCTCGCCGCTATCAGGATTCAATTGGGTTCCACGATGGACCGCAGCATGGACGAGCCGTCAATTGATCTCGCACGCCTCGCGCACGAACTGGGGCATCGCGTCGAACAAGTGCTGAATGTCGTCGCGTTGCTCGACGCGGGCAACACGATCCCGTTCATCACACGCTACCGCAAAGAGAAGACGGGCAACCTCGACGAAGAGCAACTGCGGACCATCGAGCAGCGAGTCCGCTCACTCCGCCAACTCCAGGAGCGTACCGCCGCGATCCTGCGGCTGATCGAAGCCCAGGGCAAGCTGACGCCCGAACTGCGGGCTGAAATTGAATCGGCCGAGACGCTCAAACGGCTGGAAGATTTGTATCTGCCGTTCAAGCCCAAGCGTCAGTCGCGAGCGTCCGCTGCACGCGAACGAGGCCTCGAACCGCTGGCCGCTCTCATTTGGTTGGGGACACCGGAACTGACCGACCTCAACGCCGCAGCCGCGCCGTTTGTGAACCCGGAGAAGGACTTGCCCAGCACCGTCGAGGTGCTGCAAGGGGCGGCCGACATCCTCGCAGAGAACATTTCGGAAGAGGCGGCTCTTCGCGAAACTTGCCGCCAGTTGGCGTGGCGCACCGGCAAATTCTCCGGCACACCGACCAAGGCCGGCTCCGAGAACGGCCAAGAGTACCGTGACTACTTCGAGTTTTCCGAATCGGCTTCCAAGATCCCGCCGCATCGCATTCTGGCGATCAATCGCGGCGAAAAGTCCGGTGCGCTGCGCATCAAATTCGAGTGGGACGATGCGGCCGTCGGCCAATCGTCCGAAGCGCACTATCGTTGGGACTCACATCCGCAGCGCGAGTTCTTGAAGAGTTGCCTTGCCGACGCACTGTCGCGGCTGATTCAGCCGAGCCTCGAACGGGAAATCCGGCGCGAGTTATCCGACAAAGCCGAGTCTCAAGCGATCGACGTGTTCGCTCGCAATCTGCGGAGCCTGCTGTTGCAGCCGCCGATGCGCGGCCAGCGAGTGCTGGCGATTGATCCTGGTTTCCGCACGGGCTGCAAAGTCGCAGTGCTGGATGAATTCGGCAACCTCGTCGTGTCGGACGTCGTCTACGTCACGGGCAACGCCGAAAAACGAGCGGGCTGTTCCGCGCGGCTCGCGGAACTCATGCGGGAACACAATTGCAAAGTCGTGGTGATCGGCAATGGCACTGCTTGCCGCGAGACCGAAGATCTCGTCACCGAGATGATCGCGAAGGAACTGCCGGAAGCGCGATACGTCATCGTGAATGAAGCGGGAGCCAGCATTTACTCCACAAGCATTGTGGCTCGCGAAGAATTCCCGAACCTCGACGCAACGGGGCGTGGCACGATCTCGATCGGGCGACGGCTGCTCGACCCGCTCAGCGAACTCGTGAAGATCGAACCGCAACACATTGGCGTCGGCATGTATCAGCACGACGTCGGCAAGAAAGAGTTGAAGGAATCGCTCGATCACGTTGTCGAGTCGTGTGTGAACTACGTCGGCGTCGATCTCAACACGGCCAGCGCGTCGCTGCTGCGGCGCGTGTCGGGGTTGAATCAACTGACCGCTCGCCGCGTGGTCGAATGGCGCGAGCAAAACGGTCGCTTCAACTCGCGGCGGCAACTGATGGAAGTTCCCGGACTCGGCGAAGCGACGTTCACGCAAGCGGCTGGCTTCTTGAAGATCGGCGGCGGTGACGAACCGCTCGACGGCACATGGATTCATCCTGAGAGCTATGAAGCTGCCAACAACGTGCTCGAACGGCTCGGCTTCAGTGCCCGCAGTTTGATCGAAGCGGAGCAGACGCGCGACGAACTGCGGCAACGCATGGAGGAACTGCAACCGGAGACCTTGGCGGAAGAGTTGTCGGTCGGCTTGCCGACATTGAAGGACATTCTCGACGCACTCTGTCGCCCTGGTCGCGACCCGCGCACGGACTTGCCCGGCCCGGTCTTCAAGCAAGGCATCCTCAAACTAGACGACCTGCAAGAGGGGATGGAACTGACCGGCACCGTTTGCAACGTCGTGGACTTTGGCGCGTTCGTCGATGTCGGTCTGAAAGACAGCGGGCTGGTCCATATCAGTCAGTTGTCGGTCAGCTACGTCCCCACACCGCACAGCCTCGTCTCGGTGGGCAACGTGGTGACGGTGTGGGTGCTGGCGGTCGACAAGGAGCGCAAGCGAGTCAGCTTGACGATGATTAAGCCCGGCACACCGCGACAGGTTCGCGGCCCTCAACCTCCTCGCCGTGAGCAATCACCAGACAGCAATGCGCAATCCCGCGAACGACGGGAACGCCGCCCGTTCAAACAACCTCAGCCGCAGGTCGCCGCTCAAGCGGCGACAACCGCAGAAGTGACGGCCACGCGAACGCAGCGCGATGTCCGGCCAGAAAACATTTCCAATGAACCGCCGCGACGAAAAAAGGGGAACGCCCCACCGGTGAAACTCACAGACGAAATGGTCGAGGGCAAACAGGCGCTCCAAGGCTTCGATCAACTCGCCGCGCTTTGGAAGCAGAGCCATGCGAAGTAGCACGACGCGCCAGCGAGTGGTCGATGATCGACGACTGACCATCCTCAAACCACGTTGACCACTCGCTGGCGCGTCGTGCTAGTATTTTGGTGCCGCCTATGTCCGACACGATTCGCACATTTGTGGCCGTCAAAGTTGCCGGGCTGCCGGAGTTGCTGGCAGTCTTGAAGTCGCTCGCTGCGATGCGTTGGCCAGTGGTCGCTGTTCCGCCGGACAAACTACATGTGACGTTGAAGTTTCTCGGCGAGACGCCGCTGGAAATGTGTGACGACATCCAACGTCAAATCGTGCAAGCAGTGTCGGGTCAGCCGCCGATTCTCTTGCGAGTTGAAAGCTTGGGAGCTTTTCCCACGACGGCTCGCCCCTCCGTGGTTTGGGCGGGACTGGTTGATGCGGAACCGTTGGTTGCGATCGCGAAACGATTGGAGACGTTGCTGGAGCCCCTTGGCTTCGCAAATGAGTCGCGGCCATTCCACCCGCACCTGACATTGGCTCGTATCAAAGGCCGCCCGCCGCGCGAACTGTTTGATTTGCTGCGGCATCATGCCGAGACTTGCTTCGGCACGTTCGAGATTCGGTCCGTCGAGCTCATGCGGTCAGATCGCCAGCGCGATGGGGCACGCTATTCGACGCTGTCCTCGTGCGAACTTTTGACGTAGACGACGCGTCTCGCGTCGGTTTCTCCAGCGTCGGATGCGAGACGCATCCGCTACGTTATCACATCGCCGGAATCTGGCTGGACAACCCGCCGGCGGCCGGCACGTAGCAGTGGTTGACGTAGTCCATCACCATCCGGTCGGAGTTGAATCGCCAGCCGAGTGTGCGGACCGAGCGTTTGACGCGCTTGATCCAGCGTTGTGGCAGGTCGTCCGCATCGCGTTCGTAGTACATCGGCAGGACTTCGTTTCGCAGTGTGTCGATCAGACTCTTCCAATCGCGGTCGTCCTGCACGGTATCGTTGACGTGCGTGCGGCCGGTGCCGATCGCGAAGCCGTTGGTGCCGTCGTAGGCTTCCGCCCACCAGCCGTCCAAGACCGACAGATTCAGAGCGCCGTTGAGCAACACCTTCTGGCCGCTGGTTCCAGAGGCTTCGTGCGGACGGCGCGGATTGTTGAGCCACACATCGACCCCTTGGACGAGATGCCGCGCAAGATTGATGTCGTAGTCTTCGAGGAACACGATCCTCCCCTTCAGCTTGGACTGCTGAGTCGCTTGCCAGACTCGTTGCAGAATCGCCTTGCCGTTGCCGTCTGCCGGATGTGACTTGCCCGCGAAGATGAATTGGACCGGCCGCTGCGCATCGCTGACCATGTCGGCGAGGATGTCGAACTCGCGGAGGATCAAGTCGGTTCGCTTATACGGCGCGAATCGGCGCGCGAATCCGATCAGCAACGCTCGCGGGTCGAGCGTGTTGGCGATCTCGGCGATTTTTTCGTCACTCGCGTCGTTGCGACGGGCTTGGGTTTCGAGCCGGCGGCGCGTGAAGCCGATCAACTGATTCTTCAGCGACTGGTGCGTCTCCCACAATTCGCCGGCCGTCGCTTGCTCAAATCCAGCCCACACATCGGCTTCGCCGGTGCGTGTGTGCCAGTTGACCGGCAGGACGCGGTCGTAAAGGACGCGCATCTGCGGCGCGAGCCACGTCGGCACATGCACGCCGTTGGTGATGTGTCCGATGGGGATTTCTTCTTCGCTTTGCCACGGCCAGAGGCTGGCCCACATGCGGCGACTGACGACCCCGTGTAGCGACGACACCGCGTTCGCTTTCCGACTGAGCTTGAACGCCAGCACGGTCATGCAGAACGCTTCGTTGTGGTTCTGCGGATTAACCCGTCCCAGTCCCATCAGCGCGTCATGGCTCAGTCCCAATTGGTCGGCGAGCGGTCCGACGTGCTCTTCGACCAAGCCGGCATCAAAGCGATCGTGGCCGGCATCGACCGGCGTATGTGTCGTGAAGCAACAGCTCGCCGCCGTTTCGCGGATCGCGGCGTCAAAGGACAACCCGTCCTCTTGAATCCGAGTCCGAATGATTTCCAGCGGCGCAAACGCGGAGTGTCCTTCATTCATGTGGATCACACTGGGCTGAATCCCCAAGGCCGAGAGCGCCCGCGCTCCACCGATCCCCAGCATCACTTCCTGCCGGATGCGGATGCGGATGTCGCCACCGTACAGCCGAGCCGTCAAGCGGCGATCCTCGTCCGTGTTGTTCGGGATGTTCGTGTCGAGCAGATACAAGGGAATGCGGCCGACATCGCAACGCCACACGCGCGCGAAGATCGACCCCGATCGCGTCTGCACCGAGATCACCACCGGCTGGCCATCCTTACCGAGCGCCGGGCGCAGCGGCAGTTTGTCCGGGTTGATCGTCTTGTAGCTTTCCTGTTGCCAGCCGTTCGTGTCGAGATGCTGAGAAAAGTATCCCTCACCGTACAGCAGACCGACTCCGACCAGCGGGACGCCCAAGTCCGACGCACTTTTCAAATGGTCGCCGGCGAGAATTCCCAAGCCGCCGGAGTAGATCGGCATCGACTCGTGCAGCCCGAACTCGGCCGAGAAGTACGCAACGGGACGGTGATTCAAGATGCCGGCTCGTGTCGCTCCCCAGGTATCTTGCGCCGCCATGTACTCTTGCCAGCGGCGGTAGGCGTAGTTGATCCGCGAGTGCAAGCCGAGTTCGCGCGCTTGCTGCTCCAACTTTTCGGGCGAGTATTCCTGCAACAGCGAGATTGGGTTGTGAGCGTTCCCAGACCAGAGCGGTTGATTGATCGCGCGAAACGATTCATTGAGTCCCGCCTGCCAACTCCACCACAAATTACCGGTCAGTTCCGTCAACTTCTGATGCAACGACTTCGCTTCGGCCATCTCACCATCCTTGTCAGTAGAGCGCTCTCCTAGCCCCGATTGGGCGGGCGGAGTATAGCCATCGCCCAAGCAGGGTCGAGGGGTTTCAACGCACAGCGCGGACCGCCATTTGGCGAGCGGCGCGGCGAAGCCGCACAAACGTAGGCGAGTCGCTCCTGCGACTCGCATCCCGAACGTTGGCTGATTCCCAATGTTGAAATTCACTGTCATTGACCGCGTCACGGAAATCTCAGTCGCGGGAGCGACTGAGCTACGTACTTGGCCGCCGTTCTAAACTCTTCGCCAACTTGCCTCGCCGATCCGTGAACAATCCAATGCCGTCCCAACGCTCTCCGTGTCCTGAGGAGTTTCGTCATGAGTACTCTGCGTCTCGATCGCCGATGTTTCTTGTCTGCTCTCACTCTCCTCGTCGCCTTGCCGACGATGGCTGACGAACCGCCGGTGAAATGGCGAGTCTCGCAGCAAACTGCCGTCGCCGAAATCACTCGACTCGAACCGCAACTCAAAGCGGTCAACAAGGCGATCTGGGAGTTCGCGGAAGTTGGCTTGGAAGAACGCCGCTCGTCCGCGCTGCTGGTCGAAAAGCTGAAGGCATCCGGTTTCGAGGTGCAGACCGGTGTCGCGAACATGCCGACGTCATTCGTCGCGAGCTACGGCTCCGGAAAGCCGGTCATCGGCATCCTCGCCGAATACGACGCGCTGCCGAACCTCTCACAGCAAATCGCCGCGGATCGGGTCGCTGTCACGGACGGTGCTCCCGGCCACGGTTGCGGACATAGCGGCTTGGGGACCGCCGCACTCGGAGCGGCGCTGGCCGTCAAAGCCGCGATGGAAAAGCACAAGCTGCCCGGAACCATTCGACTGTACGGCACGCCCGCGGAAGAGACACTGATCGGCAAGGTCTACATGCAGCTCGACGGACAATTCAAAGACCTCGATGCGTGTCTGCACTGGCATCCGGCGGCGGTCAACAACGTCTGGGTGATGAGTTCCAAAGCCGCCGTCAGCGTGAAGTTCTCATTTGCCGGCACGGCGGCTCATGCATCGGGAAGTCCGTCGAGCGGACGCAGCGCACTCGACGCCGTCGAACTGATGAACGTCGGCGTGAACTTCATGCGCGAGCACATCAAGGAAGACGCTCGCATTCATTACGTCATCACCGACGGCGGCGGCGCTCCCAACGTCGTCCCGGCCAAAGCCGAGTCCTGGTATTACGTCCGAGCCAACGATCACCGCGACGTCGAAAAGTATTTCGAGTGGGTCTGCGACATCGCCGATGGTGCCGCAAAGATGACTCGCACGAAGGTCAAGATTCAGATTGATACCGACTGCCACGAGATCATCGGCAACCGCCCGCTCGCCGAGATGCTGCACCGCAACCTCACCGCCATCGGCGCTCCGAAATTCACCGACGCCGAAAAGACGTTCGCTCGCAAAGTGCAGCAATCACTGATCGACGAGTTTGGCTCGAAGTTCCCGCTGGCGATCGACGAGTCGATTCAGCCACTGAGCTTTGCCGACGAACCGAACAAAGGCTCGACCGACGTCGGCGACATCAGTTGGTTCGTCCCGACCTGCGGTCTGCGAGTCGCCTGCTTCGCCGCCGACTCCCCCGGCCACAGTTGGCAAAACGTCGCCTGCATCGGCTCGACCATCGGCGAGAAAGGGACGATCGCCGCCGCGAAGGTGCTCGCCGTGTCGGCGCTCGATTTATTGGAGAAGCCTGACGTCCTGAATGCCGCTCGCGAAGATTTCACGAAACGAATGGACCAGCGAAAGTACACATCGCTCATCCCCAAAGGCCAAAAGGCCCCTACAAAAATTCGATAGCTCGCGCCGAGCGCAGCCGCCCCCATGATTCTGTTTTCCATGATTTTGCCAAAGGATATTTTGTGACCCGTATCGTTGACCTCACCACGCATGACATTCGCTTCCCCACATCGAGAAGCCTCGACGGCTCCGACGCAATGAACCCGGACCCGGACTACTCGGCCGCGTACGTCGTGCTGAAGACCGATCATCCCGCCGGCCTGGAAGGGCACGGCCTGACCTTCACGATTGGGCGAGGCAACGACCTCTGCGTGCAGGCCATCAATGCGATGCGGCATTTGGTCGTCGGGCACACGCTCGAAGAGTTCACGGCCGACATGGGCCGGTTCTGGCGGCATGTCACCAGCGACAGCCAACTCCGCTGGGTCGGGCCGGAAAAGGGAGTCATTCATCTGGCAACGGCGGCGATCGTCAACGCCGTGTGGGACTTGTGGGCGAAGGTCGCAGAGAAACCGCTCTGGCAATTGCTGTGCGACATGTCGCCAGAAGAGATCGTGCGGTGCATCGACTTCCGATACATCACCGACGCGCTCACGCCCAGCGAGGCGGTCGAATTGCTGCGAAAGCACGAGGACACGAAGTTTGACCGCATGGCTGAGATGCAGCGCGACGGATATCCGAGCTACACGACCTCCGCCGGATGGCTGGGCTACGACGACGACAAGCTGCGGCGGTTGTGTCGTGATCTGTCGGCTCGTGGCTGGACCCATTTCAAAATCAAAGTCGGCCGCGACCTGCAAGACGACATCCGCCGCTGCCGCATCATCCGCGAAGAGATCGGCTGGGACCGTCGCCTGATGATGGACGCCAACCAAGTCTGGGACGTCAGCCAAGCCATCGCCTGGATGAAACAGCTCGCCGAGTTCAAGCCGTGGTTCATCGAAGAGCCGACCAGCCCGGACGACGTGCTCGGCCACGCGGCGATTGCGAAGGCGATTGCCCCCATCCAAGTCGCGACCGGCGAGCACTGTCAGAACCGAGTTCTCTTCAAACAGTTCTTGCAAGCCGGTGCGATCGGCGTGTTGCAGATTGATAGCTGCCGCATCGGCGGCGTGAATGAAATCCTGTCCGTGCTATTGATGGCCGCGAAGTTCGGTGTCCCCGTCTGCCCACACGCCGGCGGTGTTGGCCTGTGCGAGTACGTGCAACACCTCGCGCTGTTCGACTTCATCGCCGTCAGCGGCTCACTGGAAGACCGCCTCTGCGAATACGCGGACCATCTCCACGAACACTTCGTCAATCCGCTCGTGATGCAGCACGGCCACTACATGCCGCCGACTGCTCCCGGCTACAGCATCACTATGAAACCGGAGTCGCTGGCAGAATTCGAGTTTCCGAATGGTCCGGCTTGGCGCTGAATTCCGATTCAGCGGGACTTCAAAACATCGAGACCGGCCCGTCAGTCCTTGGTCGTCTTCTGGAGAACATCGCCGCGTGGGAACCATTCGCGGCGAGTGGCCGCCGACTCGAAGTCGTAGAGCCGCACGCTCTCGTAATCCGCCGCGATCACTGCCGAGCCATCACGAGTGAACTCCAACGCCAGGACGTGTCGCTGAAAGTCTCGCTGCCAGAGTTCGTGTGAGCTGGCGACCTCCCAAGCGCGCAGAACATAAGTCCCACCGTTCAATCGCGCGGCCGCAGAAGCGAGCGACAGGCCATCCGGCGAGAAGGCCAACTTGATCACCAAGTCGTCTCCCTTCGCGGGGAGTGCTCGGAGAAGCGTCCGCGTGGGAATGTCCCAAAGCAGGATGATCCCGTGGCTGCCATAGGCCATGAGTTTTCCATCCGGAGAGACAGCCATCGACCGTGCGCGAAATGGCTCGAACTTCAGCGTGGCCGTTCGCTCGCCGGATTTCAAATTCCAAATCTGAACGCCGTCGGGTGCTGCCGGATCGACTTCATACGGCAAAAACGAGACCAACAAAGTTTCTCCATCTGGCAAGAAGGCGAGGTCACTCGCAAAGCCCTTGGACTGTGGTAACCGACGCAGGATTTGTCCGGACTCACAACTCCAGACCAACAGTTCCGCGCGGTCATGCTCAGCCTTTCCAGCGATGAGGCCGTCTGAACCGCTCACGATTGTTTTGCTGTCGGGCGAGAACTTCAGCCGCATTGGAGCCGAGGTATGACCACGCAGCGTCTGCACGAGTTGAGCAGTCTGGGGGTCGTACAGACGAATGACATTGTCTCGGTCGCCGACGGCCAATGTTTTGCCATCCGCCGAGAATTCCACGGCGCTCACACCGGCGGGGAGCACCTCAAGCTGGCGTTGGAATTGTCCCGTCTGCGCCTCCCACAGCCGAACCGACTTCGCGCGTCCGTCGGTCGCGGCCAGGACTCCATCCACCGAGACACTCAGTTGCGAAAACAAGTTCTCCCTCGGTGGAGCGCTACCAAAGAAACCGCCGCCACCAAATTGAGCCGATAGCGGAGAGGTCAGGCCGTCGACACTGACGAGCGAGAGCAGAATCAAAACAAAAGCCCGACACAGAGAAGTGAAGTGACTTGGCATGTTTCTTTCCTCTGGAAATCGAATTCAGATCGGAGCCTGCCGGTCGCTTTCCGTGGGTTGCGTCAAAGCAGCGGCAGCCATCGACCAACTCGATTCGATCGCTTTTTGACGTCGGCGACGACGCAGCCACCAGACGCCAAGAGCCAGAAAAGTGATAACGCCCAGCGATAACCAGATCACGAGGCGATTGAGTCCTTGGGTCAGCAGTTCGTTGCGATTGAACAACGGCTTGTCCGCCTTGTGAACGATTTCGCGGAAGTGATCGAGACGGCGTTGCAAAAGTTCGCCGCGCGGCGGTTCGTAGCGCTGAGCCAACTCCGCGACCGCGATCGCATTCTCCAGTTGGCCGTTCAAGGCAAGCACGTTGCTCAAGTCGCTCAGCAAGTCGGCGACGATCGGATCAGGAGGCTCGACCAGCGATGTCCGCTCCTGAAGTTGAACGGTCAAGTGGGAATCGAGGTTGTCCCAAGACTGAGATTCCCCCAGCGCAGCAATCTCATCGTTCGTGGGTCGCACCGGACGGGTCTCTTCACCGAAGTTCAATCCAAGAATCGAATGTGTCTTCAACCAGTCGGGATCCTCGGCCAGCTTCTGTTTGGCTTGGAGAATTCGGACGTGTATCCATTCCGAACCGCTATGTGATTGCGGGTTGCGTGCGAGTCCTTCTTGAATCCAATGCAGCGCTTTCTCGACATCGCCACTCAATTCATAGACCGTGCCGAGATTGGCCGCCGTGGGATACAGACCCGGCTTCGTCGCTTCGATGTCATTGAGCACGGCCAACGCTTCGGTCAATTCTCCGGCGCGAACCAACATCGCTGCGTAGTCGTTGCGAAGCTGTTGGTTCAGCGGATCCTTGGCGGATCGCTGCATTTCGCCGAGCCGATTGAGCCAATACTCACGTGGCTGTTTCCGAACCAACCCCTCTGCAAATGAGCCGGGTGGCACCGAAACGATTTCCTCAATACCGCCATCCAAATTCGTGGCGTAGGTCCACAAACAGGCCGATCCACTGCGGACCAGCAACAACACACCCAATGCCAGCAACAGCACAAGTCGAGTTCGCATGACTGCCCACTCCGTCGCTCATTTCACTTTCGCGAATTGCTTCTGGAAGAACTCCAGCATCTCGGCGTTGATGTTCCGGCCTTTGGCCTCCGGCTGATAGACGAAGACGTTCTCGATTTTGAGTTCGTCCATTTGAGCTTTGAGGTGCCGGCCGAAGTTCGGGTGGTGGATGCCTTGGCCGGGGCGGGCGTTGGCGGGGAGCGGGCCGTCGGCTTCGCTGTAGACCATGTAAAGCGGCGGATCGTCTTTCGTCAGGTGCGTGATGGCCGAGCCTTCGTCGTAGAGCTTTTGTTTCTCCGGAGTCGGATGCAGTGCCTCTTCGGCATCGCGCACGCCGTAGACCTTGAAGACCGAAGGATGTTCCCAAGCTCGGCCGCCGATCAACTCTTTGATCTTGATAGGATCGTAGGTGCACTGGCCGCCGAATGTGCCGATGGCTTGGATGCGAGTCGATTCGCGTTTGATCGGGTCATCGCTTTTCGGATCGGCGAGGTCTTCGTGGAAGCCGATCCACATCGAGATGCCGGCTCCGGCGGAACCGCCGTAACAGGCGACACGCTTCGGGTCGATATTCCACTCCTTCGCCTTGCTGCGCAGGAACTGCACCGCGCGAGCTCCGTCGTGTTGCGGGGCCGGAAAAATGACCTCTTTGCCATCGACGAAGCGGTAATGAATCGCGGCGAGGCTGATACCCGCATCATGGAACATCTTCACCTGTGCCCGAGCGACATTTTTGTTGCCGCCGACGAACCCGCCGCCGTGAATGTAGATGACCAACGGCGTTCCGCCTGCGGCGGACTCGGACTTGGCTTGGTAGAAGTCGAGCACGTTCCGCTCGGCGGGGCCGTACTTGACGTCGGCCTGCGTCGGCTTGATCGCATCGACGGCAGACTGATCCTGTCTCTTCGCGGCGGACTTCTTGGCTCCGTCCCCCTGTGCCGATTGATAATAAGCCTGAGCTTCCTCGCGAGTGAGCACGCCATCTTTGTTGGTGTCGGCCTCAGGAAATCGCTTGAGCAACTGCTGCAGCCGCTCACGAGCGGTCTTCGCGTTTTCGTCTTTCGTTTTTTCCTGAGACCACGCGATGCTGCTGACGAAGACCAAGACGAGCAACCCTGTGAATCGTGCGAACGAGGCCATAGCGAATCTCCTTCGTAGCCGCGTTTCGCCAGAACGCGGGCTTTGCCGCAGCTCACCCGCGTTCTGGCGAAACGCGGCTACGAACTAACCGACAGACAGTTGAGCCGCCGTCAGAGTGTTTCGCAACAACGTGGCGATGGTCATGGGTCCGACACCGCCGGGGACCGGAGTGATCGCGCTGGCAATCTGCGAGACCGGCTCGAAATCGACATCGCCGACCAGCTTGTCTCCTTCGCGGTTGATGCCGACGTCGATGACGACGGCACCGGGCTTGACCATGTCGGCGGTGACGAAGCGTGGCTTACCAATTGCGGCGATGAGGATGTCTGCCTGGCGAACAATCGAGGCGAGTTCTCGCGTGCGGCTGTGACAGATCGTGACGGTCGCATCGGCGACAGCTCCGCGCTGGACGAGAAGCATCGCCATTGGCTTGCCGACGATCTCGCTGCGGCCGAGCACGACGGCGTGTGCGCCGGCAGTCTCGATCTTGTATTCGGCCAGCAATCGCTGACATCCGGCGGGCGTGCAGGGCAGGAACCTCGGCCGACCTTGAACGAGCAGCCCGACGTTGTGTGGGTGAAAACAATCGACATCTTTGCTGGCGATGACCGCATCCAGGATCACTTGCTCGCGGACGTGCGTCGGCAACGGCAACTGCACGAGGATGCCATGCACCGTCGAATCGCCGTTGAGCTGCTCGATGAGGTCCAGCAATTGAGGCTCGGTCGTCTCAATCGGCAGCCGGTGCAGAGTGCTCTTCAGCCCGGCTTTCTCACAGGCGCGTTGCTTGTTGCGGACGTAGACAGCACTGGCGGGATCGTCGCCGACCAACACGGCGACCAGATGCGGGACAATCCCGGTCGCGTGCTGAAACGCCGCCGCGTCATCGGCAATCTCCGCCGTCATTCGCGCGGCGGTCGCTTTTCCATCAATGAGCGTTGCGGGCATGTGTGCTCCCAATTTGAGATTTCAGATTTGAGAGTTCAGATCTCAACGAACGAATTCGAGCAACCACAGCGTTCCCTGCAAGGCTGCCGCAGCGAAAACTCCGGCGAGCAAGTCATCCGCCATGATGCCCCAGCCGCCGGGCAAATGTTCGAGCCGGTTGATCGGCCACGGCTTGGCGATGTCGAACACTCGAAACCACACGAAGCCGATGGCGGCGGTCGTCCACGTTACCGGCGTCAACGCGAAGACGATCGCGAAGGCCGCGATCTCATCGCACACCACGCAGCCTGGATCGCTGAGCCCGCTGCGACGGGCGGTTCGCTGCGAGGCTCCGACTCCCAACAAGACACCGAACAAAAAAACGATCACGCTTTCGTGCATCGGTCGTTCGAGAGACTGCCAACCCCAGACCAACAGCGGGCCGAGCAAACTCCCAAACGTCCCCGGAGCTTTCGGAACCATGCCGATGCCGCAACCAGTCGCGTACAGCCAAGCCAAACGGTCGAGCAAGTTCAATTTTTGACCGCCGGAAGACTCTCTACTCATGCTGAAACACCGCAACTACACTTTCGCCATTCAGTCGCCTGACTCTCTGAGTCGGGTGCTACTCAGTCGAGTTTTTGAAAATAAAATATGGCCCGACTCGGAGAGTCAGGCTACGGAGTGATTCATGTCGGACGCGTTGGAGCTTAGCAAGATCGAACATCTCAAGTCAGGCAGCCGCCAGCTTCGCGGGACCATCGCCGAGGAACTCCTTTCGCCCGATGCGCCGTTCAGCGAAGGGATGGAACAGCTCCTGAAGAATCACGGAACCTATCAGCAAGAAAACCGAGACGGCCGCGGCACTGGCGAAGCGAAAGCCTATGGCATGATGGTCCGATCTCGCGTTCCCGGTGGCAAAGTCACGGCCGCACAATTCCTGTCAGAACTCGATCTGTGCGACCATTTCGGCAACGGCACGCTGCGAATCACCACTCGGCAGGGCTTTCAGCTTCATGGAGTCTTGAAGGACAACCTGCGTGAGACGATTCGCGAAATCAACCGCATCAAGTTGACCACGCTGGCGGCCTGCGGCGATGTGAACCGCAACGTCATGTGCTGCCCGGCTCCGGACCACACCAACTCGATCCGCCGCGACAACCAAGCTCTCGCGGATCGCATCGCCGAGCATCTCCGCCCGCGAACGACGGCCTATTTCGACATCTGGCTGCGCGATGAGCAGACCGGAGAAGAACAGAACGTCGCCGATTTCCAGCCGATCGAAGAGCCAATCTACGGTGCGAATTATCTGCCTCGAAAGTTCAAGGTCGGCATCAGCCTGCCAGAAGACAACTGCGTCGATCTGCTGACCTACGACCTGGGCTTCGTGGCGATCCACAACGGCAGCAAGATCGAAGGCTACAACGTCTATGTGGGTGGCGGCCAAGGCATGAAACCCGCCAATAAGAAAACCTTTGCAACGGTCGCGAAACGGATGGCCTTTTGCACGCCGAACGAAGTACTCGACGTCGCCGGCGCAGTCGTCAAAGCATTTCGTGATACCGGAAATCGTGCCGATCGCCAACTTGCTCGTCTGAAATATGTCATCGCCAATCACGGTCTCGATTTCTTCCGCAGCAAGGTTGAAGAGCATCTCGGCCGTAAGCTGGCCGACGCACGCGACGTTGAGATCACCGGCGTCGATGACCACATGGGCTGGCACGAGCAGGGAGACGGAAAACTGTTTCTCGGCATCAACATCGAGAATGGCCGCATCAAAGATGACGGCCCGTTGCGGATCAAGTCGGGCCTGCGTGCGATCCTCGGCAAGTACGGGATGAACACACGATTGACGGCGTTGCAAGGCGTCATCCTCTGTGACATCAAGCCACCGGATCGAGCGGACATTTCGCGAATGCTCGCCGACCACGGGATGGCTGCGGCCGAGGACTTGACGCTGATTCGCCGTTATTCGATCGCCTGCCCTGCCCTCCCGACTTGCCACCTTTCGATCACAGAGTCGGAACGAGTCATGCCGCGCGTGGTCGACGACCTGGAAGTTGAACTGCGAAAGTTCGATCTGATTCACGAACGGATTTCCGTCCACATGACCGGTTGCCCTAACGGCTGTGCTCGACCCTACACACCGGACATTGGCTTGGTGGGAAAATCGCGAGGCAAGTACACGGTCTATTTGGGAGGCAACGCGGAAGGGACTCGCTTGGCGTTCGTCTTCCGAGATCAAGTGCCGCTGGAAGAAATCGCGCAATCGGTGTCACCGCTCCTGTCCTACTTCAAACAGGAGCGGAATCCGCAAGAATCGTTTGGAGATTTTTGCTATCGGAAGGGCTTGGCCGATCTGCAAGCGCGGTGCGCAACGAATTGAACGAACGGATTCCCTAAACTTTCCTGGATTCTTCTTTGACCGTGGGTTTTTGGCCTGCGTAAGATATTTCAGCGGCTAGTCTCGGTTGGGAAAATCGCGTGTATGTGTCGCGAAGTCGTATTTGGTTCGAGGAGACGATCAGACATGATTCGATTCAAGTGGCTTTCAGTGGTTGCAGCGTTGTTCCTCACGTTGGCGATTTCTATGCCTGCAATCGCTCAAGGGCCGGCGATTCCGCGCGATGTGACGAATCCAGCCTCCGACATGGGAATTCCCGCTCTCTTGACCGGCGTCAACTCGATCATTCGCCCCCAAGACTTGGCTGTCTTGCAATTCGACTCGCTGCTGGATCCCTCCAACGGAGGCGATCCGAGTCGTCTGTCGGCGGCGGCTGTCAGCATTCAACTCAATCACAAAGTGGCTCAGCAGCAGGTCGAACTCGCGATTCAATACCTGCTTGCCAACCGTGCTGATATCGTGGCCGGCCGCAATCCGTTCTTCAACAGCATTTATGGGAAGGCCGGACGGAAACAAAAAGTGGCCGTGCTGGCTCCGGTGTCGTTGCCGGGCACCTTCAATCTGACCAGCCCAACGTTGTTGCAGTCGCAAAGTCGGGGCGGTGGTGGAGGTGGTGGTGGCAATCAGCGCCCAATGATTTCGGTTGGAACACTCTTGAATCCAGGAGATTCCGTGTTCTTGATCGATCCGGCTCTAAATCCCTCACAAAACAATGCCAATAACAACACGTTTTTGCCGGTGAGTTATCCCAACCTCACCACGCAGGGATACGTCGTCAAGATTTCCGCCGTGATCCGAGGTGGCATCAATCAGCAAGGTGGTGGTGGTGGCGGCCAGAACAATCAAAACAATCAAAACACCGACTTCATTCTCGACTCCGCGAGCTCGAATGTGCCGCTCAATACAACCTTGAGCAACGCGGTAGCGTGGCGAGTGGTTCGCTTTGATGTGCAAGATGATCCCAGCGTCTACAACCAGGTTTTGGCGACATACCAGGCCATCCGAGATGCCTTGGCTGGCTTCGATCCGACCGTGGGACGTCCCCAAAACGGGAATAACATCACCTATCGCCGGGTGTTTCAGAACATCGTTCGCACCAACAACAACAACAACGCTGGCAATAACATTCCGGGCGGCTACGTAGCGGGCGATGCTCAGTTCGCTCCCACAGACACACGATTTGCTCTCAATAATTTAATTGGGGACGTCATTCCAGGCCGTGGCGCCGATCGCTTGGCTCGTCAAGCCGGCTTCTCGTTGTCCGATTCTTATGCCCATCTCGACACTCTCTACGACCAAAACAACTCGCAGGGAGTTGCCAACGCACGCCTGACCCCGCTGCTTTGGGCCGAAGACAACAATCTTCCGATCCAGTTTAACTCGCGACAAGGGATTTCGAGCGCCACCAATGAGGACCGTGACTTCTTCCACGATCGTCAGACGATCTTCGGAGGCCGAAATGACCCGTTTAACCAGTTTCTGGGTCGAGCGTTCTTAGAGGAGAACATTCTGTTTGGGGGCGGATCTTTCTTTGACACAAACGTTGCCTCTTCCACGCCATTGCAGACAGGTACCCGCGATCAACGTTCGCCAGCCGGAGGCGCGCGAGTGACAACAGGTGGCGGCGGCAATACACCCGTCAGTTTCGTTTCCGAAACTGCCGAAATACCCGGAACCGGAACTCCCGTGACAGAAAAAACGCTCCGCAAATGGCAGATGATTCTCTCCTCCTTTGCCGAGTTCAACACCGACTTAGACAACCGTGTTCTGGGCAGTCTCACCGGCCCCAGGAATATCGCGGTGATTGGACTTCAAGCCATGGTTGGCGGTGGAGCTTCACCGGAGATTCGATCATCTGATGCCGGGAATTACAGTCTTTTCGCCGACCTGATTCGCGCCTCCGGTGGTTCGGGAATCGACTTCACTCGCGTCGAGCCGATTGGGAAACGTGGAAACGCTGGATTCAACCCGGTCGTCCCCGTGAACTAGACGGCTCAGCCTAAACCTCGACACACACACTGCCCGGCTCCGACAACGGACGCCGGGCAGTTTGCATTTGAGAGAGACAACATCCCTCGTGGATGCCAAGGCTGTGCCTCCGCAGATGTGACGCTGAAGCAAGGTGTGGAAGTCGCGATTCGGAAACGCGGTTCCAGAGGTCGGCGAAATCCTCGACTCGACTGACCATGCTGCCGGTCGCGATCCGAACTACACCGCAGCCGGGCGCTAACCCTCAAACAAGCTCAGTGGGGGGAGCTCGATTGAGGAATCACTCTGCGTCGAGTGCCCGGCGGGGCAACATTGCCCATTCTCCCTATTCAGCAATGTCGGCAGATTCCTGACATTCGCTTCAAGTGCTACGCCGATTACGGCCGATACGGACGAAAAGGCTCGGTGCATCGCGCGGATGCTCCGTCTGGCGGCGTTTGCAGCCGCTGGTCGGACGCCTGTGCCCGGCCGAGGGAGACGTCCGTATGAAGCCGCTTCTTCGCATCGCATTCAGTTTCGTCGCGTTGGCGTGTTCGACGCTGATCAGTTCGGCCACGGCCACAGCACAGCAGCCCAACGCGATCTGCACCAATCAGCCGGGCTTTCGCATTCCGTATCGGTTTGATCAAGCCGAAATGCGTCGGCTGCGAGCCAAAGAGATTCGGTTGTTTCTGTCTCGGAACAACGGCCTCGATTGGCAGCATGTGCAGACCGTCGCTCCCGAAGCCGGCCGCTTCGACTTCAAGGCCCCGGCGGATGGCGAATACTGGTTCGCGGTCCGCACGCTGGATGGAACGAATCAATTGCATCCGGACGCCAATGTCGTCGAACCGGGATTGGTGGTGGTCGTGGACCGGACTGCTCCGGATCTGCAATTGCTGTTGCAGCAGTCCGAAGCCGGTAAGGTGCAGTTCTCTTGGAGCGTCTCGGACGCCAATCTCGATCTGACCAAGCTCAGCCTGGAGTTCTCGCAAGCCGGTTCCAACTGGCAACCAGTCAGCGTGAAGGCTCAGGCCGCCGGACAGACGGGCTGGAGCGTTCCGAATGGCGGACAAGTTTCCGTGCGCGGATCAGTGGCCGATCGCGCGGGCAATGTTGGTTCCGCTCAGACCTCAGTTGTCATACAAGCGAGCGACCTTGGTGGCCCGATGCGCAAGCGTCCGGAGGCTGCGGACTACAGAAATCCAATCGCCGGGGGCAGCTTGCCACCTGCGTCGGAACCGATCAACAACTTCCCATTCGGTCCTTCGGCGAGCTCGAATGTCGCACCACCCCCGCCGAACAATCCCTTCTCAGCGTTTCCCGCTCAAACGACCCGACCTGGCGCGTCCGCCCAGGCTCCCACGCAATTCCCCAGCGAATCGAAAATCGCGAACTCATTCCCACCACCGACTCCCGTCGCGACATCCGGCGGACAAGGCCGCGTCAACACCGCGGAATGGGGCATGAATCGCAGTCGCTTCGGTGGCAACGGTCGCTTCCGCGCCGTGAAGACGCATCGCTTCGAGGTCAATTATCGCATCGACGATGTCGGCCCGTCCGGAGTCAGCTCCGTCGAGTTGTTCGTCACCCAGAACAACGGCCAGAAGTGGTGGAAGTACGGCGACGACGCGGACAAGCAAAGCCCGTTCGTCGTCGAGGTTCCCGAAGACGGCGTCTATGGCTTCGCCATCCGAGTCCGCAGCGGTGCCGGCCTGGCCGATGATCCGCCGCAACTCGGCGAAGAACCGTCCGTGGTCATCGTGGTGGACCGCACTCCCCCGACCGTTCAGCTTCAGCCGATCCAGCAAGGAGCGGGCGGGCAAATGAACAAGCTCACCATCAGTTGGCGCATCGCCGACGACAATCCAAGCGATAAGCCGATCTCGCTGGCGTATTCGGCCAATCCGAACGGACCCTGGGAACCGATCTGCGGCTGGCAACCCGACACCGGCAGCTATGCCTGGAGCGTCGGCCAAGGCGTGCCGTCTCGTTTGTATGTCCGCCTCGTCGCGCGTGACGCCGCAGGAAATCTCTCATTCGTGGACACGCCGCAGCCGCTGCTGGTCGATCTCTCGAAGCCGACCGCACGCATCGTCGATGTCGAATCCAACGGGCCGCAATAGGGCCAGCCGGGGGGCAACGGACCGCGACGGCAAGCAGCGAACCGGCCCGGAGTTGTCCACCGGAGGGGGTTCGGACAGCCGGGCAGGCGGTGGTTTGCAAAGCCGGTGGGGTTGGGAGAGGTGGCGACCGAGCAGTTTGCCATCCGGCTGGGGTTGGGAAAGGTGGCGACCGAGCAGTTTGCCATCCGGCTGGGGTCCGGAGAGGTGCCGACCGGTCGGTTGGTCATGGCGGGCGGGTGGGGACGAGCGAACGGGGGAGTCGGCGGCTTCCAATCGTCGTAAGTACGAGCAAACCGACGTCGGTTTGCCTTCCCGGACCCGAACG
>CAMDDX010000054.1 GCA_945893075.1 Planctomyces sp. SH-PL62 | reverse complement strand
AAAGACCCCAGAGCACTGGGAGTGATGCGTCACTCCGCCGCGCACATCATGGCGCGAGCGGTCATGCGGCTCTATCCGGGAGTCGGCCTCGCCTTCGGCCCGACCACCGGCCACGGCTTCTATTACGACTTCGATCTCGACACGAAGATCAGCGAAGACGATTTCCCGCGCATCGAAGAAGAGATGAAGAAGATCATCGCCGACGCCGAACCGTTCGAGCGGATTCAATCGACTCGTGACGAGGCGATCAAACTCTGTGGCGATCTCAATCAGAAGCTCAAGGTCGAGCACATTCAGACCGGTCTCGCCGATCACAGTTCGCTCAGCTTCTATCGGCAAGGAAATTTCCTGGACCTCTGCCGCGGCCCGCACGTGCCGGATGCCGGGCGAGTCACGGCGATCAAGTTGATCTCGATTGCCGGCTCGTACTGGAAGGGCGACGCGAACAACAAACAGCTTCAACGGCTGTATGGCACCGCGTGGTTCAGCCAGAAAGACCTCGACGAGTACATCCAACAAGTCGATGAAGCCAAGAAGCGCGATCATCGCGTGCTCGGCAAGCAACTGGGCCTGTTCACAATCTCGCAAGAGGTCGGTCCGGGGCTGATCCTGTGGCTGCCAAAAGGGGCGACGATCCGGGCGACGCTGGAAGAGTTCATCAAGAAGGAATTGCTGAAGCTCGGCTACACGCCGGTCTATTCGCCACACATCGGCCGCGTCGAAATGTACGAGACCAGCGGTCACTTCCCGTACTACCGCGACGCACAGTTCTCGCCCATCTTCGGCCACGACGCTGGAGCACTCGTCGATTTCTGGATTCGCAAGCTGCGCGAGCACAAAGACGGGACGGCGGTCTTCTCGCTCGATGATGAAAACAAGCTGCTCGAATCGGCCAAGGTCATGGGCGCGGCGTTGACCGAATACCCGATGAGCGGCAGCGTCGACGCGAAGATCGAAACGCTCCGAGTCTGGGAGAAGAACCAGGAGCGTTACCTGCTCAAACCGATGAACTGTCCGCATCACGTCCAGATGTATGCCAGCCAGCAGCGGAGCTATCGCGACTTGCCGGTCAAGCTGGCCGAGTTCGGCACGGTCTATCGTCACGAGAAGACCGGCGAACTCAACGGCCTGCTGCGAGTCCGTGGCCTGACGCAAGACGACGCGCACATGTTCTGCACGCCGGACCAAGTCGAAGAGGAATTTAAGGCGACGCTCAATCTCGTGAAGTTCGTGCTCGGCAGCGTCGGCCTCGATGACTATCGCGTGCAGTTGTCGTTGCGCGACTCGAAGAACAAATCGAAATACGTCGGCAGCGACGAGAACTGGGACAAAGCCGAGGCGACGCTCCGAAAAGTGCTGACCGAGATGGGCTGGGCCTTTACGACGATGGAAGGCGAAGCCGCGTTCTACGGACCGAAGACCGACTTCATGGTCCGCGACTGCATCGGCCGCGAATGGCAGCTCGGCACCGTGCAACTCGACTTCAATCTGCCGGAACGCTTCAAGCTGGAATACATCGGCGCGGACAACAAGGCGCATCGACCGGTGATGATTCATCGCGCTCCGTTCGGTTCCATGGAACGCTTCACCGGCGTGTTGATCGAACACTTCGCCGGAGCATTCCCGCTGTGGTTGGCTCCCGAACAGGTCCGCGTGCTGCCGATCAGCGAGAAAGCCTACGACTACGCCCAGTCCGTCGAACGCCGCTTCCGCGAAGCCGGCTTCCGAGTCACAACCGACTTCACCAGCAACCGCGTCAATGCGAAAGTCCGCGACGCACAACTCGCACTGATCCCATACATGCTCGTCGTCGGCGAGAAGGAAGCCGCCGCCGACACCGTCACGGTTCGCGACCGCTTGGAAGCGGACAAGCAACTCAATCTCTCAGTCGCCGAAGCAATCGCGAAGCTGCAGGAGGAAGCGGCTGCTCGCCGAGTCCGCCAAGTGGCGAAGTCCAACTTCCGCTCGTTCGATTCGGCGGGCGAAGAGGAGAACGAATACTGACCGAGAAGGGGTCGGGAGTCTTTTTCATGCCGCACGACACGCATGAAATCAACTTCCGCCGAGGAAAACTTCGCCGTCTGCCGCTGCGACTCGCGTGCGAGCTGTTCGAGCTTTCGCTCCAACTCCGCCACGGTCAAACATTCTGCAAGAGATTCAGCCAGTTCTCTTCGGCGAACAGATCATCCAGCAACAACAGGCGGGCCAAGGAGGCCGTCGTGTGGGTTGTCTCGCGAGCCGTTGTTTCTGAGTCGTGAGTTTCCAGGGCGGCAAGAATGCTGATGATGTTCGTTGTGCTGCCGCGTTCCGCTGGGCGTAAATCCAGAAGCTCGGAAGAGGCGATGACCGCGTTGGCGATGAGGTCACGTCGAGTTTCGCCGAGGCGTGTTGGTACGGGAATGAACGGCGCGGAACTCGACGCCGCGCTCGTCGATGTCAGGAAGCTGAGGGGATCGGCGATGTCTTGCGGGCTGGTGTTGCCGGCCGCCAGTGCGAACGAATTGGCCGCAGCTTGGCTGCCGGAGATTCGCGTGCGAGCGTTCGTGTACTCGTAGACTCGGTCGGTGCCGCTATCGACGATCCAGATGCTTTGGCTCGCGCCGCTGGGGTCGATCGTCAAGCCGGTCGGCGTGGTGTTGCCGATGGTCCATGAGCCTTGCAGGACTCCGGCAATCGTGTAGACGAACACCTTGTCGGTGGCGGTCGAATTGACCACCCACAGCTTCGTGCCGTCGGTGGTGATCCCTTCCGGCGTGGTGTTGCCACTGCCCAAGGCAAAGTTGGAGGTCGCGGCCACGGAACCACTGCGGCGGGCGGCCGCTCCAGAGTAGAAGTAGACGCGGTCATTCCCCTTATCGACGATCCACAGATCAATGCCGTTAGTGGTGATGCCCGTCGGAGTCTTGGGGCTGGTCGTCGTCCACGAACCGAGCAACGTGCCGCTGGCGTTGTACACGAACACGGTCTTGTTCCCGTCGAGCACCCAAACCGTCGAGCCGTCAAGGCTGGTCACGACCCCTTGGGGATTGGAGTTGGTCGCCGCCAGATTGTGGTTCAGCGTCAGCGTGCCGGACGAGGTGTACTGGAAGGTGTCATCGACGCCGTTATCGACCACGAAGAACTTCGTGCTGGCCAGCACCGTCAGGACGAACGTGTCCGTCGCCGTCGCGCTGTTCCCATCGGTCACGGTGACGGTGATCGTCGCCGTGCCCGACTGATTGGCGGCGGGGGTGACGGTCAGCGTGCGATTCGCTCCGCTGCCGCCGAGCACCAAGTTGGCGTTCGGAACCAGCGTCGTGTTGGAGGATGTCGATGTCACCGTGAGCGATGCCGCAGCCGTCTCGACGTCGGCGACCGTGAAGGCCAGCGCGCCGGTGGCGATGTTGCTGCTCGTGGTTTGATTGGCGATGTCGCTGATCGTCGGCAGGTCGTTGATCGCGTTGACGGTCAGAGTGAACGTGTCGGTCGCCGTCGCGCTGTTGCCGTCGGTGACGGTGACGGTGATCGTCGCTGTGCCCGACTGATTGGCGGCGGGAGTGGCCGTGAGTGTGCGATTCGCACCGCTGCCGCCGAGGACCAAGTTGGCGTTCGGAACCAGAGCTGTGTTGGAAGAAGTCGCCGTGACCGTCAGCGATCCCGCGGCCGTCTCGATGTCGCCGATCGTGAAGGCCAGCGCGGCGGTCGCCGTGTCTTCGTTGGTGGACTGATCCGCGATGTCGCTGATACTTGGCAGATCGTTGATCGCGTTGACGGTCAGAATGAACGTGTCGGTCGCCGTCGCACTGTTGCCGTCGGTGACGGTGACGGTGATCGTCGCCGTTCCCGACTGATTCGCGGCCGGAGTCACCGTCAAGGTTCGATTCGCACCGCTGCCGCCGAGAACCAAGTTGGCGTTCGGAACGAGCGTCGTATTGGAAGATGTCGCCGTGACCGTGAGCGACCCCGCCGCCGTCTCGACGTCGCCGATCGTGAAGGCCAGCGATCCGGTCGCGACGTCTTCGTCGGTCGTTTGATTGGCGATGTCACCGATCGTGGGAGCGGTGTTGCCGCTGGGACTCGTGATGAAGAACTGATCGATCACGGCACCGTTGTCGGCGGCGATGTACTTCACGACGAGCTGCGTCGGCGTGACGTCGATCTGAGTGAAGCCGTACTCGGCCACAGTGGCCGTGCTGGCCGAGTAACCGGCGGCGATGAACGGGAACTGCGTGAATGTCCCCGTCCGAATATCTCGGCCGCCCAGCCCGGACGCGAGTTGCACAAGTCCCGCGAGGTCTTCGTAGTTCTTGTCACCATCGTTGACGAACGTCGCCGTGCCGCCGCTTTGTCCGAGCAGCGGATAGCTCCAGTGATAAGTGTGCGTGTGGCCGACCATGAAGAGCGAGACACCCGCCGCTCGCAGCCGAGGCACCACCTGCTGGTAGTAGTTGTCGGCCGGGCTTTCAGTTTTGTCGGGCGAGCCACCAACCGGGTGATGGCCGAAGACGATTTTCCAAGTGGCGGTCGAGGCGGCGAGGTCCGCTTCGACGTAGTCCAACAGCGCGTCCAGCCGAGTGGCGTTGCTCAGGCTGTTGGTGTCGAAGGTCACAAAGTGGACGTTGCCGTAATCGAACGAGTAGTTGTGCTCCGGCTCTTCGGTGACCGGCGGCGCGGCCGGGGCGTTCACTCCGGCGACCTGCACGGGAACCGAGAAATTCTCTTCGCTGGGTTGGCCGCCGCCGGTGGCGATGTCGTGATTGCCGTAGCCGATGTAATCGACATGGATGGCCATCCAATCGGCCGCTTCGGGATTCAAGGTCGGACTGAACCGCGAGTCCGATTCCGTATGCGTGCCGGAGTCGTAGACATTGTCGCCGAGCAACACGACGAACCGCGGATCGAGGAGGTTGATCTGATTTTGCACGCTCCGAAAGTTCGCGACGGCGCTGAGCGAGGCCGAGTCGCCGTAGGTTGCGAATGTAAACGTCGAAGCGTCGCTCGCCGGATTTCGCGTGCGGAACGTGTCGCTGAATTGATTAACGAGCACATCCCCCTGCTGGTGCCGCACGCGGTATTCGTACTGAGTCGAGTAATTGAGGCCGGTCATCGTCGTGAAATGATTGATTCGCCCGCCGACGCCGGTGGCGATCGTGCTGGTCGCCGGTGTCGCCAGCCACGCTCCGCCGGAGCCAGCCAGCCGATACTCGACCGTGAACGAATCCTGAGTGCCGCTGCCTGCGGATACCGTCTGCCAGAGCACTTCCATTTGATCGGTGCTGCTGCCGGCGTAGCCCACCAGCGGTGCGTTGCCGAGCTGCAACCGCGGATTGTGATTGAACGAGTATTGTGGAGCGGTCGCGACTGTGAAGGTTCGCGAGAAGACATCCAGCGGCGTCGCATCCGTGGCCAGCACCGAGCCAGCGGCCAGCGAAACCGTGTGCGATCCCGCCGATAACGCGCCCAGACGAAACGTGGCCGTGTCGGCATCGACGATGGTCACACTGCTGGCGGTCGCCGCGCCGTCGATGAGCAAGTCGCTGGCCGCGAGCGTCGCCGCGTCAAACGCCTGATTGAAATCGACCACGACATCCAGCGTGGTCCCGACGCCCGTCATCTCGAAATTGAAGCCGATGTCCGAACTGGTGATGGCCTGTTGATGAATCTCCGCGGCCAAGACGTTGGTCCCGGCGACCAACGTGCCGGCCGGCAACGAGGCCACTGACACCGAAGAGTTCTGTGGCGTGGTCTCGTTCGCCGCGTCGATGGCCGGCGACGGCGCGAGCGTGTTGAACAGCGCGCCGGCGGCGAGGTTGTTGCGGACGATTTCCACGCCGTTGAGATACACTGCCACGCCGTCGTCCCGCACGACTCCCAAGTTGAGCGTGCTCAATGACGCTGGGTTGGCAATGTTGAACGACTGCCGGAAGTAGGTCGTGATGTACTTGCTGGTCGAGCTGGGGCCGAAGCCAACGGTGGTGGCGTTGTTCGCGTCGCCGTACCCCAGTTTGCTCGGCCCCGCGGCCCACGCGGAATCATTGAACGCGGCCGCTCGCCAAGCCGTCCCTTGATCGGTCCCGTTGTCGAGGTAATTCCAGGTTGAGCCAAATGCGACCAGCGAAGTCGAGGCGGTGCTGACCTGCTGAATCTCCGACTGTTGCACGGCGAAGGCCGACAGCAGTGAGCGGTCTTCAAGCACCTCGACCACATTCACCGACCACTTTGTCCGACGATGACAACGTGGTGAAGCCTGCCCTCCAAACATTTTCCAATGGGGGACGCGAGCCAGCAGCTTGTTCATGACGATCTTCCTGAGTGTTTTCATTCGTAGTGCAGGCGGCTCGCCTGCATCGGCGACGCGTCTCAGGCGAGCCGCCTGAGCCACGTTGCGCGGGACGATACTCATTCACTGACCGAGGCGGTGAGCGTCCTGCCAATGTTTTGCGGCAGGCCACACATCGATTCTCAGAATGACTTCACGGAGTTGATCCGACTGCGCACCGTTGCTCGTAGTGACCCCATTGATGGGGGCGAGCCGAGACGGCGTTGTTCCGCCAACTGTTCGCGTTGCTGAAGCCCGGTGACGTGATCTTGGCGGATCGTGACTACGGCGGCTGGCCCGTCGCGACTTCTTCACCGCTGGCAGCAACGGCAAAAGAACGTCGCGCGCTGAGCTTGGACGATGCGGACGACTTTGCCACGTCCGCAGGTCGGGCACTGGTCTGCTTCGCGAGCGTAGACGCGGTGAGCATTCTGATAACCCCCGCTTTGATTCAGCGCGTTGCGATATGTGCCGTCACCCAACGTCGAGCCTTCGTGCTTGATCGCTTCCAGCAACACGCGCTGAGTGGCCGCGTGCAGCCGCTGAACTTGGTCGCGAGTCAATTTCGTCGCCGGCCGCAGCGGAGAGATGCGGGCCTCGTGCAGGATTTCGCTGGCGTACAAGTTGCCGATGCCAGCCACGAGTTTTTGATCCAGCAACGCGACTTTGATCGGCCGAGCCGTCCGCTGACAGACCTCGCGCCAACCCAATTCAGTCAGCAGCAGTGCGTCCTCTCCGAGCGAATCGCCACCCAATCGCCGAGCCAATTCGTCGGCATCACAAAGTCGCACGACTCCCAACCCGCGACGGTCCCAAAACCAAACCGACCGAGTCTGCCGAGTTCCATCGCCGGCCATGCGCCATTCGAGCCGCAAGTGCTCGCGATCCGGCGGGTCGGCAATCAACATCAGTCCGGTCATCCGCGGTTCGATGACGAAGGATTCACGGCTCGACAGATCAATGACGACCCGCTTGGCGACTCGCCGGACGGCCGTGACCGTCTGCCCCTTCGCTCGCCGATCCATCTGATCGAACACCGGCGACAACGTCAGTGGGCGGCATTCGCACGGGCACGCACGCAGGTCGCGGATGATCCGGCCGGTCATCACGTCCCGGATGCCGCGGACCATCGTTTCGACTTCAGGAAGTTCGGGCATGGCGGAACTCGGAATGTGGAGTGCGGAATTCGGAATGCAACGCTCGGTGACCAACAACGAACTTAGCATCCCACGTCCATCACGGGACCGCTAGACTCCGCCCGTTTCAAACTCCGAATTCCGTCCTCCGAATTCTGCACTCCCTATGAAAATTCTCCTCGCCAATCCGCGCGGCTTTTGTGCCGGCGTCAACATGGCCATCGAATGCCTCGACGAGTCGATCCGCATGTTCGGGCCGAACGTCTTCGTCTATCACGAAATCGTTCACAACAAATACGTCGTCGAACGGTTCACGAAGCAAGGAGTGAAATTCGTGAACTCGGTGGAGGACGTGCCCGCGGGTTCGATCTTGTTGTATTCGGCCCACGGCATCTCGCCGGAGATTCGCCGACAAGCGCGCGAGCGAAAGCTACAAACCATTGATGCGACCTGTCCGCTCGTGACCAAAGTGCATCTGGAAGCGATCCGCTACGCGAAGGACGGCTATCACATCATCCTGATCGGTCACGAGGGACATGACGAAGTCATCGGCACGATGGGCGAGGCCCCGCAAAGCATCACGCTCGTCGATTCCCCCGCAGAGGTGGATCGGCTGCCGTTCCCGGTTGATGCCAAGATCGCTTACCTGACTCAAACCACGCTCAGCGTCTCCGAAGCGAATATCGTCATTGAACGGTTGAAGCGGCGCTATCCCGGCATCGTCAGCCCACCAAAAGACGACATCTGCTATGCCACAACGAACCGCCAAGAGGCCGTTGCCGTACTCGCCAAGAACGCGGACGTCGTGATCGTGCTCGGCAGCCAAAACAGCTCGAACAGCCAGCGGCTGCGCGAAATCGGCGAGACCCTCTGCGGCCGAGCGTACTTGGTGGACGGCATCCACGAACTGCCGTTGGATGAGTTCGACGGCTCGGAAACGGTCGTCATCACCGCCGGAGCCAGCGCACCGGAAGTCGTCGTCGAAGAATGCTTAGACACGCTCGTCAATCGCTTCCACGCGACCGTCGAGCATCCCGTCGTCCGCGAAGAGCACGTCTTCTTTCCGCTGCCCAAAGAGCTGCGTGCTTTGCAAGCGGCGACGTAGACGCTGTTTCAAAAATGGTAGGTCAGGCTTTCTAGCCTGACTCGAATTGGCAAAATCACGTCGATCGTTGATCGAGTCAGCCTGGAAAGGCTGACCTACTTCGGTACGACTCGGCCGCGGAATGCACGATGAACGACTCCACTCTGCACGTGAGTTTGTGCGGCGACACCGACGAGGAGATGCCGGCCGGTGGCTGGTGCTTCGCGCCGGGCAAGACCATTCAAATCGGTCGGCACGCGGAGAGTGATATCGTTCTGAAAAGTACTCGAGTGTCGCGACATCATTTGACGGTGTTTGACGATGGCCTCCACTGGCAATGTGCGAGCTTCGGCTCCGGCGGCACGAACTGCGATGGCAGTCCAGTGGGGCATCTCGAATTGGAGTCCGGCACCGTTCTGGAACTTGGACCTCCCGGACCGATGCTCCGCTTTGAACTCCTCGGCGGGACGGAACAGGAGGATCAGCGCGGGACGATCTCGATTTTGATCGACGACATGAAGCAGGGAGACGTAGCCTCGTTCGAGAAACTGTGGGCGCGGTGCTTCACGACGATTGTCAAATTGGCTCGGCAACGGCTGGGGACCGCTCGCAAGCGAGTTGAGGATGAAGAAGACGTCGCCTCGGAAGTCTTTCAGAAACTCTATTTCGCGAGCGTGAACGGGAAGCTGCCGGAGTTGACCGATCGGCAAAGCCTGTGGCGTCTGTTGCTCACGATGACTCGCAACGCGGCGCTCGACAGCATCAATCGCGAACAGCGGGCGAAGCGAGGCGGTGGCCATGTGCGCGGCGAGTCGGTCGCCGAAGACCCGCGCCTGCTGATGCCCAATCCGGGGCCGAGTGCCTTCGACAACTTCATCGGACGAGTCCCGACTCCCGGCTCGGTGGTTTCGGTGAAAGAGTTGGTCGATCAATGGCTGGAGCGGCTGCCGGACGACGAAGCTCGGCAAATCGCCCTGATGCGGTTGGAAGGGTTCGGCACCGACGAGATCGCCGCTCAACTCGGCCTGCCGTTGCGGACCGCCGAGCGACGGCTGCAACAAATCCGCGCGGCGTGGACCGAATGATCGCCACGGGGTCGGGAGTCTTTTTCAGGCCGCACTGGCTTGAATTCGCGCATTGATCACAGCGTTGTGTGGCCTGAAAAAGACTCCCGACCCCTTCGCAGAGCGCCCTCCTTTAAGCGACTTGCAGGATTCCACCAGATTTCTTGGCGGTCGTTCGCAACCGTTCGAGTTAGGTTGAAGAGAGCCCTTGACACGAAGGCCGCCAGCTCTGGCAAATCACCTGATAGCTCGAAAACTCATCATGAAACTGCGAACTTCCTTTCACCGACTTCTGAATTCCCTCGTGGCCAAGCCGGCTCCTCGCAAGGGATGGCGCGCCGGGGTCGTGCTGGAAGCACTGGAAATCCGCCTCAACCTGTCAGCCGTGCTGATTGTCGAGACCGTGGATGCGTACTGGCTCTACGACGATGCCGATGCGCTGCTGAAAGCGGCAGCCGAAGGACAGGGCGCAGATTGCAATCCGAGCAACGCTGATTCGGATTTCACGTCACAGGAACTGCAAGTCATTGATGGCATCGTGGCAGATTTGATCGCCAGCGAAGGCTACACCGACAGCGACATCCTCTCGATCACCTACATCGACGACACCACCAGCGATGAGCTGATTGCCGAAGGATATTTCTACGATGCCTTCTTTGATGTCGGCGTTGTGACGGAGACATTGCCCGACTCATCGGTGAGCGCGGGCCAGGCCGAGACTGCGGATGTTGCCATCGACGTCAGCAACACGTTGTCGAATCTAACGGGAGCCGCCGGGATCGACACAATCTCCCTAGACGACGGCGATCTGTTCATCGAAGCGGACGCTCGGCCCCGCGATCAATTGAACGCGCTCGTGGCGAACGCAACGCTGCCGGTCATTGAGTCAACTTTGGACGCACCTCCGGTCGATCAAGCGTCGTCCCCGATTCGCGCGGCCGAGATGCACTCCGAACTCAAAGACAACTCGTCCAAACTTGAAAATCACCAAGACGTCGCCGAAGCACAGAAGAAGTTACCGCCAAGTCTCGTGACGAAGGCCGAGGCCGTTGCGATGTCGGCAGTCACGCAATTGGCCAGCGCTTCCGAATTGATATTGCCCTTCGCCAAGTTTCCGGCGGCGGGGCTGGCGAGTGTGGGATTCGTATCGGGCTTGGAATACGCAACAACTTTCTGGTCGCCACAGAGCGCATCGAACACCGACGATTCCACCAATCTGGAGTCTGCCGACGTCTTCCCGTTTTCGTATTCTCAAATCGCCGCCGCGTTCGGTGCGAGCGGATTGGCCGTGGCCTATTGGCTGAATTCTCAGCGGGAAATTGAGAGTGCCTCGTCGATCAAACAATCTCGCCGCCGAGGCCGTGGAATGCGACAGACGTCGCTATGAACAATGTCTTGAGGGCCGGGCGGGTGGAAATCCCGCCTCACGACGCCGAAGTCCTCTGAAGGTCTCGTCCGCTGACTCTGATGACGCACAGAGTCGCGGCCACCTTCAGAGGACTTCCACCTTTCTTGTGAGCGGCAATGCGCTAGCCGCCGGTTTGCCGGATACACCGGCGGTTAGCGCCCTGCCGCTCACAACAATGTTCGCGAAAAGATCATTTGTTCGCGGCTTCGATTTCCGTGCGTTGCGCGTTCGCCCAAGCGATGAAATCCGCATCGGGTTGTGAGCGCGGATCAGCGATCAATTGCGACAACATCGTCACCAACTCCGTCAGTCGGCGGCGCGAGTCGTTATCGCGTCCCAGTTCGTGTTCGACGAGCGCGAGGTTGCGCGACAGCACGACCGCCGAACGAAAATCATTCGGTCCAGCAGTCATGTCGGAGCGAACTTGGTCGCTGAGTCGAATCGCTTGTTCGAGGACCGGCGCTGCGGCGTCGAACGACTTCCGCAAGACAAGATCCTCCGCCAACAAGCCGAGCAGCGCGACCCGCTCGCGCGCCAGCGGAATTGAGTCGGCATTCACACCGGCTGGTTGCCGCAGCCGTTCGACATCCAATCGAAGGGTCTCAGCAAGCTCGCGGTTGCGTCGGACCTCGTCGCGCAGTGCGAGGATTTCGTGCCGCAGTCGATCGGTGCGCAGGACATACCGAGTCCAGTCGATCGCACCGGCCAACAGCACCAGCGCGACGATTCCATTGAGCAGCGCGAACTTGGGATTGCGACGACTCCAACGCCACGCGCGGCTCCAGCGGCCCAACGGCCGAGCCAGCACCGGCCGGCCTTCCAGCCAACGCTGCAAGTCCGCTCCGAGATCGCTGGCTGTCGCGTACCGCTGCGCCGGTTCCTTCGACATCGCCTTCAAGCAAATCGTTTCGAGATCGCGCGGCAGGCGATTATTCAATCGGCGCGGCGGGACCGGCTCTTCGTGGAGGACTTGAAACAGAACCATCCGCAAGACACCGCGAAACGGCCGCTCGCCGGTGAGCAGTGCGTACAACACCACACCCAAACTATAGACGTCGCTGCGAGCGTCGGCATCTTTCGGGCGCTTCAACTGTTCGGGACTCATGTAGGCCGGAGTCCCCGCCAGGGCACCTTCCTGCGTCAGCAACTCCGAGGATTCCGTCACGCGAGCCAATCCGAAGTCCACAAGCTTCGCGATCCCCCGCGAGTCCAACAGCACGTTCGACAGTTTCACATCGCGATGCACGACCCCTTGCCGATGCGCCGCCGCGAGTCCACTGGCGATCTGGCACACGATCTCCGCAGCTTCGCGCGGATCGGCTGAGCCGTCCCGGTGGAGCCGCGATTCAAGTGATTCACCGTCGACAAACTCCATGACCAGATACGGCGCACCGTCAGCCGGCAAACCGATTTCAAAGATCTGAGCGATGTGTTCATCCCGAATCGACGCGATGACGCGACCCTCACGTTCAAAACGGGCTCGCGCCAACGGGTGCGCGGCCTTTTCCGGACGCAGCACTTTGATCGCCACGATCCGTCCCAAACGACCGTCGCGAGCCTCGAAGACTTCGCCCGTCGCTCCGCTGCCAATCAGACGTTGAATCTGATACTCCCCTAGCCGGCCCAAAGGCGCGGCCTCGGAAATCGGACCGGCAAACACACGCGCGGTCGGTTCGGCCACCACATCACTCGACGAAGACCATTCGGTCAACGGCTTCTGCCGCAGGCGGTGCATGAGGGCCTGCAATTCCGAATTGTCATCCGCATCCAACGGGACAACTTCCGAAGTGCTTTCGGGATTCGTCAGCGCATCGAGCCGTCGCTGACATGCCGCGCATTCCGCCACATGCCGAGAGACGTCCGCGCGATCGGCAGAGTCCAGCTCGTCATTGAGCAAGCGTTCGAGTTTTTCGGCGTTCGGGCAATTCATGGTGATTCCGCAATGCTTGGTCCGGACAGAGCCCGTAACACAATGAGCCGCAGGGCGCTAGCCCCGGTTGAGAACCTAGCCCCGGTTGAGAGCTTAACCGGGGCTAGCGCCCTGCGGCTGATGATCGGATAGTCGTGCAACCTCCTCGCGAAGGCATTTCAAGACTCGTGATTTGGCGACATAGACATCGGCCACGGGCAGATTCAACTGCCGCGCGACATCGGCAGCCGGTTCGGAGTTCAATACGGTGCGGCGATAGGCTTCCCAGGTGTGTGGTTTGACTCGCAGTTGCACGCGGGCTTCCGCTTCGCGCAGCAGTTCCATTTCAGCGGCGGCGTCGAGCGTGGCGGTCAGCTCGCCGATCGCGGCCGGCGTGCTCAGCGCCGCCAATGCCGAGCAAATCTGCGAGTCGCCACTCCCTCGACCGGGACGCGACCTTTCGGCCACGAAATCTCGGATCGCATTGTTCGTCACCGTCTTCAACCAGCCACGAAAGCTGCCGCGTCGCGGGTCGTAATCGAACGTCCGAATGGCTCGCACCAATTTGCCGAGCACCTCTTGCGACACATCGGCCGCATCGGAATCCTGCAAGCCTTGCTTGCGACACCAGCCAAACAAGCGTGGCGTGTACCGATTCACGAATTCGGTCCAAGCCTCGCGGTCATTCAGCTCACGCAGCCGCAGCAACAACGTTCCGCTCGTTCGAGATTGTTGATCGTCGGACATCGAACACACTCGCCAAACCGTTGAAAGCCAAAAGCCGCCGGCCGGATTGGAAGTCCGGCCGGCGGGGAATGTCAATCAGGTCCGTGTCCTTACTCTGTGCCACGTCGCGTCTCCGTGGTGTTCTTCCCTGCGGTCTGATTGCAGTCGCGGGTTTAATTCTGACACCACAGAGACGCGACGGGACACAGAGATCAGAAAGGTTTCACAGCAACAGCCGTCGATAATCCGCGAAGACCGTGTCGGAGATCGCTGCATGTTGCCGCGCGGCGAATGACGTGGCCGACTGCGTCAGGTTCAGCGTGATGTTGCCGCTGTCTCCGTTGTAGCCATCGACCAGAATTCGGTAGGTCGTTCCGGCTACGGCGTTGAACGAGACTCGGCTGGAGTACACGCCGTTGTTGTAGTTCTCGTCGTCGTTCTCAGTGACCAGACGCAACGATGAGAGCGAACTGCCGGTGTAGACCCCCAGCGTCGTGTCGAAGTTGCTCCCCGCCGTCGAGAGCGTCACGCCTCCGGAGGAACTCGCGGTCCAACTCCACCACACCGACTTGCCGCCCGACACGCCGGCGGGATCCGGTTCCCCCGCCTCGGCCGTGGCCGTTGAGTTGCTGCCTGTCACCGTGACACTCGTGCCGGTCAGGACTCGGCTGTCAGCGAAGTTGTCGTTCGAGCGAACGCCGACATCGTTATCAAGAACGTCGATCGACGCGGAACCTCTCGTCGCATCGACCGAGATCGCCGCGCCGGCGTTGAGCGTGACCACGACGGTCTCGGTCCCTTCCACCAGTGAATCATCCACCGGGCTGACGGACAGAGTCACGGACGATCGTCCAACAGGAATCGTCACAGTGCCCGACAGGCGGCTGTAGTCCGTCCCATTTGTCGCCGAGCCAGACACCGAGTAAGCCAGAGTCAACGCGGCCGTTGTCGCACCGGTGCGGCTGATCGTGAACTGGCCACGATTGGCTGTTAGACCGCTGCGCGTCTCGGCCGCGACCGCGTCACTCGCGACGACGCTGACACTCGGCAACACGCGGTCGTTGTCGGCAATCGTGACAGTCCCGCTCGTCTTGGTCGAATCGACGATGTAAGCGCTGGAGTTCGACAGCGTGATCGTTGCTGTCTCGCTCCCCTCGCTGAGTGTGTCGTCAATGGGTGTGAGCGTCAGCGTCGTCGATGTTTGTCCGACGGGAATCGTCACGGTCGTTGGCAGCCGGTTGAAATCGCTGCCGTTGGTCGCCGTCCCAGTGACCGCCAATGACACCGTCAGCGCCGCGGTCGTTGCCCCAGTGCGAGTGATCGTGAACGTGCCGTTGTTCGCCGTCTGAGTGCTGAGCGTCTCAGCCGCATTGGTATCAGTCGCCGTGATGCTGACCGTCGCCAACGTGGACGCTGTTCCGACAATCGAATCGATCCAACTCGCGTAAGCATCGACACGAGTATCGAACGAATGATCGCCAATGCCCGCCGTGGCCGAATCGCCACCGGACGTCACTCCGGCCAGGTACAACACGCCATTGACCGTCAAAAACGCCGGCCCGCCGCTGTCCCCCGGAGCTGTATTGCTCTCGCTGTTGTTGTCGAAGTTCCACAAGATCAACGTCCGCGAGACTTCATCAATCGGCGTCGTCCCCACTCGTTTGATTCCGAAATCGCCGTTGGTGCCAGTGGTTCCTGTGCCTCCGCCACCGAAGCCCACCAGCGTCAAGATCTGGCCGACCTGCGGAGTCCCACGAAAGATCGGTATCGGAGCAATCCCCACGACTGCTTCGCGGAGCTTGTAGATCGCCAGGTCATCGGACGAATCGTTGCCAACATTTCCGGTGTAACCCGGATGCACGAAGACCCGCTCGGTCTGATACGTCCGCCCGCCAACCGTAAATTGCCCAGCCGTGTTGGCGACTCCTTCGGCACAGTGAGCCGCCGTCAGCACATACTGCGGAGCAATCAACGTCCCCGAGCAGAAGTCCTCGCCGTCTCCACCGATCAGGCCAACGGCGGGATACCCGGACGTTGCCGTCCCATTGATGACTCGCGTCTGAGGACCGACGACCTCGGCTTGCAGCAGTGCCGCCGCGCCCGAGGGCGTGCCATGCACTGCCGACAGCACCCATCGCGGCTCAAACGCTTCCACTTCAGCCGGAACTCGTGCCGCCCGACGACGCCGCCAGTTTCCTGAACCGTTCGTACTTCCTGCCAACAAACTCCACGAAAACAATTTCCGCAACATGATTAGGTTCCTCTGAGTGATGGGTTTCCAGAAGTCAGTCCTGAAACGTTTCACTCAGAGGTACGGTGCAGTGACCTCAACCTTGCACGGCGATTTCGTGAATTCCAAAAACCGGCAACACGACGTCTGCTCCGTCAGCCGGACAAGACGAACTCTCGAACGAGCCTGCACGCGACGATGTCTTGAGCGTCTCACCCAAGTCGGTCACGCAGATTCGAAGGGAAAACCACTGCGTCCATCGTCCCAAAAACTCGTGATCACAATCTCAATGGAGGGCAATATGGGTCAAGCTTCGTGTAACCAAAGCTGGTAGTCGTCACGATTTCGATGACCAAATCTCAAATCTCACGCGGCTTGCGTTGGCCCCCAATCGGATTCAGTGTCTTCTTGCCCGACTGCTCTTCGCGGCACCAGCGAGAGAACGTCTGCGGAGTAACGATGGTAAGTAGTTCTTCGACGGCTTGGCCGTTGTTGAGTTTTGTTAGTTGTCCAAGCCAGCGTTCGTATCGCATTTCGATTTCCTGAAACTAAGTGGAGTCACCCGATTTCAGATTTCATTAGTCAACAACCAATGCGATCCAACAACTGCATGATCGACTCGAACTTGTTTTCGACGACGATGGGGCGGTTGGCGGCGGGGGTTTGGGTGACTCCGGCTTTGCGGAGCATGGTGGCGTAGGCGTCGTCCTCGGTGGCTGCGGCGGCGGAGAGGCGCGCGGGATCGACGGAGTGGTACGCGACGGTGGCGGTCGGGTCTTTGAGTTGGTGGCCGGTGAGGATGCAGACGACTCGGTCGCTGGGGGAGATCACCCCTTGCTCGCGGAGCAGTTTGGCTCCGGCGACGCTGGCGGCGCTGGCGGGTTCGCAGCCGAAGCCGCCGGCTCCGATTTGGGCTTTGGCTTCCAGGATCAATTCGTCCGAGACCTCACGCACGACGCCGTCGCAGACTTCGAGTGCTCGTAGGCACTTCAGCAGGTTGACCGGACGGTTGATCTCGATGGCGGTCGCGAGCGTTGAGGCTCGGCGGTTGTCGGCGTCCATCTGCGTGAAGAATTTGTCGGTGATGATTTTCGCCTCGTCAAGCCGGCCGCCGTTCCAACGCAGCTTGTGTTGCTCGAAGAGTTGATACAGCGTGTTCGAGCCGGCGGCATTGATGACCGCCAAGCGCGGGATGCGATTGATGAGTCCCAACTCTTTCAGTTCGGTGAACGCCTTACCGAACGCGCTCGAGTTGCCGAGGTTCCCGCCGGGCACCACGATCCAATCGGGGACTTCCCAGTTCAGACCTTCGAGCACTCGGAACATGATCGACTTCTGGCCTTCCAGCCGGAACGGGTTCACGCTGTTGCACAGGTAAATCCCGCGCGCCGCACAGACGTCGCGCACCTGCCGCAGCGCGTCATCGAAGTCCCCTTGAATCTGCAACGTCTTCGCTCCGTAGTCGAGCGCCTGCGACAGCTTTCCGAACGAGATCTTGCCGCTGCCGATGAAGACGATGGTCTCGAACAGCCGCGTGGTGCTGGAGTAAATCGCCAACGACGCGCTGGTGTTCCCCGTCGAGGCACACGCCGCGACCTTCGCTCCGACGATATGCGCGTGCGTGGACGCGGCTGTCATGCCGTTGTCTTTGAAGCTGCCCGACGGGTTCAGCCCCTCGTACTGCAACAGCATTTTGCCAGTTTGAAACCCGGCGTATTTCCCAACGCCCGCGGACGATTGCAGAATGGTCTGCCCCTCGCCGATCGTCACGATCTGCTCGTCCTTCGCGAACGGCAACAGCTCACGAAACCGCCACACGCCGCTGAAGTCGAGCGGATTCCGACGGCTCGACCACCGCGACTCAAACTGCTTGAGCGCCCCCGGCACCGGCACTCGATTCCAGTCGTAGGCGATGTCGAGCAAATGCCCGCACTTGGAGCAATCCACGAGCGTCTCGCTCACCGAGTACGTCGCTCGGCAGGCGGGGTTCATGCAGACTTGATGGGCGAGGTCAGAAGGAATGATGTGGCTCCTCAATAATTATGTCGTGAAGACTTCGGGCGTCGTGTGGAAGAACTCGCACAAGCGTCGGATTTGTTCGCGGGTGAATTCTTTTTTGCCTTGAACCACCGCCGAAAGTGTTGTTGTTGCGATGCCGGTAGCCTCGGCCACCTCGCTCCGCGTGACTTGGTGTTGGTCGCAGAGAAACTCCAACATCTCGCCGTCGGAAACGGGTTCGAGTGGATGTTGCTTTTCCTCGTAGGCTTCTGAAAGTTCACTCAAGACATCGAGGTAATCCGCTTCGCTGGGGTCGAGGTTGTCGAACCCGCGATCGACCAATTCGTCAATGACGGCGGTTGCCAGATCGAGTTCCGCGTCGCTCGTGATCGGCCGGAGCGGAAAGCGTCGGCAGAGTTTCCAATAGGACTCTGTTGGCTCTTGGCGTTTGACGCGGGGCTTTCTCGCCTTGGGCTTGCGCGTGGCTGTTGGCATGTCGGCTTCCTCTCTTTCAGACGTCCCTCTTCCAGTCACCTGAATCGTACTCGGAGTGCGTCAGAATGTGGCGGACGAAAACCTTACCGCGGTTCAGATGAATGGCAACGACGAGCCGGAACTTGTTTCCACCGATGTTGAAGACCGTTAAGCGTCCCACTTGGTCGGCGTGCGGATAACTGGCTCGGATGTCGGCGAAGTTGTTCCAACGGCAGCGTGTGACATGCTTGATCCACGCCCTCAGCGATGACTCCGCGTCAGCGTGGCGTTTCCAAAACTGACGAAGTTTGTGCGGGCTGATGATGTGCATGGGATCGGTGACGTCTCTCGTGAGTCACTCATCGAATTGAAACGTCATGCCGGCTCGCAGGACGTGGATTTTGAGGTTTCGGGCGGCGGCGGGTTCGCCTTTGTTGAGCTTTTCGCGGCTGGCTTTGCGACCGTCGATGACGGTGACGTTGTTATCGCCGATGACCTCGAAATCGCGGCCGCGGACGATCACGGCGGTCTCTTCGTCGATGCCGATGCCCAGCAGATCGGGATAGTCGATGACCGCCAGAGCCAGCCGGTTGAAGCGGCCTTTTTGCAAGAAGTGTTGATCGACGATCGCTTCGGGCCATAGGCCCAGACCGTTTTGCAAATAGGGAGCCGTGCCGGCTTTCAAACTGTTGAGGTCCGAGGGTCCGCCAATCATGGTCTTACCCATGACGGCCGCACCGGCGCTGGAGCCGCCGATGATGGCTCCGTCGCGATAGCGTGCTCGGATCGTGTCGGCGATGTCGCTGCCACGAATGTTGTTCATGAAGACTCCTTGCAAGCCGCCGGGAAGCCAGATCAAGTCGGCTTCGCGAATGGTCTTCACGGCTGCGGCCGGTTGCTGTGGATTGACGAGCACGACGTTGTTCGCGCCGTTTCGTTTCCAAGTCGCGACCGAACTGGGGCCGTACTCAGGATTGGCCGCCGGCAGCACCGCAATCTTTGACGACTTGCCGCCGGATAATTCGAGTGTGCGATTCACGACAGCGGTTGGCGTCTCGCCGCCGCCGATCACGACCAGTCGGCCTTTCGGAAGCTCGGCTTGCGGGTCCGCCAGCAACACAGCGGCGATCAGCCAGATGCCCATGAGTCGGTTTCCTTTCAGCGAGTTGTGGTTGCAAAACTCCGTAGTCTGACTCTCCGAGTCGGGATGTCTGCGATAAGACTCCCGACTCAGAGAGTCAGGCTACTTGTTCTCGTCGGCCTTGGCGTCGGGCCGCAGGCGTTCGAGTTGGTTCATGAGTTGGTCCTTGTGCGCCTTTAGCCGAGCAATCGAGGCTCGCACGTGAGCGCGGGTGGTCATCAGATCGCCGATCGCGAGTAGCGAGATCCACAAGCAGACGCAGCCAATTGCCATCCACAGAATCGTGGCGAGCAGCGGGCCGGCTTGGTTCCAAACGTTGGGCAAGTCCGCCAAAACAATCATCAGACCGACTAACGTAATCAGGCCGGAGGTTTGTCGGCGGCGACGATAGCGAGCGGCATAAAATTTCAGCTCGCGCGGGTCACTGGAAAATTCAGTCTGCTGGAGCAACCACGCGGTGCGATGTGGCAGTTGCAGCAGCAGCCCCAGCAACGCCACGCAGCCGCCAAAGATCGACGTGATGGGATCGGGATTCATGTCGTGCGTCTCAACCGGTGCCTAAGGCAGATCGGCTCATGCTACTTGGACTTCTCGGCCAAGAATACTTTGATCGCTTCGACCTGGCGGTACTCGCCGCGAGTGCCGCACATTTGGCCGTTCTTGAACCAGCCGGTCCAGCCGATGCGGCACAGATGCGCGGAATAATAGACGTCGAAGCGATCGGCTCCCTCGGCCAGTTCGATCCAGATCGCTTCGATGCGGCGATTCTCTCCGCGAGTGCCGCAGTACTCGCCTTGCTCGATCCAGCGCGTGTCACCTTTCACGGCGACGTGAGCTTTGTAAGTCAGCGACACGCCTTCCACCGGAGGATTGAGCCGCACGGCGAAGCCTTCGATGCGTCGGCCTGTGCCTGCCGCGCCGCAGTCGGACAACTGCGAAAGCCAGGGGGTGTCGCCGCGCTCTTGCACATGAGCCATCGCTTCGGCTTGTACGAGTTGGCTCGGTTCTGGCAGCGCGGCCGAGGACAGCCCCGCGAGGTCGCCGCGCATGAAGCCTTGCAGGTACGCCTCGGTCTTTTCGCGGAGCATGCTCAGCCGCAATGCTCGATTCGCCGCATCGGTGTTGGCGGAAGCGGTAGCCATCTCGCCAAAGGCGCGGAGAACTCGCACGAACTGCGGTCCCAGCGGCGTGCCGCTCCCGCTGGCCGACACGAAATAGGACTCACACCAGCGCGTCACCGCATCGAATGACGCCGCCAACTCCGTCGCCTCGTCCGCACCCTGAGCCATCGTTTCATCCTCCCTGAGACTGGCCACGCACGGGCCGGGCGGATTATGAGAGTGAGCGTTGTCGCCGTACAAGCGGAGCGGAAGACCGAAGGTGAAATCAAGAAGGCGAGGGGATCATGCTGAGGAGCTGTTTGGGAGGGATCGTCGCTTTGACTGGTATCGTCATCGTGTCGGTCGATTTCGCGAACGAAGCTCGATCAGAAGACGCGGTCTATCAGCATGCGGCAGTCGCGGCTGATCATCCACTCGCCAGCGAGGCCGGAGTCGAGATTCTCAAAAAGGGAGGCAATGTCGTAGATGCCGGTGCGGCCGTCGGATTCGCGCTGTCTGTTCTTCGGCCTGCAAGTTCCGGTCTCGGCGGCGGCGGCTTCATGGTCATTTGGAATGCGCAGGAACAATGCTGCGTGACGCTCGACTATCGCGAACGCGCTCCGCTGAAGGCGACGGCGGAGATGTTCGTCGTGGGGCACGTTTCCAACGTGCCCGATAAGGACGGGCACGTTGAAAACGTGCCCCACGCGAGCGTGCGCGGACCGCTGGCCGCGGCGGTCCCCGGTCACGTCGCGGGGTTGTGTTATGCGGTCGAGAGATATGGACGGCTGCCGATTGCCGAGGTCATCGCTCCCGCGATTCGATTGGCTCGCGACGGCGTGCCGGCGGATGCTCAGTACGTCAAGACGTTGCAGTCGGCGGTGAAGACTTGGTCGAAATGGCCGCCGGAGTTCCGCGCGAAGTTCGCAACGTTTCATCAGTCGTACTTGCATGGAGGTCAGGAGATCAAAGTCGGAGACAAGGTCACATCGCCGCAGCTTCCCGCGCTGGAACAGATCGCGGCCTGCGGAGCCTCCGGTTTTTATGCCGGCCCGGTGGCCGCCGCGATAGTTGATGTCAACCGCCAGGCCGGGGGATTGTTTTCTCCCTCAGACTTTTGCGACATGAGACCCGTGCAACGCCAACCGCTGAAGCTGAGCTATCACGGTTACGACGTGCTGACGATGCCTCCGGTGTCGAGCGGCGGAATCGCAATGCTCACGACGCTGCAAATCCTGGAAGAGTTGGATACCCGCGCGGGAGTCACGCCATTCCATCGACTTGCGCCGGACAGCCCGGAGGCAGTGCATCGCCTGACGGAAGCGTTCAAGCACGCCTTCGCCGATCGAGCGGAATTCCTCGGCGATGCGGACTTCGTCGATGTCCCGGTGGCGCGGCTGATCAGCCGCGAGCACGCACGTGAACTCGCGTCGCGCATTGACCTCAAACAGACGCGGCCGACGAACACCTATGGGCGATTCGCGCCGGTGAATGATTCGGGGACGACGCACTTCTCAGTCATCGATCACCACGGCAGCGCGGTCGCCTGTACCGAAACGATCAACACCGAGTACGGCAGTTGGATCGTCGAGCCGAAGTTCGGCATCCTACTCAACAATGAAATGGACGACTTCGCCGCCGTGCCCGGTCAGCCGAATGCGTTTGGATTGATTCAGAGTTCGGCGAACGCGGTCGCCCCGCGCAAGAAGCCGCTCTCCAGCATGACGCCAACGATCGTGGTGAAAGACGGCAAAGCGGTCTTCGCGCTGGGAGCATCGGGAGGTCCGCGCATCATTACCGCCACGACGCAGGTGCTACTGAATTTGATTCATCGCCAGCAGACACCAGGTGCGGCCGTGCAAGCTCCACGACTACATCATCAATGGTTGCCCGACGTGCTCGATTTGGAACCACGTCTGTACCGCGAACTGCACGATCCGTTGACGGCCTTTGGACACAAGACGCAACAACTCTCGGCCAGCGCGGTCACTCAAGCCGTGTCACGAATGCCCGACGGCTTGCGTGCCGCCAGCGACTCACGCAAAGGTGGCCGGCCAGCCGGTTGGTAGGGAAACTTAGAACGGCAACACTCATCCGATTGGAAAAGTTCATTCCTCTGGCCCCATTCCTCTGGCAACAGCCTTTTGGCCAGAGGAATGCAGTGGCGGAAAGCGAGGGTGGTCATGTCTCAGGTCGCCAAACTGCTGCGACTGATTTGTCTGCTGAGTCTCGTTGTTGTTTCAGATAATTCCTCAGTCCAGAGTGACGAACCGCAGGCAGATGCGGACGCGACGGCTCTTGATCCGCGGTGGCTCACAGCGGCGAAGCATCCGCAGACGGGTTTGCTGTCGCGCAACATTCGACCGGAAGAAGCGGCCGGGTACTTCGCGATTTTGAATCACGCTCGGCAGTTGCCGCTGACGCAACTCAAGGCCGCTGCGAAGACGTTGCAGCAGGAGCGGCTCGCTATCGTCAAACGTGATCCCAACTTCCGGTTCTACTTTCGCGAACCGGATGCCGAGTTCCCAACGTTCGTGGACGTGCATCGGAATCCGGAGGCGTATCACGGCCGGCTGGTCACGTTTCGCGGACACATGCGGCGGCTGGTGTCGTACCCGTCGGGAGAGAATCCGCACGGCTTACAGCAACTGCATGAGGCGTGGTTGTACGTGGATGGAGCGCAGCAGAATCCCGTGGTTGTGGTCTGTTCGGAGGTGCCTCAAGGGATCACGACCGGCAGTGACATCCTGGTCGATTTCGTGTCGGCGACCGGATACTTCTTCAAACGCTACGGCTACGAAGATCGGACGGGAGAGCCGCGCTTCGCACCGTTGATTCTGGCTCAGCGATTGGAATGGTCTCCACCTCCGAAACGGTCGGGGGTCTTCTCGAATGGGACGTTGTTCGGGCTGACGATTGGAGGAGGCTTGCTGATGGTGGTCATGTTTTGGCGGCTGTCTCGCCGCCCGCGCGGCGTTGGCCGTGCGCTGCGGGAGCCTTCGCCGAGCTTCCTGGAGCCTCTTGATGAAGGCGAACCAGAGGTCGTCAGCAGCCAGACGCCGACAACACCGTCCGAGGGGAATCCGCCAAGTGGCAATCCCTGAGTCGTTTAACCGCACGCCCTCAGTGTCAGGGTTCCTGTTCATCGAACCGTCGGAGAGAACGTCATCCGCACGACCGCTGTGAACCGCACGCCGCGAACGGTCGGCAAGTCTTCTCACAAGCCTTGCCGGATCGGCGGGAGGAGCGGTCGAGCAGCGGCGAATCTGGCTGGTTCGGTGAAGTTTCTGTTGAATTCTGCCCGTCGAGCGGCGATAAGGTTCAACGTTGCCGTCGCGTGCTTCCCCCGTGACCGGCCCCAAGTCTTTAGGAAAGGAACTCGCACATGTTTTCTCGTTGGCGTCCCTGGGCGTTGGTCGGAGCACTGGCAGTGAGCTTGGTGGCTCCCGGAATCTCGGCTGACTCAAAGAAGGAAACGAAGAAGAAGGTCGGTCCGGCCGTCAAGGTCAATGAGTCTCTGGAGCACATGGACGTGTTTGAAGGGATCGAGAAGGGCGTGCTCGAGGTGAAGATGATTCCCAATGATGCGATGGGCGGCAACGTGCTCGTCGAGAACAAAGGGGACAAGCCGCTCAACGTGGACTTCCCGGCGGCGTTTGTTGGCAAGCAAATTCTGAAGCAAGGCTTTGGTGGTGGCCAACAGGGTGGCGGTGGCTTTGGCGGTGGCGGTCAGCAAGGTGGCGGTCAGCAAGGCGGCGGACAACAACAACAAGGTGGCGGCGGCCAAGGTGGCCAACAAGGCGGTGGCGGTGGCTTCGGTGGTGGAGGCCAGCAAGGTGGCGGCGGCGGTGGCGGCGGATTCTTCTCGGTGCCAACCGATCGCATTATTCGTTTCAAATATCTTGCGGTCTGCCTCGAACATGGCAAGGCTGAACCGACGCCTCGATCAGTCTATCGCATTGCCAAGGTTGAAGAATTCAGCACTGACCCGGTTCTGGAAGAGACGTTGAGGATGGTGGCCAGCGGGCAACTCGACCCGCAAGCTGGCCAAGCCGCGACTTGGCACCTCACGGACAAGATGAGCTGGGAGCAACTTGCGGCGAAGTCCATTCCGCATATCGGCCAACCATCGACACCTTACTTCTCTGCCGAGACATTGGCTCGCGCACGGAACATTCACACGACGGCGGTGGCTCGCGTGAACGAACGCGATGCGAGGTCTGAAAAGACTCCGGTGGCTTCCGCCAAGAATGGACGCACCTCCTCGGCGACGGTCAAACGCGATTAGTTGGCTTGATGTAGGACGGGCACTCCTGCCCGTCGTCAAAGAGACGGACAAAAGTGCCCGTCCTACGAGGCAAGTGCAAGGGACTCACTCCGGTGAGTCCCTTTGCATTTCGACAGGAGACTTTCCCCGGCGTCCCTCGCTCGGCAGAATGTTGTTTGTCGACTGCGTCCTGCCGCGAATGGCGGAACGCGACGATCCCTCCTGACTCCGCAATATCCCGCCTGCTTCCGGAGACCTCCGCATGACTCCGCGATTCGCACTCGTGGCCACGACGTTTGTGGTCATCGCTTCTCTGTCGCTGGCCGCCGACAAGCTGCCGCCGCCAGCCGACCGAAAAATCGACTTCGTCAAAGACGTCCGCCCGCTGCTGGAGAAGCACTGCTGGAAATGTCACAGCGAGAAGAAGCAGGAATCCGGCCTGCGCCTCGACAGCCGTGCCGCGCTCTTGAAGGGAGGCGATATCGGCCCAGTGATCGCAGCCGAAGACAGCGAACGCAGCAAGCTGATCTTGCTTGTGTCGGGGACTGATCCGCAAACAGTGATGCCCCCCGAAGGTCCGCAGCTCAAGCCGGAAGAGGTCGGCATCCTGCGTGCGTGGATCGACCAAGGCTGTGTCTGGCCCGACGACGATTCACTGAAGAAGGAAGCGAAGAACACGCATTGGGCGTATCAGCCGATTCGCCGGATCGCTCCGCCAGCCGTGAAGCCGAGCGACTGGGTGCGCAATCCGATTGATCAATTCGTGCTCGCCGAGTTGCAGAAGCGCGGGATCACCCCGTCGCCGGAAGCGGATCGCTCCACGCTGATCCGGAGGTTGAATTTGGATTTGCTCGGCCTGCCTCCGACCATCGAGGAGGTCGCTGCGTTCGTGAACGATTCGCGGCCGAATGCTTACGAAGAGTTGGTGGATCGGCTGCTCAAGTCACCGCACTTCGGCGAACGCTGGGGCCGGCATTGGCTCGACATGGCTCGGTATGCCGACAGCGACGGCTATGAAAAAGATAACCCGCGTCCAGACGCCTATCGCTGGCGCGACTGGGTGATCGACGCGATCAACAATGACCTGCCGTTCGATCAATTCACCGTCGAGCAGATTGCCGGCGACTTGCTGCCGAGCGCGACGGCGATGCAAAAGCTCGCGACGGCGTTTCATCGGCAGACACTGACCAACACCGAAGGGGGCACTGACAAAGAACAGTGGCGCGTCGAAGCCTGCTTCGACCGCACGGAAACAACCGGCGCGGTTTGGCTGGGGCTGACCGTCGGCTGTGCTCGCTGCCACTCGCACAAGTACGACGCGATCAGCCAGCGCGAGTACTACCAACTCTTCGCCGCGTATAACAACGGCGACGAAGAGACGAGCGTTGTCCCCAAGTCACCCGAAGAGGTCGCCGCGTATGCGACAGCCAAGGCCGCTCACGATGTTGAGGTCGCCAACGTCACCGCCAAACTGCGGGCCGAACAATCGAAGCTCGGCACGGCCTTCGCGGCCTGGGAGACCAAAGCTCAAACAGCGCTCGCGGAATCGACGGCTCAACCGTTGAAGCTGCACGCCCTGGACGATCTGAAAGTCGAGAGCGATGGCAACGTGACGTTCGCGGTTCAAAAGGATGGCTCGTTTCTCGCGAGTGGCCCGAACCCGAACTCCGCCACGTACACGATCACCGGCAAGACGACAGTTGCCGGTGTGTCCGCGCTCCGATTGGACGTGTTGCCGGACAACTCGCTTCCGGCGAAAGGGCCGGGACGAGTCGCTCACGGCAACTTCGTGCTCAGCGAGATGACCGTCGAAGTTTCGCCGACCGCCGACTTCGCAAACGCTCGCAAGCTGGAGTTCGCCGGCGCGAAGGCGGACTTCGAGCAAGCCGACAAACCGTGGCGGGCAGTCGATGTCATCGACGGCAAAGAGGACACCGGCTGGGCCATCGCCCCGCAGTATGGCAAAGAGCATTGGGCGATCTTCGGACTGAAGGAGCCGCTGGCGGTGGATGGTGCGATGTTTGTTCGCGTTCAACTTCGGCAGTTGTACGGTCAGCAGCACACGATCGGCCGCTTCAAGCTGTCGCCGCAAACGGGAATCGAGCCGTCGATCACGTTGCCGGAGAACATCCAAAAACTTTTCGCGGTCAAACCCGATCAGCGGTCGGCCGAGCAAACGCAGCAACTGCTCGACTACTACTCCAACCTCGACGCGGCCACCAAGAATTTGGTCAAGCAGCTTGACGATCTCAAGAAGAAAGAGCCGCCCAAGCCGGAACTGACCGTGCGAGTGATTACTCAACGAGTCAACGATTCGCGAAAGACGTTCGTGCTCAAGCGTGGCGAATTCCTGGACCCGATCAAGGAGATGGAAGTCGTCCCGGCCGCGTTCTCGACGCTCTCGCCAATGAAGCCGCGTGACGAACGGCCGCTGGCCGATCGGCTCGATCTCGCCCGCTGGCTCGTCTCGCCCGACAACCCGCTGACTCCGCGAGTCACAGTCAATCACATTTGGCGACAACTCTTCGGCCGCGGAATCGTCGCCAGCGTGAACGATTTCGGCGTCCGAGGCGAGAAGCCCAGCCATCCAGAATTGCTCGATTGGCTGGCGAACGCGTTTGTAACGAAATCTGAAATTTCAAATCTGAAATCTGAAATGAATTGGTCTCGCAAGGCCCTCATCAAACTGATCGTCACTTCCGCGACGTATCGCCAAGCCTCGCGGCATCGTCCAGAGTTACTCGAAGTCGATCCGCAGAACACGCTGCTCGCGCGGCAGAATCGGTTGCGAGTCGAAGCCGAGATCGTCCGCGACCTCAGCCTCGATGTCGGTGGCTTGCTGTCGAAGAAAGTCGGCGGGCCGAGCGTCTTTCCCGCTCTACCGGCCGGCATCACGGACCTCAGTTACGCCGGCAACTTCAAATGGACGAACAGCACCGGCGAGGATCGCAACCGCCGCGGCATGTACACGTTCTTCAAGCGAACCGCTCCGCACCCGAACCTCACGACTTTCGATTGTCCCGATGCCAACCTCACCTGCGTCGAACGCCGAGCCTCCAATACTCCGCTGCAAGCCTTGATCACGCTCAACAACGAAACATTCCTGGAAGCCTCACAAGCTTTCGCGAAACGATTACTAAGTCAGCCTGCGACGGATGACACGACTCGGCTGACTCAAGCCTTCCGCTTGTGTCTCGCTCGCACACCAAGTGACCGCGAACTGCATCAACTGACCGACCTGCTCACCGTCAATCGCGAGTTCTATCGTGCTCACCAGGATGACGCGAAAAAGCTCGTCGGCAGTTCGACGATCAGCGGTTCGCCACCCGACGAATCGGCGGCCTGGATCGCGACTGCTCGAATCCTGTTGAACCTCGACGAATTCATCACACGCGAATGATCGGCGGCGCTCGATCACGATACGATGTTGCGAATCCTTCTGACCTCTTGAGTGAGACCCAAATCATGCCAACGGCAACACTCGCTCCCCCTCGAATTGGACGCATCGGTCCCAGTTCGGCCGGGATGTCCTTGAAGCCCAAAGAATTCGATTTGATCACCGACTATGTGCGCGGTTATCGGTACGAACTCATCAAGGGAGTGCTAATCGTGAATGCGATTCCTGGTCCCGCTCAAGCAAGTCCAAATGAAATTCTGGGGTACGCGCTCTGGGACTACGCCAAGAACCATCCGAAGGGCAAAGCGTTGGACTACACCTTGCCCGAACAACACATTCGCGTCGGGAAAGACCGGCGACAGGCGGATCGTGTGATCTGGACCGGTTTGGGTCGGCGACCCCGAGTGAGCAAAGACGTTCCAACAATCGCGATCGAATTTGTCTCCGCCGGGAAGCGGAATGCGATTCGGGATTACGAAACCAAACGGGACGAATACTTGTCCGTCGGTGTCGTCGAGTATTGGATCATCGACCGCTTCCGTCGCACGTTGACCGTGCATCGCAAGACCGCCAAAAAGCCCATCGTCATGGGCGAGTTCGAGACCTACGAAACCAAACTTCTGCCCGGCTTCGTCCTGCACCTGGACGAGATCATGGTCGCGGCCGACGGTTGGGAACCCGAAGACGAAGAGAACGAGGAGTTGGCATCGTGAATCAAACCCGCCATCTGAAATCTGAAATCTCAAATTTGAAATTCGCCGAGCGCAGCCGCCGCGACTTCTTGACCTCCTCCGCCTGTGGCCTGGGCGGAGCGGCGCTGAGTGCGATGCTGTCGAACGACGGCCTGCTGGCTGCGAACGCCGACTCGCCACTCGCCGCGAATCCGCTGGCGATCAAGCCGCCGGCGTTTGCTCCCAAGGCGAAGAATTGCATCTTCCTGTTTCAAGCCGCCGCGCCGTCGCATCTCGACTTGTACGATCCGAAGCCGAAGCTCAACGAGTTGGATGGCAAGCCGCTTCCCACGTCGATGCTGGAGAAAGTCCGGTTCGCGTTCATCAAGAAAGAGGGCGCGGTGCTGATGGGCTCGCCGCGCAAGTGGACGAAGCACGGCGAGTGCGGCATGGACTTCTCCGAATTCGTGCCGAACATCGCGAGCTGCGCCGACGACATCCTGATGATCCGCTCGATGTATTCCGAGCAGTTCAACCATCACCCCGGCCAACTGATGTTGAGCTGTGGCCGAGCGACGTTCGGATTGCCGAGCGTCGGGAGTTGGCTGACCTACGGCTTGGGCAGCGAGTCGCAGAACCTGCCCGGCTACGTCGTGCTGAACAGTGGCCGAGGTTCCAGCGGCGGGGCGTCGTTGTGGAACAACGGCTTTCTGCCGTCGCATTACGCCGGCGTGCTGTTCCGCAATCAGGGCGAGGCGGTCTTGAACTTGTCGAACCCTAGCGGCCTGCCCGCCGAGTTGCAGCGGCGCGGACTCGACACGCTCAAGGCGCTGAACGAAAGCCGGCTTTCGGAGATTCACGATCCCGAGATCGCGTCCCGCATCGCCAGCTACGAACTCGCGTTTCGGATGCAGTCCGCCGCGCCGGAGTTGATCGACCTCAACAGCGAGAGTAAGACGACGCTTGACGCCTACGGCATTGACCGAGCACAGCATCCGCAGGCAACCGGACGCGGCAACGTGCTCGATGCGCATCTTTCATTCCCACGCAACTGCTTGCTCGCGCGGCGGTTGGTCGAGCGCGGAGTTCGCTTCGTGAACATCATCTACGAGGCTTGGGACCAGCACAGCAATCTCGAAGGCGACCTGCGGTACAACTCGTGGGTTGTCGATCAGCCGATCGCCGCGCTCATCAAAGACCTCAAGCAACGCGGCTTGTTCGACAGCACACTCATCGTCTGGGGAGCCGAGTTCGGCCGCACCCCGCTCGGCGAGAATCGCACGCCGGGAACTCCGCCGTCCGGTCGCGATCATCATCCGTTCTCGTTTACTTTGTGGATGGCTGGCGGCGGCATCAAAGGAGGCCAGATCTACGGCGAGTCGGATGAGATCGGTTGGGGCGTTGCCAAAGACCCCGTCCACGTCAACGACTTCCACGCCACGCTGCTGCACTTGTTCGGTCTCGATCACTTGAAGCTGACGCACCGCTACCAAGGCCGCGACTTCCGCCTGACCGACGTCGGCGGCAAAGTCATCAACCGCTGGCTCGCGTAAAGTAGTCCGGTCACTCCGTGACCGGAATGTTCGAGTCACGGAGTGACTCGTCTACTGTGCGACGTCGGCGACAATGTCTTCATCCGTTGGACGGCTTAAGAAGTCATCGCCAACCGACGGTTCAAAATCGAACGCAGGATGAGATGGCCCACGACAACACTTTTCGCCTGATGCTGATCATCATCGTGGCCGTCTTTGGGCCGATCGCAATGTCTTACCGCCTGCGGAGCCAGACGGAGGAAAAGCTTGATCGGTGGCAAGAGGGCGTTTGGATTCTGTTTGGTCTGCGGCTGAGCGCGGTGCCCTGTGTCGTCGGCGGGCTCGTCTGGATGATCGACTCGCGGCGGATGGCCTGGTCCGCGATTCCGCTTCCGATTGGGCTGCGTTGGGCGGGCGTGGCGATCGCGGGATGCACCGGGCTCTTGGTGTGGTGGACCTTTCACAACCTCGGCAAAAATCTGACGGACACCGTCGTCACGGGTGTGCCAATTTTGGCTGGCGCGATGAATAAGGAGCTGTCAGAATGAGGTTAGAAATGTTCGGAACCTCTTTCTGGAGTCGATCATGGATGATGTGCCACAAGTGAAATCAGGGTTGTTGATGCCAGCGGTTCGGGAGCAGGTG
>CAMDDX010000053.1 GCA_945893075.1 Planctomyces sp. SH-PL62 | reverse complement strand
GCGACCGCCAGATCCGCACGATCACCCATCGCCTGGCCGAACATCCCGTGGTTGTAAATTCCTTCGTAGCCCACACCCACTCCGCCTCCGATGCCGCCGAAGCCTTGCTGGCCGCCGCCGCCACCGCCGCCACCTTGGCCGCCGCCGCCGCCGCGCTGACCGCCACCTTGGCCTTGCTGGCCGCCTTGACCTTGCTGCCCACCGGCGGACACGAACGTGAAGGCTTGGACTTCGCGGATCACGGAGAAACTCGGCGTCACCGCCAAGCGCACGTACCGGCGGTCTGCGGAGATCACCGCCTGCACGCTCATGCCGACCCCTTCAAAGACGGGCGTGATGATCGGCTGATAGCCGACCGCGAACGCTCCGACCACGGGAATCAACTGCGTCACGAACGGACGTTGAGCACCATCGAACACGGTGCCGGTCTGGCCGTTGAACAGCGTCACCTTGGGAGCGCTCATGATGTTGTTGCGGCGATCGCCCTGAGCGGCATTGATGAAGAAGAACGTTTCGATGTCGCTGAGGATCGCGAAGCCGATATTCACACCGGCGTTGGCGTCGAACCGGCCGAAGTCCGGCACACCGATGCCGAACGAACCTTGCCGAAACGCGACGTCCAAGTCTTGAGTAAACGACTCAGAGCTACTCAAGCCCAGAACGGTGGGATTCTGGTATCGATCACGATCGGTAAAATTGCGTGATGGTCCGGGTGTGAAGAAGTTGGTGGCACCGGCTTGGCCTTGCTGACCTTGTTGGCCTTGCTGACCTTGCTGACCTTGCTGACCCTGTTGTTGACTGGACTGAATCGAACCGAATGGCGGGATCGGAATCAATCCACCACCCTGTCCCTGCTGACCGCCTTGACCGCCGCCTTGACCGCCTTGCCCCCCCTGGCCACCACTGATCAAGTTCGGGCCGCCAATGCTGTCTTGCAGGTCGAAGTCGAAGTCGACGCCGATGCGTTCAAAGAAGTTGTCGGACACCGAGACGAACCGGACTTCGATCGTCACTTGCAGGTCTTGCAAGCGGCGGAGTTGTTCCAGCAGATCGCGGATTTCGTCGTGGACCTTTTGAGTTTGTCGGATGACCAAGCTCAGCGTGGTCTCGTTCCCTTTGATGTGTCCGCCACCCCCGACTTCCTCCCAGGAATTCGGTTCGCAGACCGAGACGATCAGGTCGATCAGGTTGCGGAAGTCGTGGGATGACCCGCCGTTGACGTTCCAATTATTGGAATTGTTGACCCAGGGATTCGTGACGGGGGAAGCCATCGTGTTGCCTGGCTGACCCACTTGAAACTGACCACCCTGCGGACCGCCCGTGGAGGGAACGCTCAGTTGTCCCCCGACGCTGGTGCCAATGCCCGCCACGTTGCCGAACACGTTCATGTTCGGCTGACCGGGTTGAATCGGCACGACCAGGTCGGCCACCGAATAGGTTGCCAGCATGGCCTGGCCTTGCAGGCGTTGCTCGCTGGTGATGTTCAGCACCGAGTGATTGATCGTGTGACCGAGTTCCATCGGGTGCAGCACCAAATACAGCGCGTCCTTCAACGGGATGCCGTCCACGTTGATCGACACCGGCGAGCTCATGGTCAGGTTCACGTCTTCGAGTCCCGCCTTGTCGATCACGACGTTGACGTCCGCCCAATGGGCGATGTGGTCGATGACTTTGTTGAGCGGCACGTTCTCGAATTGCAACGTGATCGGCCGAGTCAAACTGTTTTCGATGCGTTGCTCTTCCGGCGAGCGGAGTCGCGTATCCGTGTTGTATTTCCCCTTGCGGCGGTCCGTGATGTCCTTCCAATCCTTGCCGAAGCGGATCGGGTTGCGGTCATCAAACGGCACGGCCGACCATTCCGCGCTATCCAACTGCTGCAAGAAGCCGTCTTCCTTCGCGTCTTTCAGTTGCGCGATATTCTCGACGCGGCGAGCGAACTTCGCCTTCCAGACCATCGTTTCCGCAACCGGATTGTCTGGGTCGAGTTCCTTGGCCTGTTTGGCGCAGACTTCCGCTTCGGAATAGCGTTTCTGGTCCAGGCACTCGTTGTACGTTTTCACGAGCTTGGCGAATTCCTGTTCTCTTCTCACATTCGCCTTGCGATCTCGGGTGATGGAAGCTTTGACCTCGTCGTTGGCCTTCGCCTGAATCAAGTTTGGCTCCATTTGTTTCTGGAAGCTTTCAATCTCCGAGCGTGTCTTCCGCAGCGTGGACGTGAGACTGGCCGTCAGCTTCTTTTCCAGCGGCGAGGTTTCGACGTTGGCCATCGCCTGGTCGAGCACCTCGATCGACTTGGCCGGATCTTTCTCGCGAGATCGTTCGGCGCGGGACACGGCGTTGAGCACGTCGCTGCGGAGCCGGTCGAGTTGCACCTTCTGTCGCTCGGAAGCGATGTCGATGGGGCGTTGTGGGTCGAGCGTGCGCGGCTCGGCGGAACCGTCGTCCGTGCCTTCTTCGGCGCTCACCATTTGAATGGGCTTGCCGCGGCGCGGATTCAGTTCTCGCAGATAGTCCTGCAACTGCTGGCTGCGGCGAGCGTCCAGCTTCTGGCCGGATTGATACGCTCGGACAAACGCTTGATGCGCTGCGGCCTTGTTGCCGCTATGCAGATGATTCTGGCCTTCGCGGAAGAGCTGTTCGGCCGACGGGCCTTCCGGATGAATCACGGCTACGTCCGTCGGCTCCGTGTCTTCTTCGGCGAACGCGGCCGGAGTCGTCGCGGACTGCGACTTGGATGGACTCTGTAGCGCTGCGGGCCTCGTCATTTCTTCCGGATCATCGACGAGTGCTTTTGGCTTCGCCGCTGTATTGCGAGCTGTCTGTGGCGACTTCGCACGCTCGATCAGCATTTGAACTTGTTCCGGCCGATCATCGAAGACACCGAAGGCCACGTTCATCTCCGCGGCTTGCGTGACTTTGTCTTGTGCGTCGTCAACGTTGCCCGCCGCCATGTCAGCGCGGGCCTGCTTCAGCAGCGCCAGCGCACGGGCCTTAGTGTCGTTGTTGGCCACATTGTTCTTCACCGGTGCGGGCTTCTTGGCCTCGGCCAGCCGGTCGATCTCTTCCAGCAGCGCTTCCGGACGATCGTCCCACAGCCCGAACGTCGTGTTGAGTTTCTGAGCCGCGAGCGCTTTCTCGCGAGCCGTTTCGATCCGCCCGGCCTGCATCTCTTTCCGAGCTTGTTGCAGCACGATCACCGCCTGTTGACGAACTTTCGCCGTGGCTTCGTCGTCCTCGGCGTCGACCTTCGTTTTGTTGGCAGTGTTCGCCGCCGCTTTGTCAGCCGCCGCGATCCGGGCCGCCGACTGTTGGGCTTGTGCCTCAATCTCGTCGACCGCCGTCTTCGCGGCTTGGACTTCCGTCCGAATCGTCTGGTTGGTCAGACCGGCGGCGACCGAGGCTTTTGACTTGGCCGTTTCGGCCAGCTTCGAGATCGGCAAGTCCTCCTCGTCAACGGGCATTTCCTTGCTGAGCGCCGGCTTCGTCGCGGGGACAGAGTTCAGCAGTTCTTTCGCGGCGGTCTTCACCTTCGCACCGTTCTTGGTGATCGTCAGGTTGTTCGTGGCGCGGTCGATTTGTGCCAGCACCTGCCGCGGTTGCAGATCGAACAGACCATACGTGACTTCCAACTCACTGGCTTCCAGCGCGAGCGAGCGGGCCTGCTCGATGTCACCCTTGGCGATCGCGGCCTGAGCTTGCTTCAACAATTGCTGAGCGAGTTGCTTGTCATTCGTGGACGGCGTCAGTTCCGCAGTCGCGACTGGCTGCTTCGTCGTTGCCGGAGCTTCGTCGTCGAACGGAACTTCCTCGACCAAAGAGGCGGCGGGCTTCTTCGCGGTCCCCGTCAGCTTCTTGGCCGGTTGTGGTTCGTCTTCATCAAACGGAGATTCCGTGAACTTCGGTTTCTGAGTCTGCGCGGCGGTCCGAGTCCTCGGCGTACTTTCGTCGCTGTTCCTTTCGCGGCGGGCGATCTCGGTCAGGAGTTGTTCCGGCCGCTCATCGAAGGGGCTGTAAGCGACGTCGATCTCCGCCGCTTGCTCGGCCTTTTCGCGAGCCGCCGCGACGTCTCCGTTGGCGAGTTCTCGGCGAGCTTGCTGCATCAGGGACTTGGCGTTCGCCATCTTTTCCGCAGCCGAGGTTCCGGCCGTGCGCGGCTTTCTTGGTTCGTCTTCGTCGAACGCAGCGTCCGTGACCGGCGATTTCGCTTTCGACTTCTGTGCGATGTTCCGAGTGCGCGGCGTGTCTTCGCCGACGACGCTTTCGCGACGGTCGATCTCGGCCAGGATTTGTTCCGGCCGCTCATCGAACGCGCCGTAGGCGACGTCGATCTCCGCCGCCTGCTCGGCCTTTTCGCGAGCCGCCGCGACGTCTCCATTGAGCAGGTCTCGGCGCGCTTGCTGCAACAAAGATTTGGCAGTCGCCATCTTTTGAGTGGGCGTGAGTCCGGCCATGCGTTGCTTCATGGAAGCACGCGGCGTGGCCGTCTCTTCGGCCGGGTCGTTGAGCCCTGGCTCGTTGTTGATTTGTTGAATCGAAGATCGCGCCGTCCCGTTCGCTTTGGGAGTCTTCGCCACGGGGCCCTCGAGTTCCTCAACTCCATTTGTCGCCGGTGAATTGCCGTTGGGCTTGGTGCCGGCCCGTCCCGCGATCGCTGTCTCAGGCGTGCGTGAGGTGGCGCTGGCATCCAACTGCGCCATGAACTTCTCCGGAGTGCGATCGTCCGGTCCCCAATCGACCGGGAACGATTGCGCCGTCACCAGCAGCCTGCGAGCACCGATGACGTCACCGCGTGCCGCTAAGGCTTGCGCGTCCTTCATCAGTTTTTCCGCCGACTGGCGGTACGAGCTGTCGTTGCTCTTGGGCTTGGACCGCGTGAAGGGATTCATGCGGCTCAGAGTGGAGCCAGATTTGTTCGTCGCCGGTTGATCGGCCGACACAGGTCGCGTGGTCCCTCCGGGGAGAGCGGCCCACAGGCCGGCTGCGGCCAACGACGTCCAGGCGAGAAGTCCGAGTGCCTTACGCAAAGTAAGTTCCTCCTTGAAACCAACTGGCGGGAGACGCAGTGATCCGGGCATCGACGGTCAACGAAGACAGTCTCAGGGTGTGCGTGATGCCGGCGAATCGCCGCGGGGGGAGAGGTTCTGAGGGCAGGATGGGAAGGGAATTCACAGCAGAGAATTGGCGGCGCGAGCGGGAGGCCCTCGCCGAAGAGATGTGCGGCGGGAACCTATGACATCCTCGCGAGTAGGGTCAACGGGTCTTATTCAGCTTTTTCATTCGTTTTTTTGAGATTCGCAAAGACGCGGCTAAGCACGGCAAATCCTGCCGATGAAAATTCCAATATCCAAAACCCAATGTCCAATGAATGACCAAGTCCCAAGAACCAATTGGGTGCAAAACAGCAATTCCACCGGCAGGGGTCAGGCACCGCAAAATTCAAAATTGGCGGAGTGAAATCTTGTGGGCACACTCAACTCGATTCCGCCAATTTTGAATTTTGCGGTGCCTGACCCCGGACAAATGCTGTTATGCACCCGAACCAATTGCCGTATCTCAGATTTTGTCATTGGGTTTTTGACATTGGAATTTCATTGGACCTTGGGATTAGGACATTGGGGTTTCCTCAATCCAATCTCCACCGTGCTTGTCGCAACTGCGCGTTCGGCGAATCGCCCAGCCTGGGCAGCAATTCATACCACACCGTCACCAACGTGCCGTCAGCGCACTCGATGGTTGAGGGATATCCCATGTCGCCAGACATCGCGTCGTCACTGATCGTCAGCGGCTCGCTCCATGTGCGGCCGTGATCGCTGCTCACTCGCGCGAGATTGCCGATGGGTTTGCGACGATGTCCATAACTCATCAGCAACCGCCCGTCGCGCAGCCGCAACAGATGCGACGGCAAACCCCACACGCCAATCGAATGCGGCACCGACCAAGTCCGTCCACCGTCCGTCGATTCCGATTGCAGCGTCTCACCCGCGTTCGGTTGATTGTGATTTCGAATGTGCGCGAGCAACGTCCCGTCCGACGCCTCGACCGCGTGCAGTTCGTGATAGTTCTTCGGATCGTCCCCCGTCCGCGCGGGAATCGTCGCCAGCCATTCCCACGTGATGCCGTCGTCTTTCGATTCACACACGCCGATACGGTCATCCTTCCACAACGCCTTCCCCGCATAAATCAGCCGCCCATCGCGCAGCACCACCGGCCCATGCGGACTGTTGAGCGGCACCGCATACCGCGCCGACCACGTCACACCACCGTCGGTCGAACGAATCATCCACGTCCCAAGTTCTTGTTTGCGCTGCTCCGCGTTGACCCGGTTATGAGCCGCCCGCCACTCAGCCAACAGCTTGTCATGCTCCTCTTTCACCTTGCCCGGCGCAGGCGTGGCCTTCTCCATCTTTTGCAGCGCAGCCTCATACGCCAGCGACGTAAACGTCGTCACCAAGATCGAACCATTCGCCGTCTCGACGACACCCGCATCGCGATCATCAATCGGCCCATCAATCAACACCTGCGGCCAACCCCACGACTTGCCGTCATCGTGCGACCGCATCAGCTCGACGCGGCCAAACGGACACACATGCGTTTCGCGCCCGCCAGAGAAGACCAGCAACAACTCCCCGTTCTTCCGCCGAGCCAACGTCGGCCAACCGTGATACAGCGGCGGCTTCCAACTAATCACTCGCCGCTCCAACACTTCAATCTTCGGAACCGCTGACCGTGCTATTTGCGATGAAGTCATCGTCGCCCCGATAGCAACGACGGCGCTGGCCGCCAAGAACTCGCGTCGTGTCTTCAAGGTAGGCATGATTGAATTCTTTCTGAGATTGAAATCATCAACTCCCCGCACTCCGCGGTATCGTACCGATTGACCGATCGAAACTCAGTCAGCCAGAATCGCGGGAATCATGCGGCTCCCATTTTCACATCGAGCGAGACGGGTGATGGCATTGACCGCCATCTCAGGACTGCTCGTTGCGATGACAACAATCGCCGTGTTTTGGACTCTCATCCGGGACCGATATGGCCCCTCGAGTCAGCACGACAGCCAATGCCTCATCTGCCAGCGAATGCGCGTCGAGAAATGGGCGTGCGGCGAAAAAGTCTCGGACTCGATCAGTACAAACGAGTATTCTGACTGGGTCGATTCTTTCGAACCTTCAGACCATCGCCACGTCTGGTTTGTGGACACGCACTACGTCCGAAGTTCTTGGTTTGGATCTAAGTCGATTGGTTGTGGAGGAGTTCCCGTCATCTCCACGATCTATTCTCGGCGAGGGAAACTCGGCGAACCGATGGCCCGACAACTCGTGTCGGCTTTTCATCGGCTGGTCCGATCTCCTGGCTTTGAAAAAGGCAAACTCAAACCGATGGACGAATTCTTGGAGATCGCGACGCGCGATCCGGATTCCTTGCTGGAGACCAATGAATGACGGCGATGAAGGAATCTTTGATGCGCAGAATTCTCGTGGCGGCATCCCTGGCCATTTGGCTGACGTCACTCGTCGCCGAGGATAAGCCAGCGATCAATCTCGATGAGCGTCGTGCGTTCGGTTACCTCGAAGACATCTGCAAGCTGGGACGTCGGCCCAGCGAGTCGGAAGGGATGACGCAGCAACAAGATTTGCTCGTCGACCATTTCACGAAGCTTGGTGCTCAAGTCCGCTTGCAGGAGTTCGATACGCCGCACCCCAAGAAGGGGACGCCAGTGCGGATGAAGAATCTGATCGTCTCGTGGCACCCGCAAGTGAAAGAGCGTGTGCTGCTCTGTTGCCATTACGACACGCGGCCGTATCCCGACCGCGACGAATTCCGTCCGAAGGGGATCTTTCTCGGCGCGAACGATGGCGGCAGCGGCGTGGCGTTGTTCATGGAGATGGGGCACTCACTGCTGGCGATCAAGCCGACGTTCGGCGTGGACATGGTCTTCTTCGACGGTGAAGAGTTCATCTTCCAGCGCGACGGCGGCAAATTCTTTTTGGGCAGCGAGCATTTCGCTCAGCAATACCGCGACCGGCCGCCGCCATATCGCTACGTCTGCGGAGTGCTCGTGGACATGATCGGCGACAAGAACTTGAAGATCCCCATCGAACCCAACAGCCGGAAGTTCGCGCCGAACGTGGTCCGTAGCGTGTGGGACACGGCGCGAACGTTGGGCATCAAGGAGTTCGTCTCGAAGTCGCATCTCCACGAGATCAACGACGATCACGTGCCGCTCAACGAGATCGCGAAGATCCCCACCGCCGACCTGATCGACTTCGAATACCCGCACTGGCACACGACGAAAGACACGCCGCAACAGTGCAGCGGCGCGAGCCTCGTCAAAGTCGGCCGAGTACTGCTGACCTGGCTACAGCAAGTTCCGGAAAACGTCGGAAAGTAGACCGGTCACTCCGCGACCGGAATCTTCGAGTCACGGAGTGACTCGTCGACTTTACGCCAGCAACTCGCGCACGACTCGCCCATGCACGTCGGTCAAACGGTAGTCGCGGCCTTGAAAGCGAAACGTCAACCGCTCGTGATCGAAACCGAGGCAGTTCAAGATCGTCGCATTCAGATCGTGAACATGGACCGGGTCGCGCACGATGTTGTAGCCGTAGTCGTCCGTCTCGCCGTACACGACGCCCGGCTTGATCCCTCCGCCAGCCAGCCACATCGAGAAGCAGCGTCCATGATGATCGCGGCCATAATCGGCTTGCAGGCCACCCTGGCCGTAGACCGTGCGACCAAACTCGCCGCCCCAGACGATCAGCGTGTCGTCGAGCAACCCGCGCTGTTTCAGATCGCGAATCAACGCGGCTTGCGGCTGATCGACGTCGTGACATTGCATCGGGATGTTCGTCGGCAGCGAACCGTGGTGATCCCAGCCGCGATGATAAAGCTGCACGAACCGCACGCCGCGCTCCAGCAAGCGCCGTGCGAGCAAACAGTTCGCGGCGAATGTGCCGGGCTTGCGCGACTCTTCGCCGTACATCTCGAACGTCGCAGCGGACTCGGTCGAGAAGTCGATCAGTTCCGGCACCGACGTTTGCATCCGAAACGCCAGTTCGTATTGCGCGATGCGAGTCGTGATCTCCGGATCGCCCGCTTTCGCATGTTCAATCTCGTTGAGCTTGGCGAGTCCATCGAGCATCTTGCGGCGCAGTTCGCGGTCGATACCCGGCGGATCGGAGAGATACAGCACCGGATCACCGCTGCTGCGGAGCTTCACTCCTTGATGGCTGGACGGCAGGAAGCCGCTCCCCCACAGCCGGTCGAGCAATCCTTGATTCGCATCGCGCCCACTGCCGTGCGAAATCAACACGAGAAACGCCGGCAAGTCGTCCGCCTCACTGCCGAGTCCGTAACTCGCCCACGCGCCGAGCGACGGCCGGCCCGGTTGCTGCGAGCCGGTTTGAATGTACGTGATCGCCGGATCGTGATTGATCGCTTCGGTGTGCATGGAACGGATCAAACACAGCTCATCGACGACCTGCCCCGTGTGCGGCAACAGTTCGCTGAGCCATGTCCCGTTCTGCCCGAATTGTCGGAACGCAAACTTCGGTGCGACGACCGGAAAGTTCTTCTGGCCGGAAGTCATCCCGGTCAACCGCTGTCCTTGGCGGATGGAATCGGGCAACTCGGAGCCGTGCAGTCTCTTCAACTCCGTTTTGTAATCCAGCAGGTCGAGTTGACTTGGACCACCAGATTGCGAGAGGTAAATGACTCGCTTGGCCGTCGACACGAAATGCGTCCGGCCCGATTGTGTATCGGACGACGCGAGGCCCTCCTTCGCCAGCAGCGACGCGATCGCAGCCGCCCCGATCGCGGTTCCCGTACGACCGCAAAAGTGGCGGCGAGTCACGCCGTCGAAATGTTCTTTGATTGGGTGCATCGCAAGAAACCTCACTGATGAGTCAGGGGTCGGGTGTTCGGTTTTTCGGAATTGGCGGGAAGAAAGCGTGATTCGCTAACCAGACTTGATCCCCGCAAATTCCGAAAAACCGAACACCCGACCCCGGTCTATCCGCCCGCCGCACACAGTCATAACGCGCGAAGTGGCGGCAGAGTTTATACCTCTCACGGCCATGAATGAGACAGGCCCGCGAGATACACTCCCCGTCAGTCACGTTTCCTTCCAGAGAGACCTCATGCCCAGTTCTTATGACGCGTTGTTGATCGTCGGCTTCGGTGGACCAGAGGGTCCGAACGAAGTGATGCCATTTTTGGAAAATGTCACACGCGGCAAGCCGGTTTCACGCGAGCGGCTGCTGCAAGTCGCCGAGCATTACTACCAATTCGGCGGCATCAGCCCCATCAACCAGCAAGTGCGTGAGCTGATCCAGGTCTTGCGGCCAGAACTGATTCGACGCGGCATCGACTTGCCGATCTTTTGGGGCAACCACAACTGGTATCCGCTGCTGACCGAGACGGTCGAAGCAATGGTCGATGTCAAAATCCAACGAGTACTCGCGTTCGTGCTCGCGGGCTTCAGTTCGTATTCGAGTTGCCGACAGTATCGCGAGAACATTGAGGCCGCTCGACAAGGCGTGGGATCGTCGGCTCCGGTGGTCGATAAGGTCCGAGTGTTCTTCAATCACCCCGACTTCATCGAGGCCACCGCCGACCGGACGGCCAACGCCCTTGCTCGGCTGCCGACCGAGGGTCGCGAATTGGCACACATCGCCTTCACCGCTCACAGCATCCCGATGCTGATGGCCGACAACTGCCAGTACTCCGCGCAACTGAACGAGACGGCTCGGCTCGTCGCCGAGAGAGTCGGAGTCTCCTCCGATCGCTGGCAAGTCGTCTATCAAAGCCGCAGCGGCCGGCCGACTGATCCGTGGCTCGAACCCGACATCCTCGATCATCTGCGAGCCTTGAAGGAGCAGTCGTGCTCGCAAGTCGTCATCGCACCGATCGGCTTCCTGTCCGATCACATCGAAGTGCTGTACGACCTCGACGACGAAGCCTTCACGCTGTCAAAGGAACTCGGCCTGACGATGGTCCGAGCCGGGACGGTCGGCACGCATCCGAAATTCGTGGCGATGATTGTCGATTTGATCGCCGAGCGACTCGCCAACGAATCCGCCACGACCTGCGAACGCCAAGCGATCGGAGAGTTCGGCCCCAATCACGATGTCTGTCCGGCGAATTGTTGTCCGTATCCGTTCACTCGTCCTGTTGGCTGATAACTCGCTTGGATTTCGTCAGAGCATGAGAAAGATGTCGGTGTCTCATGGTTTGGGGTTGCGGATCGAAACGTGTTGCTCTGTTGCTTCGCACACGGATGCGATTCCGCCAAAACCTGACACGACATCAACAACTGTCCGACCCCAACGAACCGAGAAATCATCATGCGAATCGCCATCGGCCAGATGTGGCAAGAGTCGAATACGTTCAATCGCAATCTGACGCGCTGGTCGGACTTCGAGAACTGGGGAATCGCCGTCGGCTCGCAGATCTTCGAGAAGTACGGTCAAACGGGAGAGATCGGCGGCCTCTTGTCAGCATTACGTCAATGGCCGCAGCTACCGAGCGAGTTGATTGGACTATCGCGATTCGTCTGTTGGCCGTGGGGAGCCGTCGAGTCCGCGACGTCGAAACGCATCTTCGAGTCTTTCGACGAACAGTTGCGCATCGCGGGACCATTGGATGCCGTGTGTCTGGTTCTGCACGGTGCGATGGCGGCGGAAGACGAACCGGACTTGAGCGGCGCGTTGCTGGAACGAATTCGCGCGGTTGTCGGCCCCGACGTCCCGATCGTCGGCACGTTTGATCTGCACGCGAATCTGACTCGGCGGATGCTGGCGAATGCCGACTTGCTCTGCGGCTATCACACTTGCCCGCATCTGGACTCGTGGCAGCGCGGCGAACGAGCGGCCAGTCAGTTGTGGAAGATCTTGAAGCAAGGGGTCCGCACTCACACTGTCTGGCGTAAGCTGCCGATGTTCACCGCCGCCGAATACCACAACACCTTCACCGGCCCCCCCGCTCCGATTTACGAACAACTCAAGCAGCTTGAGGCCGAGGAGGGCGTCTTGGCCGCGAACGTGGCGATGGCCATGCCGTGGTTCGATGCTCCGCAGTTGGGCTGGTCGGTGATGCTGACGACCGCGCAAAAGGAATCGCGTTGGGAAGAGACCGTCGATCAGCTTTGCGCGAAGTGTTGGAGCATCCGCCACGACCTCGAAGCGGTCGAACGCTTCCCACCCGCCGAGGTCGTGAAACGAGCACTCGCCCTCGGAAAGCATCCGATCGTGATCGGCGACGGAGCCGACGCGACAAACAGCGGCAGCCCCGGCGACTCGACCTGCCTGCTCCGTGAATTGCTGGCCGTTCCAAAGATCCCACACGGAGCGATCACCTTCATGGTCGATCCGCAAGCCGTAGCCGACGCTGCCAGCGTCGGAGTTGGCGGCGCATTCGATTTCGAGATCGGCGGCCGACTCGCGCCCGAGTATTCGTCACCGGTCCGAGTGCGCGGCGTCGTCGAAAAACTACAAAACGTCGAATGGATTCTGAGTGGCCACATCAGCAAGAACCTACCGGTCAACATGGGCCGCGGCGCGATCGTCCGCTCCGGCGACGTGCAAATCCTGTTGGTCGAGCGGTGCGGCCCCGGCAGTTCGCCACGGCTGTACGAGACAGTCGGGCTCGATCCGCGCACCTGCGGAATCGTGGTCGCGAAGTCCCCCTCCGGGTTCCGAGCCGACTATGATCCGTTCGTCGCCGGGACGTTCCTCGCCGACTGTCCCGGCTGCGCATCGCCGCACTGGGACGAGATGAACTTCGACAAGATCACTCGACCGTTGTGGCCGAAAAACTCGCTCGCGTCACCGAATGACGCGAACTGGTGCGACGGCGGCTGGGTGAGATGAGTCGAAGGCGGAAATGGAAAATGAAGAATGAGAAATGGAAAATGCAAAATGTTCTGACCGGCATTTTGCATTCTCCATTTCTCATTTCTCATTTTTCATTCTCCGATTGAGTCGAGAGAAAAATGCAATTGTGGTTCATCCCCAAAGAATCCAGCCTCCAAAGAGACCTGTCATGTCTGTTTTCGCACGCCGTTGTTTCTCGTTGTTGGCATCGCTGGTCGTCAGCGTCTTAATCCTTGGCTGCGGTGGTTCCGAGGAACCGCAAGCGAACAAGCCAGCGAAATCAAACCAGAAGAAACCGGCGTCGGTAGCGAGCAAGGCCGAAGCGCCTGCTGACGAATCGAAGACCTCTGCGCCGCAGGATGACTCCCCAACAGCGTCTCTGGCTCCAGTGAAACTTGGCGGAGGTGGAGGCGCTGCGACGGCAACGAAGTCGGCGGCAAAGAAGCTGCCGCCGGAGAAACAACTCGACGAGGTGAAGAAGGCTCTCAAGCCGATTCAGGTCGTGCTGGGGCAGTGGCACGGGATCATTGACAAGTCCAAAGAGTACGAAGACCTGAATTGGATCTGGGATTGGAAGACCGATCGTGCTCAACCTGCACTGACGATGAAGACGGTTGGCGACGGCGTGCATTTCAAATCGGTGCGGCTGACGTATCTGACCGATGAGGAGCAATTTCAAATGACCATCGAAGACAAGGATGGCCAGAAGCGCGTCCTGCAAGGTGTCTTCACCGAAGAGCCGTCCGACAAGCCGGGCGAAGACAAGAAGCAGACTCCGCAACGGACCTACAAGTTGAAGCTCACCGAGAACGGCGATGCGAAGGATCGCTGGCAGGTCGTGATGAACCAGCAGGAAAACAACCGCTACTTGCTGGAGCTGTCGAAAGCTCGCGGCAAGAACTTTGTGCGCTTCGACACGATCGCGACGCAGCGTGAAGGAACGTCGTTCGCGATCAACGACAGCGACTTCAAAGAGAAGACCTGCGTCATCTCGCAGGGCTTGGGGACCATCCAAGTCAGCCACAAAGGGAAGTCGTACTGGGTCTGCTGCACCGGCTGCAAAGCGGCGTTCGAGGAAGACCCGGAAAAATGGATCGCCAAGTTCGAAGCGATGCAGGAAAAGAAGTGAGCGGCGAAGCCGCAAAGTAGACGAGTCACTCCGTGACTCGAAGATTCCGGTCACGGAGTGACCGGTCTACTTTGCTCGACGCCGGAAGCGTCGTGGGGCACGTTTCCAACGTGCCCGTGACGAGCACGTTGAAAACGTGCTCCACGTCCGAGCAGAGATTGGATCATCGTGGCCCCATTGATCACTCCCGGTTGGATCAAAGTCTGCGGCATTCGTGATGCAGCCTCGGCCGGAGTTGCTGCGACGGCCGGTGCGTCCGCCATTGGATTGAACTTCTTCGCAAAGTCGCCACGCTCGGTCGCGCCGGATCAAGCGGCGGCGATCGTCTCGAAACAACAATTTCAACCGATCGGCCTCTTCGTCAATCATTCAACGGATGAGGTTGATGCGATTGCGACAAAGGTCGGCCTGACCGCCGTCCAACTGCATGGCGATGAAACGCCGCGAGTCCTCCGAACGATTCACGAACAGCATCCCGACTGGCACATCCTCAAAGCGTTTCGTATCGCTGACAGCCTGCGGCCGGTTGAAGAATTCCTCGCCGAGTGTCGAACTCTCGGCGTGCCGCTCGCAGGTTGCTTACTAGACGCTCGTGTGGAAGGTGAGTTCGGTGGCACGGGACAAGTTGCGCCGTGGGAATTGATCGCGAATGAGTACGACCGAGCGAATTGGCCACCGCTGATCCTGGCCGGAGGATTGACCTGCGAGAACGTTGCGGATGCGATCCGCGCTGTGAGGCCGGACGGCGTCGATACCGCCAGCGGCGTGGAGTCGTCTCCCGGAGTGAAGGACACTAAACTCATCACCCGTTTCGTGGCGGAGGCAAAAAGCGCGTTCGGGAATGCGTAACAACGTAGGGTGGGTCGAGCATCGAGACCCACCATTTTGTTTTTGGTGTCCATTGGAAGTCGGTGGGTCTCGTGCCTCGACCCACCCTACGAGGAATAGGAATTCATGGCCGACATTCATCCGTTTCGTGCGTGGCAATACGACTTGGCTCAGGTGGGCGACCTCTCGGATGTCGTGACTCCGCCGTATGACGTCATCGACGAAGCCTTTCGCGCGCGGCTCTACAAGCAGCATCCGTGCAACGTCATTCGAGTGGACTTCAACCGCGAAGAACCAGGCGACACCTCGCCCGACGAGAAGTACCGCCGAGCCGCCGGATTCGTGAAGGAATGGCAGGCGGAGGGAGTTTGGTTTCGTGAGAAAGAAGATGCCCTCTACGTCTATCACCAGGAGTTCGACTGGGAAGGCCGACGCTACTGCCGCAAGGGATTCGTCGGCCGCTGCCGCTTGGAAGAGTTCGGCCAAGGCTGTGTCTATCCGCACGAGCAAACGCTCTCCGGACCAAAGGCCGACCGGTTGCTGCTGACCAAAGCAACGAAGATGAATCTGTCGCCCGTCTTCGGCCTGTATCCCGATCCGGAGACGAAGGCGCAGACGATTCTGGAGAAGGCGATCGTCGGCAAGACGGCACTCGAGGCGACCGATCATCTTGGCGTGAAGCATCGACTCTGGGCGGTGACGGATCGCGTGGTCATCGACCAAGTCCGCGATGCGCTCAAGCCGCAGCCGATCTTCATCGCCGACGGGCATCATCGCTACGAGACCTCGTGCAACTACCGCCGCTGGCTGATCGAGCAAGGCCAGGACATCGGCGAGAATCATCCGGCCAACTTTGTGCTGATGATGTTTGTCGGCATGGACGACCCTGGCCTCGCGATTTTGCCGACGCACCGGTTGTTCTCCGGCCTGCCGGACCTGACGGCGGAGGATTTGAAAGCCGCGCTGAGTTCCAATTTTCAGTTGGAGGACTGCGGCAGCGGTGCCGCCGGTGCGAAAGAAGCCTGGGAGATGGTCACGGCCGACGGCGGCCAAGATGTGTTTGGCTTCGGCACGATGAAAGACGGCCTGTGGTTGTTCGGCCGAGTCACCGATGCCAGTCCGATGCTGTCGTTGGCTCCCGAACAAAGCGACGCCTGGCGTGGACTCGGTGTCGCGCTGTTGCACAAGCTGGTGGTCGAGCATTGCCTGAAGCGGGCCTATCCCGACTCAAATCCGACCTTCAAGTTCCCGCACATCCTGGAGGAAGTCATCGAGGCTCAGCACGCGAAGAGTTGTCAGCTTGCGGTGCTCGTGCCGCCGGCCGAGATCACTCACGTGCAGCAGATCGCCAGCAAACTCGAAAAGATGCCGCCCAAGAGCACGTTCTTCTTTCCCAAGCTGCTCACGGGGCTGTTGTTCAATTCCTTGGAATAATCGGTCGATCCCACGGCCGAATGCGTGTTCGGTGGGAGACGGTTTGAAATGCCGCCCGCTCTTCAGTCGATCCTTTCCAAGTCAACCAGTCAGGGGTCGGGTGTTCGGTTTTTCGGAATTGGCGGGAAGGGGGCTTGGATTGCAAATGACACAAACTCCCCGCCAATTCCGAAAAACCGAACACCCGACCCCGATCGTGCCGAGCCTATCGGTCCTGCTGCTGCTCGTTGCGAGCGGCCTGAACGCAGGCGAACTGACGCTCAACTCCGGGATGATTCTGAAACCGGGCACCGTCGAAAACCTGCCGAGCATTTCGCTCAACGCGCCACCGCCGACGGGAGGCGTGGCACTCAGTCCGTTCTGGATGATCGATGACGGCATGCGGCGGTACTTCGTCGGCAAACGACAACTCGGAGCTCCCCCGAATCGGGACGTTGAACTCGCGCAGTTCGAGCATTTTGAACTGAAACAAAAACATCAGCCGGGAGGAATTGGCCCGCTCCAATATGTGGGTCCATTCTTGCAAACGACTCCGTTCGACCGATTCGGGCATCGCCAGGTGACGCTGTTGGGGCCGAAGGGAGCTCCGAAGAATTACATCCAAGGCATCACGCAACTCCGTCCGCATTCCTGCACCGTCACTGGCTTGGACCATCAATGGGAATTCAGCGTGGCGACGACCTCGCTGCGCCGCGAGGAGCTGGTACCGCTGCTGCAACGCTGCATCAAACTTGAAAGGAAAGAGGATCGCTTCGCCCTCGTCCGGTTCTATCAGCAAGCCGGGCTATTCGACCTGGCGATCGAAGAGTTGAACACGATCGCGCAAGACTTACCCGCTCACAAAGCCGAATGCGAAGAGCGAGCATTGGAAGCGCGGCAATTGCTGGCTAAACGCTTGCTCCTAGAATTGCAGCATCGCCGCGCGGCGGGACAACATCGGCTGGCGGCCGAGTCGCTCCGCACGTTTCCGACCGACATGCTCGCCGCCGACATCGTGCGCGAGCTGCGGCGGTTCCAAACGGAATTCTCCGAGACTGACGAAAAGCTCGAACGTGTGCGGCATCTGCTCGGTGATCTGCAAGCGGGTTTGACCAAAGAGCAGTTGGAACAAGTCGCTCCGCTCCGAGACGAAGTCTTGCAAAAACTCGATGTCGAAACGCTCCCTCGGCTGGAAGGGTTCCTCAAGCTGGAGAAAGACGAATCGCTGTCATCGACCGAGAAGCTCGCGCTGGCCTATTCCGGCTGGGTGGTCGGCGATGCCAACGCGACGACGGATTTCGGGAACGCCGTCCGCTGGTGGCAGGCACGGTTTCATGCGTTGCAGTATCTGCGAGCCAACCATCCATCGTTGCGAGTCTCGGCGCTCGCGGACCTGAGTTCGACCGAAGGGGTCGGCGTGAAGACGGTCGAACAACTGATCCGTTTTTTGCCGCCGGTCATCGACACGCCCGGCCTGCAAGCCGGCCGCGTCGCGACGATCGCCGTGCATGACCCCGGCCGCACGCGCGAAGACGACGACAGCCCGACGGCGTTTCGTTATTCGGTGCTCGTGCCGCCGGAGTTCAATCCGCATCACACCTACCCGCTGATCGTCGCGCTGCACGAAGGAGGCTGGACTCCGGAGCGCGTGCTGAATTGGTGGGGCGGCGATGAGGCTTCTCCGCTGCAATCGCAACGGCATGGCTACATCGTGATCGCGCCAGAGTATCTGCCCCCCAAGCTGGGCGATCCGCTGCCGGCTCCCACCGACACGATCGTCTGGGAATGCCTGCGCGATGCGCGCCGCCGATTCCTGATCGACTCGGATCGCGTCTTCCTGAGCGGTCACGGTCGCGGTGCGGAAGCCGCGTTCGATGTCGCGCTGGCTCGGCCCGACCTGTTCGCTGGAGTCATTCCGATTTCCGGTGGCTTCTACAATCGCGACTGCAAGGTGCTGCGAGAGAACGCGCGGCTGCTCGCCTGGTACGCCGTGATCGGGGAACTCGACTTCGGCCTGTTCGATAAACACGCTCCGTTCTATGAAAACCTGATGCTCAACGGCGGCGACGTGTTGCTCGCGCAATACAAGAGCCGCGGTCATGAGACGTACTACAGCGAGATTCACCGGCTCTTCGAATGGATGGAACTGCATCGCCGCACCGCCGAGCCGAAAGAGTTTGTTGACTTCAAAACCCTGCGCACCACCGACGTCCGCATGCACTGGGTCCGCTGGTCCGACGCGACGCCCCAAAAACTCAAAGGGAACATCAAGCAAGCCTCCGCTCCGCAAAAGCCCGCCAATCCGATCATTCTCTCCGCTCGCATCTCAGCCGGAGAAACCGACAAGAAGAACATCACGCTCGGAGGCAAAGGTCCGGTGACGATCTGGCTCAACGCGAATCTCATCGACCTCGACAAAAAGCTGAGCATCAAGATGGGAGACGGTCAGCCGAAGTTCAACGACTTCCTCAAGCCGGAAATCGAAGCGGTCCTCGAAGACTTCCGCCAGCGCGGCGACCGCCAACGCCTGCACTCGGTCCGCATTCAGATCGACTGAAAGTAGACGAGTCACTCCGTGACTCGAACGTTCCGGTCACGGAGTGACCGGTCTACTTTTTCAGCCAGTACTCCAGAAACGCGAGTTCTAACTCCAACGCCTCGGCCGTCGGAATGTGCCCGCTGCGAGCCGTCATCGCCACGCGCAGCTTGTGCCCCAGCATCTCATTCACCGCGACCAGATGATTGAGCGCGACCCAATTGCGCGGCGGGTCTTCCGTGCCGCCCGAAACCATCACCGGACGCGGAGCCATCAGCGCGTGAAAATCGACGAGGTCTTCGCCCGCGTCGACCAACTCCTTGTACAAGCCGGTGCGCGGATTCTCGGCCGATGGGATGCCAGGCTTGCGCTTCGCCGTCGGGTCGAAGCCCAGATACCACGGCTCCCAGTAATTTACGTTCGCATTCTTTTCGTTGAAGACGATGCCGGGGTCCGACCAGACGGCGCAGGCGAACTTGTCGTACAAGCACGACGAGAACATCGACCACTTGCCGCCATACGACAGTCCGATAATCCCGATGCGCTGCGGATCGACTTCCGGCATCTGAGCCAGCGCGGTGTGACAATTCGCCGACGTGTAAGCCAGCAGCGTCAGCGGCTGCCGGCGTTGTTCGACGCCCGCCTCGACCAGCAACTGCCGCGTGTCGAGTCCGATCTTCTCGACCGAACCGGGCGTGCCGATCGACAGCGTCACGAACCCGCGCTTCACCAACTGCAATCCGTAATCGTGAGTCCCCCTCCCCTTCCCTTGCGGTCCTTCGCCGATGCTCGTCAGCGGTTCATAGAACGGAACGAGCACCGCCGGGAACGGTCCCTTGCCCGGTGGCATCAGCAGATACCCATCGGCCAATTTCCCTTCGGGCGAAATCTGCACATGAACGTGATGTTGGACGAAGCCATCTTTCTCGACGGTTTCCAATCGCTTCACCGTCGGTCGCTCAACCATCGGCGGCCAAGCACCGAGCCGCTTGTGCCATGTCTCCAAAATCTCTTTACGCCGTCGCGACCAATCCTCCGGCGACTTGGCCAATGAACCATCCGCAAACTTCAACGGCGAGCGGTACGAACCAAACTGCCCTGCGAACTCCGCCGGCGGCTGTGTGTATTTCTCCAACCGCTGCCCTAGCGCCACTCGCGCTGGCGAGTCCTCCGCGTGAAGGCTGGCAGAAGTCACGAGCACAGCCGCGACATAGAAACAGACGGCTCTCGAATTTACGGACATGACAATCCCCCGTTGCTCCTGGATACAGCAGAGCCAATGAAGTGTGCTCCACATTCCAACCCGACGCGCGAGCGAGGCCACGCTGACAGGCCTCGCTTGCGCGTCGGGTTAGTATCATTGTTTGATCGTCCAAAGATCACGCCAGCAACTCGCGAATCGGCGAAGAGTCATCGAGCAGGTACTGCGGGCGGCCGTTGAAGTCGGGCAGCTTCACGTCGAGGTCGATGCCGAGCGTGTGATAGATCGTGGCCATGATGTTCTGAAAACTGATCGTGCCGTTGATCGAGCGTTCGGCGCGCGAGTCGGTTTCTCCGATGACTTGGCCCATCGTCAGGCCGCCGCCGAAGAACAACGCGCAGCCGGCGTCGGCCCAGTGCTCGCGGCCGGGACCAACCGGGGAAATCTTCGGAGTACGGCCGAACTCGCCCAACACCACAACCAGGACGTCATCGGACAAGCCGCGCTCATTCAGATCGTTGACCAGCGCGGTGATGCTCATGTCGAGCACCGGCATCAGGCATTTCAAGGCGAAGAAGATGTCTCCCGTCGGGCTGCTGTGATGATCCCACTCGGCCGCGTGCAGCGTGACAACACGAACGCCAGCCTCGACCAATCGCCGGGCCATCAGGAACGGCTTGCCGTTCCAGTCATACATGTATTGCTTCGCCGTTTGATGCGGATATTTTCCGGCTTTGTGACCGTAGCGAGCCAGCGTCTCCGCCGACTCGTTCGTGAGATCGAATGCCTCGCGAACCTTCGGCGACGCGATCATCTCCAGCGCCTGAGCCTGAAACCGATCCAGTCCACCGAATGCCTGCGGCCGATCCAGTTCGCGTTGCAGGTTGTCGAACGCGGCGAGCAACGCCTTGCGGTTCTCCAACACTTCCAGATTTTTGACCGGCGCGAGGTCTTTGAGCGATTCCTCAAACGGACGAAACGGAGCGTGCGCGGCTCCGACGTAATGCGGCTTCTCATAATCGAACAGATCGCCGGAATGTTGCTTGAGGCTGACGTAGGTCGGCAGCGAATGCTTGGTCGGCGATAACTTGCTGACGACCGATCCAAACGCCGGCCGCTTGCCCGACGAGCGCGGCAGTCCGGTGTAAACCTCGCTGAGATAGTGATCGTTCTCGACCGAGCGAATGCCACGCACCAACGCGGCCCGATCCAGCATCGCGGCCTGCAACGGCATGTGTTCGCAGATCTGCACTCCCTGCAGCTTTGTCGCGATCGGCGAGAACGGACCGCGATACTCGGCTGGAGCGTGCGGTTTCAAATCCCACATGTCCAAATGCGAAGGACCACCATCCAACACGACATAAATTAGAGACTTCGGGCGGCGAGCTTCCCCAGTAGCCTGACTCTCCGAGTCGGGAGTTTTCGCCTGTGCCTCACACCGCAACAGGTCCGCCAGAGTCAGTCCGCCGCCGAGCGCCCCGATACGCAGCAACTCGCGCCGACTGATCGCGCCGCTGCCGCCGAATCGATTTGCAATCGTGAGCATCTTCAAGCTCCGCAATAGGCTCGCTTGTGGTGAACTTCGAGAACGGGTCACTGACTCGGGGACGCCACTCCAACCGATTACGGCTCTGGCACGTCCAATTGTCGGCAAATGGTCCGAGCGAACACGTCGGGGATCTCTCGGTGTCGTGGGATGGGAACTCGTTTTCCGTTGGCTGGGTTTTCGTAAATCGTATGCCCGTGGCCTTCGCGAACGAAGACGCAACCATGCCTCTCCAAGTGCCTCAACAAGTCACGTCGCTTCATGGCGCGGCGGCTCCGACCGTCATCGCCACTTGTTGACCAACTTGCAACACAAGATGAATTGGCTCCTCAAGGTCAGCCTCATTGTTTGTCACGAATTCGTCCGGCAGAGGCAATGGCTCACCTTTCAAGAGGTTTGTCTCGGCCATGTCTCGCAAAGCGGATGCGAGGTTGGCGCGAGCCTCATCCAGCGAGTTTCCATACGCGATCGTGCCAGGAAAGTCCAAGACTTCGCCTAGCACAATTCCGTCCGACCACTTGTAACTCGATTTGTAAGTCAGCATGGCATCACCAAAGTCCCACGAGAAATGGTCCTCGCAGGGAGACGTTTCGATTCTCAAATCAACTCCGGGATCGGAGTGCCGTGATACAGAATCGGCACGGGACGTCCTTCGTCCATAAAGACTCGATCGGTGGCCACGCCGAGCTGGCGATAGATCGTGGCCAGGACGTCGTTGTAATGGATCGGCCGGTCCTGCGGGATTTCTGCGCGAGCGTTGCTGGTGCCGAGCACTTGGCCGGTCTTCAACCCGCCACCAGTGAGGACGACGGAGAACACATCGCTCCAATGATCGCGGCCGGCATTGTTGTTGATCTTCGGCGTGCGGCCGAATTCCGAGACGACCGCGACCAGCGTTGTGTCGAGCAACCCGCGCTCCGCGAGCTCATCGAGCAGCGTCGCGACGGCGCGATCCAACAGCGGCAGGAGCCGCGTCTTCAGCGAGGTGAAGTTGTCGACGTGCGTGTCCCAATCTTGATTGTCAGCGAGATTGACCAACGTGAAAGGGACGCCGGCCTCGGCCAAGCGTCGAGCCATCAAAGCTCGCTGGCCAAATTTGTTGCTGCCGTACCGCTGCCGAGTTTCCGGCGTCTCTTGCGAGAGATCGACGGCGGCCTGGGTGACCGGATGATTGATCATGTCGAGCGCTGTGCGGCGAAATTGATCCATGCCGGTCATCATCCCGGAGGCATCGGCTTCGCGACGGAAGCGGTCCAACTGCTGCAACAACCCTTGCCGCTCGTCGAAGCGAGTCAGTGGCATGTCGCGGAACATGACCAGCGGTTGAGGCACTCGGTACGGCGACGTCGCATCGACCGGCACAGGACCGGACTCAAACGGCGAGTAGGCCAAGCCCAAGAAGTTCGAGTCGGCATACCGCACGCGATCACCAAGCTGCCCTTTGTCCGGCACGCAAAAGTACGCGGGCAATCCAGGCCGGCTGGGGCCGCGCACTTTCGCGATGAACGAACCAACCGAGGGTTTGTCGTTCCGGTTCTTCGTGGTCGTATTCGCGCCGGGGTAGTCGTAGCCGGTCAGCACCCAATGAATCGCCGCCTCATGACTGGGCGTGCCATGATGCACGCTCCGCAGCACATTGAATTGCTGCGACCTCGCCGCCAGCATCGGCATGTGTTCGCAGACTCGATAGCCGGGCGTCGCCGTCGCGATGGAATCAAACTCGCCGCGATATTCGGCCGGTGCTTCCGGCTTCATGTCCCACGTGTCGAGCTGCGAACAACCCCCTTGCAAGAAGAGGACGATCGCCCGTTGAGCGGGAGGAGTTGCTCGTTCGGATTCCGCATGGACGAGCGTGTCTCGGCCGGCCGCGAAGGTTCCGACCGCCACTCCGCCGGCTTGCAGAAACCTGCGCCGCGAAGTGGGACTCGTGAATGGTCGATTCGACGTCGTCTTGGCCATGTCGTTGCTCTCTGTATTCTTCCACGACATCGGCCAAACAGGGCCGAAGGTTTCATCCAATTCCGATTCACCAGATAACGTACCACGCCCGGCGGTTGGTGGCGACTTCACCCCTCATATTCCTCTGGCTTGGCCGACGCAACCAGACCCGCCGAATAGGATGGCGATGACACCATGACCTTTCCTTCCGAACAATCTGGCTTCGCCACGACGCAGTGGAGCGTCGTCTTGCGAGCGGCTCAGCCGGACGACTCGGCGGCGCGATCGGCGTTGGAGTTGTTGTGCCGGCGGTATTGGTTGCCGTTATACGCCTTCGCGCGTCGACGAGTGGCGTCGGTGCCTGAAGCTCAAGACCTGACGCAAGAATTCTTTCTGCGTTTGTTGGAGAAGAACTCACTGGCCGCCGCGTCTCCGGACCGAGGCCGGTTTCGGAGTTTCTTGCTGACGTCGCTGAAAAACTTTCTGGCGAACGAATGGGATCGCGCGAACGCTCAAAAGCGCGGCGGCGGTCGCGAGCGATTGTCGCTCGATTGGGAAATCGGTGAGTCGCGGTTGTCGTTCGAGCCAACTCATACAAACACGCCCGAACGCGAGTTTGAACGCCAGTGGGCGCTGACGTTGTTAGATGTCGTCGTGCGCCGCTTGCAGGACGAGTTCGCGACGGCCGACAAGTCGCGGCAATTCGAGTTGCTCAAAGAAACGCTGACCGGCAGCCGGGCGGCGATTGAGTACGCGACCGTGGCTGCCGAATTGCAGATGAGCGAAGAGGCCGTCAGGCAAGCTGCTCATCGGCTGCGAAAGCGGTATCGCGAACTGCTGCGCGAGGAGGTTGCGGCCACCGTCGAGAACGACCACGAAGTCGAGGACGAGATCGGCCGACTGTTCGAGGCGCTGGGGGCGTGACGGAAAGGTTTGACACGTCCAATCGTTTAACCGCACGCCGCAGGCACGCGCGTCGGTCCGCGACGACCATTCGAGCCAACGCGCGTGCCTGCGGCGTGCGGTTAAACGATTTCTCAAGAATTCCGTGTCACAGCGGTTCGCGAATACTTTAGAGGCTGGCAGAATCACGCCCCACCAGGAAAGCTGCCATGAGCGAACCGCGACGCTGCCCGCAATGCGATGCGGAGATTCCGGCCAATTCGCCGATCGGTTTGTGCCCGCGCTGTCTGCTCAAGGCCGGAACCGACAGCCAATCGGCGGCGGGCTCGGCTGAGCCCGGGCCAACGAAATTGACTCCACCAGTTTCGGGTTTCGTGCCGCCGACAGTCGCAGAACTGGCCCCGCTGTTTCCGCAGTTGGAGATTCTGGAACTGCTCGGCAAGGGAGGCATGGGTGCGGTCTACAAGGCTCGGCAACCGGGATTGGATCGGCTGGTGGCCGTCAAAATCCTGCCGCCGGAGATCAGCCACGATCCGGCGTTTACCGAACGGTTTCAGCGAGAAGCTCGCGCGCTGGCGCGGTTGAGTCATCCACACATCGTCGCCGTGTACGACTTCGGGCAGGTCGCCCTGGAGTGCGGCGGCTTGACGCCGCCCTCCATTCAATTGGAAACAACGCCCGGGGCCGCGGACGACGATCCGAAGTATCACGCGAATGTCCCCTTGATGGAGGGCGGCGTCAAGCCGCCGCACTCCAGGGAAGCGCTGTGCTACATCGTGATGGAGTTCGTCGACGGCGCGAACTTGCGGCAGGCCATTCAGACAAAAACGCTCACGTCGGCCGAGGCGTTGGCGATCGTGCCGCAGATTTGTGAGGCGTTGCAGTTCGCTCACGACGAAGGGATCGTGCATCGGGACATCAAGCCGGAAAACATCCTCATCGACAAACGGGGCCGAGTGAAAATCGCCGACTTCGGCCTCGCGAAACTGCTGGGCCAAGACGCCAGCGATCATTCGCTGACCGCGACGAATCAGGTGATGGGGACGCTGCGGTACATGGCTCCCGAACAGATGCAGGGTTCGCGCGCAGTCGATCACCGTGCCGACATTTATTCGCTGGGTGTGGTCTTCTACGAACTGCTCACCGGCGAGTTGCCGATGGGCAAGTTCGCTCCGCCCTCCAAGCGAGTCCACGTCGATGTGCGGTTGGACGAGGTCGTATTGCGAGCACTCGAACAAGAGCCAGAGCAGCGTTATCAGCACGCCAGCGACGTGAAAACTGCGATCGAGCGGATGTCGATCATGGAACCGGTTCCTCGGCCGCCGCCACCGGTTCCACAACCTGCGACCGATCTGCTGCCGCGAATGACCGTCACCGTGATTGCCGGTGTGGCGGGAGGGCTGACGATGGCTGCGGGAGTTGCCTTGGCGGCGTTCGCGATGCTGACCGCGTCGCCGAGCAGCGGCGAATTCTGGGGTTGGATGGGGGGAGCGACCGGTTGCTTTGTTGGCGGCGGCGGAGCCTTGGTTGGGGCCATCAACAGTTATCGCTCGATGAATTCCCTGCGGAGTTCGAAACAAAAAGTGAAATCAAACACGTCCGACATGTAATGGGAGAATTCCAATGACTGACGCGCTTCACAGCTTTATTACCCATGCCCGTGGCAAAGGACTCGATCACGCCACCATTCGGTTGCTTCTGCAAGCGGCCGGGTGGAAAGACAAGGACATCGCTCGCGGCATCGCGGCCGAGGGACTCGATGTGTCGGTTCCTGAGCCGGCTGGCAGCGGCAATGCCCGCGACTCGTTCATCTATCTGATGAGCTTCGTCACACTTTATGTCGTCGTTACCGCCATCATTGTTTTGTACTACATGTTTCTGGACTTTCTGTTTCCCGATCCCGGTTGGGAACTGGCCAATGTTGACGCTTTTCTGGACGTGGTGCGCTATGCCATCGCGGCGGTGATCGTGGCCTTCCCGCTGTTCTTGATTCTGAGCCAGATCTTGGAACGGCTGGTCCGTCGGACACCGGATAGCCACAAGCAACCTGTGGCGCGCTGGCTCACCTATTTGACGATGTTCCTGGCCGCGGCTGTGATGATGGGTGACTTGATTACGTTGCTGTTCTATTTTCTGGACGGTTCGGTGACGACGCGGTTCGTTCTGAAAGTGGTGGTGCTGTTTGTGATCGCTGAGGTGATTCTGTCGTACTACTACCTCACACCGCGCACCGCCGCGTCCGATCGTCCCAGCAAGTTGCGGCCGCTGTTGGCGAGCGCCGGAATTGTGATCGTTGTCGGTGCCGCGACGCTGGGCTTTGTGATGGCCGGGTCGCCGATGTCGGCCCGATTGGTACGGCTCGACGACCGTCGCGTGGCCGATCTCCGGGAGATCCACCAGGCGATCCAGCAGATGACGACGGAGCGGAAACAAGATGCCTGGGTCACAGTGCGGCCCCTCCCAACGTCGCTCGAAGACGTGGCCGCGTTTCGACGCACCAAACAGTCGGGTCGCGAGTTGAGCCTGCTCGATCCGCAGTCGGGAGCGGCTTACGAGTTTCGCGTCACCGGTGAGAAGTCCTACGAACTGTGCGGCACGTTCACCGCCGAGCGCAAGAAGACCTACGAATTGTTCTGGAATCATCCCGCCGGCAAGCACTGCTATTCGTTCAACACCGAATCGCCGCCATAGAGCAAAGTCGAATCGATCGAAGAAGAACTCGTGAGCGCGCTCAAATCCTGCAAGAAAGTCGTCCCCACATGAACATTGCAAGTGCTGCCATTGTTCTCGGACTGCTCGCCGCATTGGGCATCTCACTCTGGGGCCTTTTTGCCGAACAACGCTCGGCGGTGGTCGGTGTGATCGCTGCGGCAGTGGCTCTCTTGGCGGCCGCCGGTGGCTGGCACGCTTGGTCTGAAACAAAGTCGATTCCCTGGACCGTCGGCTACGGAGTGATTGTTGTGGGGAGCGTTGCGTCGGCGATTCGTCAGTTTGTTGGCGATGGCTCGTCTCGACAATAAACCGTACTGCGTGCGGAACCGGTTCGTCGTTGCGACGCTTGACGCCAGCGACGGGCGATGAGTCGAGGTCCAGAATACAATGCCGTCATGACTTCACCTTCCGACGAGAGCCAACCGTCTGGCGGTCACGGGCAGCGATTCGAGACGACTCGCTGGAGCATTGTGCTGGCGGCGGGACGGGCCGTTTCGCAGGACTCCACCGGAGCACTCGCATCGCTGTGCGAGACCTATTGGTTGCCGGTCTATGCCTACGTGCGCCGGGTGATCGCGCGAGTCGAAGATGCTCAGGATCTCACGCAGGGGTTCTTCGCGCATTTGCTCGAAAAGGACGCCATCGCCAAAGCTGACCCGGAGCGTGGGCGGTTCCGCGCCTTCCTGCTGACGGCGTTGAAGAATTTTCTCGCCAATGAACGGGACAAGGCTCAGTCGGAAAAACGTGGTGGCGGCAAAGCGGCGTTGTCGTTGGATTTTGATTCGGGCGAATCGCGCTGTCAGATTCATCCGTCCCATGAATTGACCCCGGAGCGACTCTTCGAGCGGCGGTGGGTGCTCACGCTGCTCGATCTGGTGCTGGACCAATTGCGAATCGAATTGGCCGAGCAAGGCAAGGAGCCGCACTTTGAAAAATTCAAAGCGGCGCTGACCGGTGAAATGACCAACGCCGACTACGAGCAGGTGGCCGAAGCTCTCGGCCTGACTCCGGCGGCCGCGAAGCAGGCGGCATATCGGATGCGAAAGCGGTATCGCGAACTGTTCCGCCTGGAAGTCGCGCGGACGGTCGCCGACGATTCCGAAGTGGACGATGAGATCGGACGACTGCTCGAATCTTTGAGCGAATAAACGCGAAGATCCGCATCGCGTGTTACTGGATGGTGGCGACCCTGTATTGATAGGGAGAAGACAACTTCAACGGAGAACGCCGCCATGAATGAATCGCCTCGCTGCCCGAAATGTGGAATCCAGCTTCCTGCGGATGCGCCGGCCGGCCTGTGCCCGAAATGCCTGGTGCAAGCGGGATTTGAAAGCCAGCCGGTGGCCGCCTCGGCCGAGCCAGGACCGACCAAGTTGACGCCACCGGCATCGGGCTTCGTGCCGCCGACGGTCGAGGAACTGGCTCCGCTGTTTCCGCAATTGGAGATTCTGGAACTGCTCGGCAAGGGAGGCATGGGGGCGGTCTACAAAGCTCGGCAGCCGGGATTGGATCGACTGGTCGCCGTCAAAATTCTGCCGCCGGAAATCAGCCACGATCCGGCGTTCACCGAACGGTTTCAGCGAGAGGCCCGCGCGTTGGCGCGGTTGAGTCATCCGCACATCGTCGCCGTGTACGACTTCGGACAGGTCGCCCTGGAGTGCGGCGGCTTGACGCCGCCCTCCATTCAATTGGAAACAACGTCCGGGGCCGCGGATGACGATCCGAAGGATCACGCGAATGCCCCCTTGATGGAGGGCGGCGTCAAGCCGCCGCACTCCAGGGATGCGTTGTGCTACATCGTGATGGAGTTCGTGGACGGTGCGAACTTGCGGCAGGCCATGCGGACGGGCACGCTCACGTCGGCCGAGGCGTTGGTGATCGTGCCGCAGATTTGTGAGGCATTGCAGTTCGCTCACGACGAAGGGATCGTGCATCGGGACATCAAGCCGGAAAACATCCTCATCGACAAACGCGGCCGAGTGAAGATCGCCGACTTCGGTCTCGCGAAACTGCTGGGCCAAGACGCCAGCGATCATTCGCTGACCGCGACGAACCAGGTGATGGGGACGCTGCGGTACATGGCTCCCGAACAGATGCAGGGTTCGCGCGAAGTCGATCACCGCGCCGACATTTATTCGCTGGGGGTCGTCTTCTACGAACTGCTCACAGGCGAGCTGCCGATGGGCAAGTTCGCTCCGCCATCCAAGCGAGTCCAAGTCGATGTGCGGTTGGACGAGATTGTGCTGCGAGCGCTCGAACAAGACCCAGAGCAGCGCTATCAGCACGCCAGCGAGGTGAAGACGGATGTGGAAGTGGTCGCGAGCGGAAAGGATGAGACGGCACGTAGAAATCGCGCACACGGTCCGGCCGATGCGGTGTTTCCCCGTTGGTTGTTGTTCTCGCCATTCGATTTTCTCCGAGGCCAGTATCAGAAAACGGGGACTGGTCCAGTTTCGTTGCCCCACCTCGTTCAAAGCCCAGCCGACTGCCTGCTCCTGGCTGCCGGAATCGCCTTCGTGACTGCCTGCGGAGTTGCCGTGTGGCTGCGTGCAGTGCCCGCGTATTCTTCAAACCAATTCACCAATTCGATGATCCGCGGGAATCTGATCGGCATGTCGGTCGGTCTCGCGATTTATTCTGTGTTGGTCGGCGTTGCTGGCTTGATGCTGCGCCGACTGCGAGCACGCCTCGTCGTGCTGCTGGTCGCTGTGATCGTGGGCTTGTTCTTCCCGGCGGTCATCGCTCTGAACGTGGTCATGGAACTTCGCAATATCCCCGTGTGGCCAGTCGTCGTTCCGCTGTGGCTCGGTATGCCGGCGGCGTTGTGGGTCGTTGTCAGGCTCTTTCGAGACGATGTTCGCGGTGCTTTCGATGCGGCCGCCGAACAGCGAGCCGAGAAAACGGGGACTGAGAAGTCGTCAGGCGAGCCGGGCGGCGTGAGCCCCCGGACGGGTGGCGAACAAGTCCGGGGGCTAACGCCCTCCGGCTCGCCAATCCAGCGGCCGAAGCTGGTTCCGGTGTTGGCCACGTTCAATCTTCTGGGAGCGATCGTGCTGATGCTGCTATGCGCGATGGAAGAGCAAGCGGCATTCACCCAGCCCGTGCCGCGGCTCTGGCAAGTGTGGGGACAAGTGGATGCGGTTTTGGGTTTCGTCACGTCGGCAGGATTGTTTGCGGCGAGCATCGGGCTGTACCTGTGGAAGCCGTGGGCGAGAAAGCTGACGCTGGGCGTGTGCAGCTTCGCCTTAGCGTCGCTAGTGTTTGACGCGCCCTACCTCGCGCGGTTCGCGCTCCCCGATTTGTACGCGGATCTCCATCACGCGCTGATTGGCGAGTTCGACGATCCCGATCTGCACGACTTCGCGGCGCTGGTCGCGGTGGTGGTGCTCGCCGGTGGCCCGATGCTCGTCGGCCTGACGTGGCTGATCGGGCAGCTCGTGTACTTCACTCGGCCGCGAGTCGTCGCCGCGTTTGGACGAGAGGCAGAAAACGGCGGCGTGGCTGGGGGCTGGCAGACTCGACCCCAGCCACAACCAGAGAATCCCCCGAACGGCATCGGGCGCATCAGCCTGTGGTCGGCGATTGCGGGCGTGGTGTTGCCAGTCCTCTTGGCAATCGGTGCGCTGTTGGTGGCACCGTCTCAACGCCTCTCGGACTTTTTCGTGCTCTGCGTCGTGCTCGGCGGGCTTTTGGAATTGGTTGCGTTGGGTTGCGGCATCGTGGCGCGACGCACCGGATCGGGCAAAGTCGGCCTCTTCATCGCATGTGCTTCGCTCGTGGTGGGATTGTTGTTCGCTGCGATGACTCCCGTTCACTTTGAAGCGTCCGATCCAGGACCGGTGGAGACCGTCTTGCGGGCTCCGGACGCCGTTCCTCGGTTGGGTACCATCACGAGCGGCATCGGCGCGGAATTCATCGTTCCCGCCGGCCAAGTGGCCGTCTTTGAAATCGTGACGCGCCGCAACAACGCGACCGTGCCCGTTCCGCCTCATTGCGGGTACGTCATGGCCCCACCGGACTCCCCCGTCGCTGGAACATTTCGCTGGTCGCGTATGCCGGAGGAAATCGTCGCAGGCGGCCG
>CAMDDX010000052.1 GCA_945893075.1 Planctomyces sp. SH-PL62 | reverse complement strand
GCTGATGTCGGCGTCGGTGCTGTTGATCGGCACCGAGCTGAATATCACGCTGGTCCGCGATGAAGCGGTGCGGATCAGCTCGATCGCCGGCAATCTCGTCGTGCAGACCGGAACCAGCGGCGGAGTGCTCACCCCTTCCACCAACATTGGCACGGTCAGCTCCAGCGCGATTCAGACCATCCTCATCACCGGCGGCGATGAAGCGAACGACATCGACCTGGGTGGCGTGTTCGCGGTGGACTTCACTTCGCTGACGAGCATTGTGGTCGATGCCGGCAACGGACATGACACGCTCACCGGCAGCCCGGACTTCGCCGACAGTCTGTTTGGCGAAGACGGCAACGATTCGATCATCGGTCAGGGAGGGAACGACACGCTCGACGGCGGCGATGGAGCAGACACGATTACCGGTGGCACGGCGACGGACAGCATTCGTGGCGGTGACGGAGCCGACAGCATCACCAGCGGCGACGGCGCGGATTCGATCGAAGCCGGCAACGGTTCGGACATCGTCGATGCCGGCAACGGCGACGACACCGTCATGGCCGGCAATGGCGAGGACACCGTCGACGGCGGTGCCGGCAACGATTTCCTGAACGGAGATGGCGGAGCCGACACCGTCATCGGCGGCACCGGCAACGACAGAATTCTGGGGGGCGAGCTGGCCGACAATCTGCTCGGCGGTGACGGCAACGACACGATCGATGGCCAATCGGGCAACGACGTGATCGACGGCCGGGATGGTGCGGACAGCTTGTCGGGAGGCAATGGCAACGACCGCGTTCAAGGTGGGGTCGGCGACGACATCGTGAATGGCAACGCGGGGGCCGACACCTTGGAAGGGGGCGTGGGCAGCGATCGCATCCTCGGCGGCAATAACAATGACACGATCTTCGACGACTCCGAAGCCGGTGCGAGCGACCCCTTCGGTGCCGATACGATCCTCGGCCAGGCTGGCGATGACACCATCTTTGCGACGAACGGACCGGACTCCGTGGATGGAGGCACGGGGAATGACCTGATCGATAACCGCACCACCATCGCTTCGGTGAGCGATGCACGGCTCGATCCCGAAGGGGATACGGGCACGACCAACATGGTCTTCACGATTACGCTGTCAACGCCCATCACCCGAATCGTCACGGTGGACTTTGCGACGTCCGATGGGACCGCGACACGCACGGTTGGTGGCACCAGCCCGCAGGACAATCAAGACTATCTCGCCGTCACGGGAACCGTGACCTTCGCGCCTGGCGAGACGGTGAAAACGGTCAACGTGCCCATCCTGGGCGATGTGTTGGACGAGTCGGATGAGGAGACCCTCTTCCTGAATCTGACGGCGGCCGTCAATGCGACGATCTTTGACAACCTCGGCGATGGCCGCATCATCGATGATGACGGCGCGGCGGTCACCGATCTGGACATCGAACTGTTGTTTGATGACACGGCTTCGTTTAGCGCCGTCGGACCGACGGTTCAAACGGCGTTTGCCAGTGTGGTCATGCAACTCCAGACGAATTTCCCGGGGGCGAGCCTCGCGTTTGGTATCGCACGATTTGAGTCTTTCTCCACGGGGAATCGGGGTGACGCGCCCTTCATTCTGAATCAGCCGATCATCACGACGACGACGCCGCAATTTCAAGCGGCCATCGACGCCGCGCTGGCGCGAGTCGCTCCAGGTGGGGGGGCCGGACAGGAACCGGTCTTCGAAGCCCTGTTTCAGTCGGCCACCGGCGTGGGCTTGGATGGAAATGGTGACGGCGACAGAACGGATACCGGTCCCGCCGGGCTGATCAGCACGCAAACCGCAAACAACACCGGGCTCGACATTCCCCCATTTGCCACCTTCCTGCCGGACCCGACCGGTCCGGTGCTGCTGCCGACCGTCGGCGTGGCGAATGCGACGGACGGAATTGGATTCCGTCCCGGAGCCCGGCATATCATCTTGGTCGCGTCAGACAGCCGGACTCTGGTCCACAACAATGATGGTCTCGCGACGTACACCGGCATTGGGGGAGTCACGGTTCCGGCGCCTGTCTTCGCCGGAGGAGCAGGGACAACCACCCCCGCAGCGGCCGTCGGCATTCAGCAGACGATCAATGCGTTGCTCGCGGGAAGCATCCAGGTGGTCGGTTTGGGTTCCACTCGATTCGGAACCTCGCCGCGTGCCGAACTGACCGCGATTGCCCAATTGACCGGTGGGTTGAACAACACGATGAACCCGATCTCCGACGGAGCGGGCGGGATGATTGCTCCGGGTCAGCCGCTGTACTTTGAAGTGCAGGCTGGGAACTCGGCGGGTCTGGCGACGGCGATCGTGAATGCGGTGACGGGCAGTGCGACCGCGATTTCACCTCCGCCTCCGCCCCCACCTCCACCACCCATCCCGCCTTCAGGACCGCAGGGAGATACGTTGGTGGGCGGTGACGGAGACGACACCATCTTCTCTGGCGATTTCGATGACCTCATCAGCGGTGGTGCCGGCAACGATTCGATTGACGGGGGCGCAGGGAACGACAGCGTTCTCGGAGGGGCTGGGGCCGATACGCTGCTCGGCGGAGCCGGCAACGACACGCTCAATGGACAGGGTGGCACGGATTCGCTCGACGGTGGACTCGGCGATGACACGTTTATCTGGGACGGAGCCGCCGGCGGCAACGATTTCTTCACCGACGCCGACGGCGACAACACGCTGATCGTCAATGGCAGCGGCGCGGCCAACACGTTCACGATCGGACAATCGGTGGACCGTCTGCTGACCGTGACCGAGGCGGGGAAGAGTGTCACGGCCGGGCCGACATTCATTCTGGCGATCATCAACGGCAACAACGGCAACGACTCCATCAACCTTGGCGACATCTCGAAGGTGCCGCCGATCGTGGTCGAAGTGCATGGCGGAGCCGGCAACGACTTCATCAGCGGGACCGGCAGCCCCATCGGCCGAGTGCGATTGCTGCTGGATGGCGGCGACGGCAATGACACGGTCCGCGGCACGCTGGGGGATGACACGATCACCGGGGGCATCGGCAACGACAACCTCAAGGGGAGCAACGGCAACGATACGATCAGCGCCGACGACGGTGATGACTTCGTGGATGGCGAAGCCGGCAACGACTCGATCGACGGCGGCAACGGCGCGGACTTGCTGCGCGGCGGCGTGGGGAATGACACACTCCTGGGCGGCAACGATTTCGACACGCTGGAGGGGGGCAACGGCAGCGATTCGCTCGATGGTGGCGACAGCGTCGATAGCCTGCTGGGGGGTGCCGGCAACGACACGCTGCTGGGTGGACTGGGAGCCGACACGCTGGATGGCGGCGACGGCAACGATGTGCTCAACGGTGGCCGCAACAACGATTCGATCGTGGGTGGACTCGGCGACGACAAGATTCGTGGCGATCACGGTAACGACACGATCGACGCCGGTGACGGCAACGACACGGTCAATGGCGGCGATGGCAACGACGTGATCACCGGCAACACCGGCAACGACGCCATCGACGGCGGCGACGGCAACGACATCGTCAACGGCATGGCCGGCAATGACACGATCGTCGGCGGCGATGGCAAAGACCTTCTCAAAGGTGGAGCCGGCAGCGATCTGATCCTGGGCCAAGACGGCGACGACACGATCGACGGCCAAGGTGGCAGCGATACCGTCGCTGGCGGCCAAGGGATCGACGTGATTGTCGATCCGATCGCTGAGATCGACGAACTGTTCGTGCTGTCGGCGGCGCTGCGAACGATTTTGGATGCACTGTGAGATTTGAGATTTGAGATTTGAGATTTGAGATTTGAGATTTGAAATCTGGCAGGGAGGCTTGATCGTGCAATTCGTTTCATGGCTGAAGAACTGGCCCGCAGCGGCAGGTCGCCGGAAACCAAGCACTCAGACGCGGACCGCTGCGTCGGCTGTGGAGCACTTGGAAATTCGCGTTCTGCCTTCGTCCAGCGTGCTGATTGTGGCCGGCACCGAGATCAACATCACGCTCAACACGAACGACAACGTCAGCGTCAGTTCGCTGAGCGGCAACGTGGTGGTGCAGATCGGCCCCAACGGCGGGCAGTTACAACCGGTCTCGATTGGCACGTTCCCAGCCAGTTCGGTGCAGTCGATCGTCATCACCGGCGGCGACGCGGAGAACAACATCGACTTGAGCGGTGTGACGTCGGCCGACTTCACCGCCTTGACGAGTATCAGCGTCAACGCCGGCAATGGCGACGACTCGATTCTGGGGAGCAATGATTTCGGCGACAGCCTGTTGGGGGGCGACGGTGCCGACACGCTCGACGGACAGGGAGGTGCCAACACGCTCGACGGTGCCGACGGGCCGGATGTCATTCGCGGTGGAGCCGTGATCGACATCATCAGCGGCGGCGATGGGGCAGATAACATCGACGCCGGAGCGGGGAACGACAACGTCGACGCCGGCAACGGCTCGGACCTCGTCAATCTCGGCGATGGCGATGACGTCGCGAATGGCCAGAACGGCGAAGACACGATCAACGGCGGACTCGGCGACGACACCATCAATGGCGATGGCGGTGCGGACCTCATCAACGGCGATGACGGCAACGATTCGATCATCGGCGGCGAGAGAAACGACACGATCAACGGCGGACTGGGTGCCGACGTGATTCGCGGCATGAGCGGCAATGATTCCATCGACGGTCAGGCCGGGGACGACAGCCTGTTCGGCGACGGCGGCCACGATCGCCTCCAAGGGGGCGATGGCAACGACATCGCAAACGGCGGCAGCGGCAACGACACCATCGAGGGAGGCATCGGCAGCGACAGCATCCTCGGCGGAGCGGGTGACGATCTCGCGTACGACGACTTTGAACTCCAGGTCAACAGCTTCAGCGGAGCTGACACGTTGCTGGGCCAAGCGGGCGATGACACCCTGTTCGGGATCGGCGGTCCCGACTTGCTGATCGGCGGCGTCGGCAACGATCTGCTCGACACACGCATCTCCGGTTTGGTCGTCGACGATCTCATCTTCAACGAAGGGGACGTCACGAACACGGTCTTCATGACCGTGCGGCTGACCGTCGCCAGCGCTTTGACCGTTTCCGTCAATTACGCCACCGCCTCCGACGGCACGTTGCTGGGCGGCACGGCCACGGCTAACACCGATTATGTCTCGACCAACAACCAGCTCACGTTCTTGCCTGGCGAGACGGTCAAGCTGGTTCCCATTGACATCCTGGGTGACACGGTCATCGAGGGTGACGAAACCTTCTTCCTGAATCTGTCCAATCCGGTGAACGCGAATTTCAACGACCCACAGGGAGAGGGGCGGATCATCAACGACGATGTCATTCCGCCGCCGCCGATCCTCGACGTGGTCTTGCTGTTCGATGACACCGGCAGCTTCTCTGGTGCCGGTCCGACCTTGGTGACCAGCTTCCCGACCATCATCACGCAGTTGCTGACGCAATTTCCCGGCGGCGACTTTGCGTTCGGCGTCTCGAAGTTCGAGGATTACGCCGGTGCCACGGATCGACCGTACATTTTGAATCAGCCGATCATCACGGATGACACGATTGGCTTTAACAACGCCATCAATGCGGCGCTCAACCGGATCAGTCCGGGTGGTGGCGGCAGTCTCCCGGAAAGCGATATCGAAGCGTTGTTCCAACTCGCCACAGGAGCGGGCTTCGATGGCAACGGAGATGGCGATACGACCGACAGCGGCATCGCGGGCCAAGCCCTGACGCAAACGAATCCAGGAGCTGGTGGCGACGTCCCGGCCTACAGCACCTTCATGCCCGATCTCCCCAACAACGTGCTTCCGCCGACGATTCCAGTCACGGCCACACCCGCGGACGGAATGGGGTTCCGGCCCGGCGCGCAACACATCGTGCTGTTGGCGACCGACGCAGCGATTACTTACCAGCCCGACGGATTAGCGACATACACCGGTGTCGGAGGTGTGACCGTTCCCGCCATCCAGATCACGCAAGGTGGGACCGCCAACAGTCCTGGTGGCCGTGGTGCGACCATTCAAAACACGATCAACGCACTCATCGCACGCGGAATCCAAGTGGTCGGACTGGGCGACCAGCGGTTAAGCGGTGGTGGTCCGAATGCGACCCCGCGACCGCAACTGGAAGGCTTGTCGATCCTCACCGGAGCCATCAATACCACCACGACTCCGCTGGAGAACGGGATCACTCCCGGCCCATCTGCCGACGACATTCAACCGGGGCAGCCGTTGTTCTTCCGGATCAATCCAGGTGATGCGGCCGGACTGGCCGCCGCGATTGTGGCCGGCATCACCGGTGCCGTTGGAGTCGGTCCACCACCACCACCACCGCCACCACCACCACTGCCGCCGATCCCCGGTCCGCAGAATGACACGCTGATCGGCAACGACGGGAGCGACACGCTGCTGGCCGGCGAATTCGACGACCTCTTCAATGGTGGTTCGGGTGATGACTACATCGAAACCGGAGCCGGCGACGACAGCGTGCTCGGCGGTGCGGGGAACGACACGATCTTCGGACAAGTCGGCGACGACACGCTCAATGGCCAGGGGGGCACGGACCTCATCCAGGGCGGAGATGGCGACGACACCGCAGTTTGGGACGGCGCTGGTGGCGGCAACGACACGCTCACCGACCCCACCGGAGATAACACGCTGCTCGTCAACGGCACCGGTTCCGCGAACAACTTCAACGTTGGTAAGAACGCTGACAGCCTGTTGACCATCACCGAGTCCGGCAAGACCGTGACCGTCGGCCCGGATTTCAATCGTGTCGCGATCAACGGCAACAACGGCAACGACATCATCACGATTGGCAACCTGGAAGACGTCGCGGGCGTGCAACTCGAAGTCTTCGGGGGGAATGGCAACGACATCATCAGCGCGGCGGGAGCCTTCCTCGGCAACGTGCGACTGGAGCTGAACGGCGATGCCGGCAACGACACCATCGTCGGCAGCGAAGATGGCGACACGATCACCGGCGGCGACGGCAACGACCGGCTGAACGGTCGCAGCGGTAACGACACCATCGTCGCTGGCAATGGGAACGACAACGTCTTCGGCGACGCGGGCAACGACAGCATTCAAGGCAACGCCGGCGATGACAGCCTTCGCGGCAACGACGGCCACGATACCGTCGATGGCGGCGACGGCTTCGACGTGCTGCTCGGCCAGAACGGCGACGACTCGCTCCTGGGCGGAGCGGGCGACGACAGCTTGGATGGCAGCGTTGGAGCGGACACGCTGCTCGGTGACCTGGGCCAAGACACGCTGCTCGGCGGCGATGGCAACGACTCGCTCGATGGCGGACGCAACGATGACTCGATCATCGCCGGTGCGGGCAATGACTTCATCCGTGGCGATCACGGCAACGATTCGATTGATGCTGGCGACGGCGACGACACGGTCATCGGTGGCGACGGCAACGACTCGGTCATCGGAGGTCTCGGCAACGATGCGATCAACGGCTCGGATGGCGACGACATCATCAATAGCGGTGCCGGCAACGACACCGTTCTAGGTGGCGACGGAGCCGACATCCTGGCCGGTGGTGGCGGTGCCGATGTGATCCTCGGCGGCGACGGCGACGATTCGATCAACGGGCAAGGTGGTAACGACACGATTGCGGGCAACGAAGGTGTGGACACCATCGCCGACCCCGCCAATGAGATCAACGAGGCTTTTACGCTCAGCAATGGATTGCTGACGGCGCTCGAAGCAATTTGATTTGAGATCATCAGCCGGAACGCGCTAGCGTCCGGTTATTGAGCCGGAACGCGCTAGCGTCCGGTTATTGAGAGAACCGGACTCTAGCGCGTTCCGGCTGATTGGCAAGGAGGCCAACATCATGAGCATCGCCACATGGCTTAAGCATTGGTCCGCCGCGGTCGATCGCCGGAAGCATGGGACGACGTCGCGAGCCGTCGCGTCTGCCGCCGAGCACTTGGAAGTGCGGTCGCTGCTGTCAACCAGCGTGCTGATCGTGGCCGGCTCCGAATTGAACATCACGCTGAACGTGAGAGACAACGTCAGCGTCAGTTCGCTGGGGGGCAACGTCATCGTGCAGATCGGCCCCGACGGCGGGCAGTTGCAACCGGTGGCGATTGGCACACTCGCGGCCAGTTCGGTGCAGTCCATCGTCATCACCGGCGGCGACGCGGAGAACACCATCGACCTGAGCGGTGTGACCTCGGCCGCCTTCACCGGCTTGACGAGCATCAGCGTCAATGGCGGCAACGGCAACGACTCGATTCTGGGCAGCGATGATTTCGGCGACAGCCTGGTCGGCGGCGATGGAGCTGACACGCTCGACGGCCAGGGGGCTGACAATACGCTCGACGGTGCCGACGGCGCGGATGTCATTCGAGGTGGAATCGGGATCGACAGCATCAGCGGCGGCGACGGAGCGGACAACATCAGCGCGGGAGACGGAAACGACACAATCAACAGCGGCAACGGTTCTGATACTGTGAACGCCGGCAACGGGAATGACTTCGTCCTGGGCGCGAATGGCGAAGACATTCTCAACGGCGACGACGGTGACGATACGTTGAACGGCGACGGCGGCTCGGACACCATCAACGGCAGCATTGGCAACGACTCGATCCTCGGCGGCGAACTGGCCGACAGCCTGTTGGGCGGCGACGGTGCCGACACGATCGACGGGCAAACGGGCAATGATGTGATTGACGGCCAGGCGGGCGATGACAGTTTGCTTGGCAGCAATGGCAACGACCGGATTCAAGGTGGAGATGGCAACGATGTGGTCAGCGGCAATGCCGGCATGGACACGTTGGAAGGGGGACTCGGAAGTGATCGACTCCTTGGTGGTAGCAACAATGACCTGATGTTCGACGATTCAGAAATCGGCCTCAGCGATTTTGCGGGTGCCGATTCGATCTTTGGGCAGAGTGGCAATGACACGATCTTCGCCTTGAACGGTCCCGACTACGTGGATGGCGGCGCTGGAAATGACCTGGTTGATAACCGCACTACGACAGTTTCGGTCAACGACGTGCGGCTCGATCCTGAGGGAAATTCGAGCACGACCAATATGGTCTTTACGATCTCGCTGTCCAATGCTTTGACCCGTCCGGTGACAGTGACGTATGCCACGTCCGATGGAACCGCAACACGCACGGTGGGCGGTGCCAACCCGCAAAATAACGAAGACTATATCGCAGTCTCGGGGACCGTGAACTTCGCTCCCGGTGAAATCGCGAAAACAGTCAGCGTGCCAATTCTGGGAGATACCTTAGATGAGTCGGACCAGGAGACGCTGTTCCTCAATCTGATTTCGGCGACCAATGCCACGATTTTTGACAACAGCGGTGAAGGCCGCATTATCGACGACGACGGAGCGGCATCGCAGGATCTGGACATCGTATTGTTGCTCGACAACACCCGGTCGTTCAGCAACATCGGGCCGTCAGTACAAGCGGCGTTCAGCAGCGTGATCACTCAGTTGCAAATGAACTTTCCAGGGGCCAGCCTCGCGTTCGGTGTGACGCGATTCGAGGCTTACGGGGGAGTTCAAGGAGGAGGAGGTGGTGGAGGTGGTGGTGGTAACAGCGGCTTGCCCTTTGCTCTCAACCAACCGCTGATCACGACGACGACGCCTCAGTTCCAAAACGCCATTGACGCGGCACTGGCTCGTGTCGCTCCGAATCGCGGTGCCGGTGCCGAACCGATCTTCGAGGGGCTCTATCAGATTACGACCGGTGTCGGCTTGGATGGCAATGACGATGGCGACATGCTGGATACTGGTTCGGCTGGTTTGGTGAGTACTCAACTGGCTTTGGGACCGGACATCCCCGCATTCTCCACGTTCCAGGCAGACCCTACAGGCCCGGTGCTGTCACCCACATCCAATGTTGCCAATCCGGCGGATGGCATTGGATTCCGGCCGGGAACTCGCCGCATTGTTCTGGCGGCGACTGACAGCCGCTTGTTGATACACAACAATGATGGGTTGCCATTTTACACGGGAGTTGGTGGAGTCACCGTTCCAGCGTCAGTCTTTGCGACAGGGGCTGGTGGCCCTGGCGGCGGCGGCGGTGGCGGCGGCGGTGGGAGTTTACGAACACCAATCGCCGCAGTCGGAATCCAAGCGACGCTGAATGCACTGTTGGCGGACAACGTCCAAGTGGTCGGTTTGGGGGCGAGCCAGAGGGGGTCAACAACGCCGCGTGCAGAGCTGACCGCACTGGCGACGTTAACGGGTGGGCTCAACAACACCACCGGGCCGATCTCGGACGGAGCGGGCGGAACCATCCAGCCGGGACAACCTCTGTTCTTCGAAGTCCAAGCTGGGAATTCGGTCGCGCTGGCGAATGCGATCGTGAGTGCGGTGACTGGCAGTTCGACCACACCACCACAACCACCACCACCACCACCGCCGCCGCTCGTGCCACCATCTGTACCACAGGGTGACACGATTGTCGGCAGCGACGGTGACGACACCCTCTTCGGCGGTACATTCGATGACATTATCAGCGGCGGTGCCGGCAACGATTCGGTTGATGCGGGAGACGGAAACGATAGTGTCCTCGGTGGTTCCGGAGCGGACAAGCAGTTTGGGCAAGCCGGAGACGACACGCTCAACGGGCAAGGGGGCCCGGATGTGATTCAGGGTGGTGATGGCAACGACACCGTCATTTGGGAAGGGGCCAGCAGCGGCAACGATCAGCTCACCGATCTCACCGGCGACAACACGCTGATCGTCAACGGCAACGGCACCGCCAACAACTTCGTGGTCGGCAAGACGGCGGAAGACTTGTTGATCATCACCGAATCCGGCAAGTCCGTGACCGTCGGCCCAAATTTCAATCGCGTGGCCATCAACGGCAACAACGGCAACGACACGATCACGATCGGCAACCTGGAAGATGTCGCGGCCGTGCTCGTGGAAGTCTTCGGCGGCAACGGCGACGACACGATCAACGCGATCGGAGCGTTCATCGGAAACGTGCGACTGTCGCTCAACGGCGACGCTGGCAACGACACGCTCGTCGGCAGCGAGGACGGCGACACGATTTCCGGCGGCGTCGGCCACGATTTCCTCTACGGTGGCAGTGGCGACGACACGATGATTGGCGGTAACGGCAAGGACAATCTCTATGGCCAAGCCGGCAACGACAGCCTGCAGGGCAACGCGGACGACGACAGCCTCCGCGGCAACGACGGCAACGACACTCTCGAAGCGGGTGACGGCTTCGACCTGCTGCTCGGCCAGAACGGCGACGATTCGCTCAATGGCGGAGCCGGCGATGACCGCCTGGATGGCAGCGCCGGAGCCGACACGCTGCTGGGCAACCTGGGCATCGACACGCTCACCGGCGGCGATGGCAATGACTCGCTCGACGGCGGACGCCACGATGACGTGATCACCGCCGGTACCGGCAATGACTTCATCCGGGGCGATCACGGCCATGACTTCATCGACGCTGGCGACGGCGACGACACAGTCATCGCGGGAGACGGCAACGACACCGTCACCGGCGGACTCGGCAACGACCAGATCAACGGCTCGGACGGCGATGACAACATCAACAGCGGCAGCGGCAACGACACCGTTCTAGGCGGCGACGGAGCCGATACGCTGGCCGGTGGTGGCGGAAACGATGTGGTCCTCGGCGGCGACGGCGACGATTCCATCAACGGCCAAGGAGGCAGCGACACGGTCGCCGGCAATCAAGGCGTGGACACGATCGCCGACCCCGCCAACGAGATCAACGAAGCCTTCACGCTGAGCAACGCGCTGCTGACGGCGCTGGAAGCGATTTGAGAATCGAAAGAATGGAAAATGGGAAATGGGAAATGGGAAATGGAGAAATGGAGAATGCAAAATGACCGGCAAGGGTTCGGTGGTGCGTCATTTTTCATTTTTCATTTTTCATTTCTCATTGTTCATTTCCGCTTCTCTCCATTCACGACCCCCGCTGTCTTCGTCTTGCGGCAATAGAACCTTGTCGCCATTCGTGACGTAGAGATAACTCAATCCAGCGCCGCCGAATGAAGTCTGTCCTACAGAATGCGCTGCCATAACCCCCGATGGATCGGCAGGCCCGCTTCGCGGCGCGTGCGCTCGAAGCTCGTTTGATAGTCGAGGTCATTGGCGGCAGCACGCTCAGCCGGTGTCGGCAGGCATTTGAAGAGCGGATGATGTTCCAACAGCGCTTGGACAATCTCGAAATAGTCTGCCACGTCGGTCCACATGTGGAGCCATCCGCCGGGTGCGAGCACGCGGGCGACTCGATCGGCGAAGAGATCCGTGAACAGTCGCCGGCGGCGATGCTTGCGCTTCCACCACGGGTCCGGAAAATAAACATGCACCGCCGACACAGAGGCCGGGCGGATCAGTCGGTCGAGCAGATAGTTCGCGTCGCCACCAATCACGCGCGCGTTCGGCTGATTGCGTTTGACCAGCCGCTTCGCACCACGTCGGCCTTCCGTGAAATCGAGTTCCACGCCCAGAAAGTTTCGCTCCGGCTGCGTCGTGCTGGCGTTGAACAGGAACATCCCGCGCCCGCAGCCGACATCGAGTTCGACCGGATTCGCATTGCCGAACAGCTTGGTCCAATCCAGCAGACCATCCGCCGCGACGTAGGACAAAACATCGTCGAAGCAAAGGAAGTACGGACGGAGATCGACGACTTCAGGCATGGGAGAGTTAGCTCGGCTCACTCTTCTGTCCGCGGTGGATCGGGACACCGATCATGCTGCCGCTGAAGACCATCTTGTCGCCCACGAAGCCTTGAAAGTCGTATTCGGACAGCCGGTTCGGCCGGATTTTGGTGACCTGTGCGGCCAACAACAAACGGCAGTTGGGATATACCGGAGCACGAAAACGAACTTCGTTCATGCCGCCGAAGCCCAGGTAATCGCCGCCCAGAATTTTGTACTTGCGGGCATAAAACCCGGCGAGCTGCGCGGCGGCTTCGCACAAGATCACGCCTGGCATCAACGGGTAATCCGGCATGTGGCCACGAATCCAAAACTCGTGGTCGGTCACGTCCTTGTACCCGGCGACCAGATGCTTGCTGGTGTCCACATGCACGACGGCCGTGAGCTGTTCCATCTCGAAGCGCTGCGGGTTGACCTCGCGCACGGCTTCCAGGTCGAACAGCGGGTGCTCGAAATCAAACTGCGAAAAATCGACAAGTGGCTGCGCCATAGGGGATCGCGGGGAAGTAGGTTGTCGGGATGGGGAATTGCAAATCAAAAAGGGCGTAATCGGCCTTCTGGTCTTGGCCCCAACGGGGACTGACTCGATAGCCCAGGGCATCGCCCTGGGTTGGCGTCACAGAAAAAGTCGTTTAGCCCCAACGGGGCGCAACTCGCATGGCATTCGTGCAAGTTGCGCCCCTTCAGGGCTAAGAATGTTCTCTCGAATGACTCACCCAGGGCGATGCCCTGGGCTGTCGAGTCACGCCCCCTTGGGGCTGAAACCGGGAAGCCGGTGATATCAAAACAAATTGTGAACTACAGATTTCAAAATGACGGACACAGATGTCAGCGAGTCACGATTCCAGCAAGTTTCGGATCTGGGTCAGTTCTGTCAGGAGTCGGTCGGGACGGAGTTCCGAGTTCAGGAGTTCTGCGGCGGGTGCTTGGACGCTGTTCTTGTCTCCGGCAAACAGAGCGGTGCGGAAGCCGATCTGTTTGGCGACGGTCAGGTCGTCGGGCCAACGGTTGCTGACATACAAGACTGCGGACGGCTCGATGCCCTGCCGAGCAAACGCCTCGGCGGCGGTGTTGAACAACGTTCGCGAAGGTTTTCGCACTCCCACGTCGTGCGACAGGATGATGCAGCCGGACGCGAACAGTTGATTCAGCGGCGGCAATTTAGTGGTGGCTTGGAACGCTCGCAACAACTGCGTCAGCGTGAAGGACTGCCCGTCCGCCAACAGTCCTTGAGCGAAGCCGGCCTCAGCCACGGCTTTGACGACATTCGCCGCCTTGTCCATCGCAGCGATTCCGGCCAGACAGGAATGAAAAAAGAACGCGACCTTTTCGGCGTAGTCGTCGGCATCGCCGTAGAAGTTGGCGTCGTAGGCATACTCCTTCTGCTCCAGCCGCGAGATCAGTTTGCGCCACAGTTTCGCCGAGTCGACTTGACCGAGGTCGCCCTTCTTCGCCGGCACGGTGAGCTGCATTTCCGCCACGATGTCCTTGTATTGTGGGAAGAGCTGCGCCCACGGATCACCTGGCTTGCGGCTCATACTTTGCCACATGTTGAATTCTTGGATCGTCTTCTCCAGCGCGACCTGCATCCGCAGTTCCTGAGTCGGCAACAGCAACAGATCGCCGTCCGTGATCCGCAGCAGAGTGCCGTAGACATTCCACGTCACCGCTTTGATCCCCGGCAACGGCTTGATCGACGGGATCGCCTTCCGAGGCACGCTCGGCGGCGCGGCGGGCCAGATGAGTTCGTCTCGGCGGGCGAGCCACTCGGCATATTCCATCAACGTCTTCGACATGGCGGGCAGTATCGGACAGGTCGCGAAGACGTCAACCCAACGGACCGAACGCTGTCTGCTCCATGTTGTCTGGGATTAGAAGTGAGTAGCCTGCGAAAGCGTGACACAGGCGAGCGGGGCGGCGTCAGCCCCCCCGGTCTGGTGTCGAATGCACCGGGGGGCTGACGCCCAATGGCACTCACTTTAGAAAGTAGTAGGCACATTCCATGTGCCGTCAGCCTGGAAAATGCGGACGGCACATGGAATGTGCCTGCTACTTTGCCGACAAAGTGAGTGCCATTGGGCTGACGCCGCCCCGCTCGCCAGAACACTCTTGGATCACGAAAGGGTTCTCCGATGAAACTGCCTGTCGTCGCCGTCCTGTTCTTGGCGAGCCTCTCCAACTTGGCGTTGGCTCAGACGGAGCCGCCGAAGCCGCGTGAGTTTTCAACGCTGGTCGCACACTGGGCCGAGTACGCCGATCCGGAGTACCTGCCGTTTCTCACAGAAGCTCGGCCGGACATCGCGCAGGTTGGCTTCTACGGTGCGCACTTTTGGAGCCTGGCGCACACGCCGCATGGCAAGGGGTATCCCGCTCACTTCCCGCTCGTCGGGTTGAACGAGAACCGCGAGTGGCTGACGAATCTCAATCGCGAGATTCATCAGCGCGGCATCAGGGTCGTCGGGCACATGAACGTGAAGTTTCTCGTCGGTGATCCCGACAGTCCGCCGATTCCAGAAGCCAAGAACAAGCCGGCCGAACCGGGCGGGCCGCGCGGGTTCTTCAAGTTCTATCGCGAACTCTGGGACGAAAAGTTACTCGGCCCCAAGCCGGTCGCCGATCCGCTGGAGTTGCTGGAAATCGACGCCGAAGGGAAGCCGATCACGAACAACAACTACAGCATCGGCGGCATGAAGGAGTATTGGGCGTGCCTCAACAACCCGCACTGGCGGACGGTCCTGAAGGCCTGGACCAAGCACGGCATCCAGCAAGGCTGCGACGGATTCATGATCAACTATTTCTATCGGCACGACTGCCACTGCCAGCACTGCGTCGCCGAGTTCAAGAAGTATCTCGGCGAGCGGTTCACGGCCGAGGATTTGAAATCCAAATTTGAAATCTCCGATTTGAAATCGCATCGCTTCACCGAGATCGTCAGTTGGCACAAGCCGGACGAATCGACGCCGCTGCGGCGCGAGATGCTGCGGTTCTCGCAGGTCGCCAACAAGCAGGCGTTCGACGATGTCTTCGTGAAGTACGGCCGATCGCTCAAGCCGGAATTGTTGGTCGGGCAGTGGAATCACCTCGGCAACTTCAACCAACTCAACGGCGATGAGCGGTGTCTGCTGCCCGGCGATCTGTGGGGCCGGGACGAAAGCTATCTCTGGTACAGCACGGGAGCCGCCGCGCACTACACCGACTTGGCCGAAGGGATGCTCGGCGAGGGAACCTTGCAGGCGCGGTACATTCGCGGCATGTTCGGCAACAAGCCGTTCACGCTCGGCAAGTACGAAAGCACGCGCACCCGCGTCGCGATCTCCGAACTCGCCGCAAACTGCGGTGCTCCGATGGGCTTCTATACCCGCTTCAAAGACCCGCAGGCTCGGACGGAGATCGCTCGCTATTACCAATTCCTCAAAAAGCACGACGACCTGTTCCGCTGGCATCAGCCACAGCACGAAAGCCTGCTGCTGTTCCCACGCAAAGCGATTCACAACGGCGACCTCAAGCCGCTCGTCCGCTTCCGTGAAGCCGGCGGCCGGCTGTTGGACGATCACGTCTTGTTCGACATCAAACCGGATGACAGCGTCGGACCGGACATCGCCGCACACTATCGGCAAGTCGTGTCACTCGACGCTGAGACTCCGTTGCCGGATTCGCTCGCGGACCGCAGCCACATCGCTGCCCCTAAGACGGTCCGAGCGTCGCTGTCGAAGCATCCGCAGCGCAACGAACTCGCGCTGCACCTCGTCAATTACAACCGCATCGAGCCCAAAGAAAAGCACAGTGCCGGACGCGGCATCCAAGACGAGCAGCCCATTCCCGTCGAGGAAGTCCGCGTCGATCTGCGCTTGCCCGACGGTCTGACGATCAGCACGGCGGAATTCCTCACGCCCGAGCAGCCGGAACCAACCAAGCTGGCCTGCGCCGTTTCCAACGGCCGCGTCCAATTCGTCGTCCCGAAGTTCCTGGTCTACGGCGTCATCCGGTTGCGATAGCAAGTTTCTCAAACGTAGGGTGGGTCGAGTCATCGAGACCCACCAAATCAATCGTGGTCCGTGGTGGGTCTCGATGACTCGACCCACCCTACGTTTTCGGCAACACAATTCTTCGATCAACAAGGCCACCTATGCGAAAATTCTTTTTGGCGCTGCTCGTCAGCGCAAGCCATTTCGCCCTCGCGGCCGACAAGCCGCTGGTCGTCATCAGCGACGAAGCCCGCCGAGTTCACTCCGCTGGCTTTGTGTTCGACGGTCACAACGACTTGCCGTGGGAAGTGCGGCAGAAGGCGGGCGGAACGTTCGACAAAGCGGACATCGCGGCCGGAGTGCCGAAGTTTCAAACCGATATCCCGCGCCTGCGAGTCGGCAATGTCGGCGCTCAATACTGGGCGGCGTACGTTCCGGCCGAGACCTCGAAAGAGAACCGCGCCTTCACGATGACGCTCGAACAAATCGCGATCATTCATGCGATGGTGAAGCGGTATCCCGACGTCTTCGAGTTCGCCAAAACGGCCGACGATGTTGTGCGAATCCAGAAGGCCGGCAAGATCGCCTCGCTGATCGGCGTCGAGGGAGGGCACTCGATTGAAAACTCGCTCGACAAACTGCGGCGGTTGAAAGAGCTTGGCGTTGGTTACATGACGCTGACGCACTCGGACACGCTGGCCTGGGCAGACTCGGCGACTGATGAAGCGAAACATGGCGGGCTGACGAAATTCGGCGAGGAAGTCGTCCGCGAGATGAATCGGCTGGGCATGTTGGTCGATCTGTCACACGTTTCACCCGACACGATGCGCGACGCGCTGGCCGCCAGCAAAGCGCCGATCATCTTCTCGCATTCCTCCGCGCGAGCGATCGCCGATCATCCCCGCAACGTACCAGACGACATTTTGAAGCTGACGGCCAAGAACGGTGGCGTGGTGATGGTCAATTTCTACTCCGGCTTCATCCACCCGGAATCGGCCAGGAGGCGAGCGAACATGTTCGAGGTCTTGCGTGAACTGCACCGCAAGTTTCCCGTCGAGAAAGATTTTCAAGCGGCTCGCAAACGCTGGATCGCCGACAACCCTATCGAATCCGGTGACGTTTACGACGTGGCCGATCACATCGAGCACATCATCAAAGTTGCGGGCATTGACCACGTCGGCCTCGGTTCCGACTTCGACGGCATCGACAAAGCCCCCAAACAATTGGAAGACGTCTCCAAGTATCCGGTCATCACGCAGGTGTTGCTGACGCGCGGCTACTCGGCGTCGCAGATTCATCAGTTGATGAGCGGCAACATCCTGCGCGTGATGCGGCGGTCGGAAGAAGTGGCTCGCGATTTGGCGAAGAATTGAGGCAGAGTCGATGCTCGTCAAATCTCGTTCCGATTCCGTCTCGCGGCGAGAACGATGGCTGAACGCCAGCCCCGCCGTGCTGGGACTGTTGCTGTGGTCGTTGATCGTCCTCGTCCCCGACGGGCTGTTGGTGTTTCTGACCGTAAAGAACGTCGTGGCTCAGTGGTATCCGAGCGTGCCGGGCGAAATCACTCACAGTGCCGAGCAGCGTGAGGTCAGCGAATCGTTCGATGCGAAAGTCCACTTTCGCTATGTGGTCAACGGCCAGGAATTCACGGGCCAGCGACTGCACTTCTTGAATCTGCGAGATACCAGCCGGCCGTCGAAGGCGCAACTGACGTTGGCTCGCTATCCCGTCGGGCAACGAGTGGACGTCATCTACAACCCGAACGATCCGAGCGACTCGGCACTGGATCGAACACTCAATGGAATGCCGCTGGCCTTCGCATTGTTTTTGCTGCCGTTCAACCTCCTCATGGCCGGAGGCTGGGTATGGGTCTCGCGGCGAGTACATGGCCTGCGATCTTTGCCCCTGCGCCGTGACGGAGACCGCTGGTGTGTCCTGCCGACGAACGGACAGCCGTGGGTGGTCGCGCTGACCATTGCCGGACTTGTGAGCTTTGTGTCGATCTTCGTGGCCGGCATCGGTGGCTGGTCCGACCACTTGAGCGTGATGATCGCTGTCTGGATTGTGGTGCTCGGCCTCAGCGGCGTGGCGTACTGGCACACACGGACGCTGGTGCTGCGCGAGAAACCGGTGCTGATTTTGGATGATGGATTGGCAACAGTGACGTGGCCGCCCTCCGCCGACACGCTTGAGTTTTCGATCGCGCGCTCACGCTTGCTGGCGATTGAAATCATTGATGCTCGGCAGAGCGGCGCGGATGACGTCCTGAGTCTGACCTATTCGATTCTGCTGCGATTCACCGGCGCTGACGGTCAGCCCGCGCAGCGAGTGGCCTTCCAAACGACCAACAGCATTGAAGCGACTGCGATGCTGGAATGGTTGGAAGAATGGACGGGGCTACCCGTCCAACACTGACCCGCAAAGTAGCAGGCACATTCCATGTGCCGTCCGCAAGTCATGGGGAAACGGCACATGGAATGTGCCTGCTACTTTCTAAAGTCAGTGCCATTGGGCGTCAGCCCCCGGTCCTGCGGCGAATGCACCGGGGGCTGACGCCGCCCCGCTCGCCAAGATGTCTTACGGATGAGCCGCCGCCTGCTTGAGCTTCTCGACCTTGGCCAGTGTCGCTTGGGGATCTTTGAGTGCCTCGTCCTCGCAACCGGCACAGCACAGGAAGACCGGCTGGCCTTCCACCAGAATTTTGTGCGGCTTGCCCATATAACCGAGCCGGCTCTTGTCCTCGACCGCACAGAATTTCTGAGCCGCCGCCAGCGCACGTTCCTCTTCGGGAAGTTTGGCGATCGCCTCGGCAATTTTCGCATCCTCTGCGGAACTCGAGTTGGCCGCGGGGCCGGCAGGCGACGTGGCCGGAGCCGGCGCGGACTTCTCGCCACAGCCGATGAGGAAGCTTGATCCCGACAACAACGCCAACACCGTGAGCAATTCCAATCGCATCATGCACTCCTTCTGAAAAGATGAGCTGTCAACAAATCTGAGTCTTTCGAGAGAGGCAGGCAGGCAAAAAAATGGAGGGCAAAAAAATCAACGCAAAGGAGTGCCCTACTTGTTCTGATTTTTTGCCCTCCATTTTTTTGCCGAGCCCCGAAAGAGATTTCACAACCGCCTGATATAACGCCGCCCCGCTCGCCTGTCGTCCGATGTGATTTGGTTCGACCGCTTCATTCGGCGCGAACAGGTTCCGGTGGTTCGAAGGCGGGAACTGACGCGGGCCGTGCTGGTCCGAGAACATCTTGGCCGACCGCGCGGGAAAGCTCGGCCGCGCGGCGATGGTAATCGGTGACGGCCATTTGATACTTCTCGCGCAGGTCGAGGAGCTGTCGCTGCGCTTCGATCAGCCGCAGGAAATCGACCGTGCCCGCTTCGTAGCCGGATTGAGCCGCCTGAAGATTGTCTTGTGCGGCCGGCAGGATTTTGGACTCGAAGACGGCGACCTTGCGGCGGCTCCCCTGCACGCGAGCGTAGGCCGACTGCACCTCGCCACGAATCGTGTCGGCAGCTTGATCGTAGTCTGCCTGCATCTTGTGAACGCGCCACATCGCCTCTTGGACGGCGGCGTGACGCTTCGATTGATTCAGCGGCACGTTCATGTTCAAGCCGATCTGCGGTCGCTGTTCGAGATCAGTCCAGAAGCGGTCATAGCGGGCCATCACCTCAAAGTCGGGATAGAACTCTTTGCAGGCCAGGGCGACGGCGGACTGTTCGGACTGCACGCGAGCAGCCAATGCTCGCAGCTCCGGACGATTGCCGACCGCCCAGTCGCGCAGCCCGGTGACGGGGGGGAGTTCTTCCACGACCGATAGCTTCCGCGGCGGCGTGGGCAACGGATGATCCGGGCGGCGGTGCAGCAACGTGTTGATCCGCGCGATCGCGACGATCTGCTCTTGGGTCAAATCAATCTGCCGTTGCTCGAACTGCGCCAACTCGACGTCCGCTTGCAGCACGTCCTGCTGCGAGACTTGATTGGCCTCGTATTTCGACCGCGCGACATCCCGGAATCGGCTGATCGCTTCGCGGCTGCTGGCGTTCAGTTCGCGCTCACGCTGATTGAGATAAAAATCGAAGTAGGCCATCCGCGCCGCTTCGGTGAGTCGCAATTGAACTTCACCGGCATCGAACGACGCCGCGGACGCTTCCCAATTCGCTTGATTGCCGCGCAACTCGCGCTTGCCCGACCAGGGAATCTTTTGAGCGACTCCGAGGTAGTACGACCCTTGCACGTTGGACGCGGCGTTCCAGGACTTCGGCGCGTACATCGACTGAAACATCGGATCGTCGAGCGCGATCGCCTGCGGGTACTTATTCGCCGCCGCGTTCCACGTCGCCAGCGCCGCTTGCAACGAAGGATTGCGCGCTTTCACGGCCGCCACCAATTCGTCGAGCGGCAATTCATCGCGTCCGGCAAACGGGTCATCGGCATCGTTGGCGAGCGATGGTTGTGACGTCTCCTCGTACGATGCCGGTACGACGTGGGAAGAGTTTTTTACGTAGCCATCACGCTCCGCGTGATGAGCCGAACGCTCGTTCGACGACGTTTGACCATTCGGCTCGTCACGCGGAGCGATGACGGCTACGTTCGGCGTGCGGCAGCCGGCTGACGCTAAGGCCAGCGCGACTCCCACACTCAAGACGCGAGAAAACAACATGACGGCCTCCGGTGCAGACATTCGCTGACCTGACTCCGGTGGCATCGTGACGGGCTGGCGGGTTAGCGATTCGGCCAGTTCGGTCGAGAACGACCTGACCTCAGCATCGGCTCTGCACGGTGGGACTTTTCAGCATTCCCGGAATTCACGACAGGGGCAACCCAAATTGCCAAGCTCATCAGCAGGCTCACGATGACATCGCCCACGACGACCGAGTTCAACAACGCGTCACATCGCGAAGCGAATCAACGTGAAGAGAATCCCCGACTTTTCTGAGGCAGTCGATCGATATTTAGGTTTTCTCAATGAGTCACGTTTCAGGATTAGCGACAAAACGAGTATCCTTTTCGCGCGAAGCCCGGACAGAAGGTCCGCATCGTGATTGGAAACGACAGCCGCCAATGGAAGGTGAACCGATGGGTCAGTTAGGAGAAATGCACCCCGTGACGTCTCTCGCCGAGCGGTGTGACATTGCTCTCCGTGAATCCGCACCAACGTTTGGCAAGGAATGCCCTTTGACGGACACCACTGCTTCCACAGCACCGTCCCCCATAAACACTGACCCGCCGATGAGCGGCACTTACCGCTATCGCTGCCGGATGCATCTGACCTTGGTCGTGCTGTTGGTGGCTTGGCTCGGAGCCGGCTTCTCGCCAACCTTTGTGCCGCCCGGATCGTTGCCGGCGATCCTCGCGGACTACATCGGCTGGCTGATGTTTTTCGGCGGATTGTGTCTGCGATTCTGGGCCACTTGGTTCATCGGCGGGCGGAAATCCACCGAAGTCATCTGTTACGGACCCTACAGTCTGACTCGAAATCCGTTGTACGTCGGCACCTTCCTGATGATCCTGTCGCTGGCCTTTTTGCTGAAGAGTCCGACATTCGCCGCCGCCACGGCGATTGTGATCGCGTACTACTGCGTCGCCGTGGTTCCGCTGGAAGAGCGACTGTTGCGACATCATTTTGGCACCGTGTATGTCAATTATTGCCAGAGCGTCCCGCGTTGGTTTCCACGATTGGGGACCGCCTACTCACCGCCAGTAACCATGATCTCCCACCCCATGCACAACGAACTGCGTCGAGCCATGTGGTGGTTACCGCTCCCTTTGCTGGCCGAACTGCACGCGTACTTTCGCACCTTGTCCGAGTGGCCGCAGTGGCTGAACTGGCCTTGAGCTTTGCTCGGTCGTTCGATCAGCCAACGAGTTCGCGGATCGGTTCGCCATTTTCCAAAATCGGTAACGGCCGGCCGGTGTGATCGAGGAATTCGCGGTGTTGATCGACACCGAGGAATCCATAAACGGTCGCCATCAAATCGCTCGGACGCAGCGGCCGGTCTTTGGGAGTCTCGCCCTTCGAAGTCGTTGAGCCGATGACCTGTCCCATGCGCATCCCGCCGCCGGAAACCAGAATCGACATCGCCGACGGCCAGTGATCGCGACCGGGCTGCATCACTCCGCTGCTCGTGCCGACTTGGCTGTTGATGCGCGGAGTCCGTCCGAATTCGCCGGTGACGATCAACAACACACGCTTGTCGAGGCCCCGTTCGTAGATGTCCTGCACCAGCGCGGAGACCCCTTGGTCGAACCACGGCAACCGTCCCTGCATCGCATTGAAGATGTGAAAGTTGACCGCGTGATCGTCCCAGTTGCCGAGTGTTCGTCCCGCCGCATCTTCAAACTCGCGCCCCTCGACATGCACAAAGCCGACTCCGGATTCGACCAGTCGCCGAGCGAGAAACAAACTCTGACCGAACTGACTGCGGCCATACCGATCCCGCTCGCGCGGATCGACGCGGCTGAGATCGAACGCGCTGCGAGCCGCATCACCCGTCAGCAACCGCACGGCCTCTTGCTGGTAGCTATCCATCGCTTCCATCTGGCCGCGACCATCGGCTTCGCGGCGAATGCGATCGAAGCCGCGCATCAGCGTCAGCCGGTTCTGCATCAATTCGATCCGCTCGGCGGGCAGACTGATGTTCGGCACCTGAAACGTCGGGCTGTTTGGATTCGCCTGCACTTGGAACGGTTCAAACTTCGAGCCGAAATACCCCGGCCCGGCGAACTCCTGCCGATGCGGCACCGCCACGTAGCTCGGCAACCCATCGCGACCGTTCGGCCGCACTCGTTTGTAGATCGCGCCCGCGTCCGGGAACTGATTGGGGATGGTGAACCCAGGCTGCCTCACGAACGGCGTGCGCCGGCCCGACAACATGATCTGCGCTCCGTCGTCGTGACAGACGCAGTCGTGGCTGCACGACCGAATCAACGTGAACTTGTCCGCCACGCGCGCGTGATGCGGCAACAGTTCGCAGATCTCCATGCCCGGCACGTTGGTCGCGATCGGCTTGAACGGCCCGCGAATTTCGTCGGGAGCTTCCGTTTTCAAATCATACGTTTCCAAATGACTCGGACCGCCGTGCAAATACACGAAAATGCAAGACGTCTCGGTCCCCTGCCTCACCCCTTCCGCCGCGCGAGCGTGCAACTGCGACCACGCGCTCAAGCCCAGCCCCGACATGCCGAGCAACCCCGCTCGCAAGAAATTGCGGCGTCCCAGCGGGCCAGGGCAGAAGAGCGGTTTAAGAGCGGCCATCAGTAGCTTCCGTCGTGTCGTAGCACAGGCGGCTCGCCTGTGTCCGAGATGACTCTACGGCAACGGCACTTGATCGGGCGACATCAGATAGCCAATCAAGTCACGGACCTGATCTTCGGTCAGTGTTTGGAACAGGCCATCGGGCATCAGCGACAGCGTCGAGACTTTTTGCTCTTCGATGTCCGTACGTTGAATCGTGACGCGATCCGTTTGGGTTTGGACGGTCAACGTCTTCTCAGACTTATCAACGACCACGCTGTTGATGACTCGGCCGTCCTTCATTCCGAAGACCGACATCCGGAAGTCGGCAGCAACGGTGGCGCTGGGGTCGAGAATGTTTTCGAGCAGGTAGTCGAGATTCCGCCGGTTACCGCCGGTCAGGTCCGGACCAGCGGACTTTCCGCTGCCGAACAGAACGTGGCAGTTCCCGCAGCTCTTGTTGAACAACACTCGGCCATCGCTGAGCTTCGCGGTCTTCAGGTGATCGGGCGTGAGAGACGCTTTCCACTTCGCCGCAAGTTGCTGCTTCTCAGCGCTGCTCGTTCGGACTTCTCCCCAAACTTTTGCGAGTTGCTTCGTGAGCTCATCGTCGCCGAAGCTCAGAATCTGCCGAGCATGAAACGCGGAAACTTCTCGGCGCGAGATCTGTTCGGCGGCAACCGCGTTCAACAGCTCCTTCGAGTAACTGGGGCGTGAAACGAGCGTGCTGATCGCGATCATTTTTCCTTCTGGCGTGAGCCGGGCAAAGCGGTCAAGCACTCGCTTGGGCGTCTCGGCATGATCGACCGTTGCCAGCCCGCGAATCGCCTCGACGATCAACTCGCGATCGTCGAGCAGCTTGTGCAGCAACACCACCAACCCGTCCGGCTTCGCGGTTACGAGCGTCCGCAACGCCTGCTGCCGAGCCGACACGTCCGCCCCGCCGTTCGTGATCAATGCCTTGAGTTCATCCATCGCTCGGCCGTCGCCGAACACGACCGACAACTCGCGAGCAAGCGTTTTGAGTTCGACCGATTCACTCTTCGCGGCCAACTCAGCCGCCGCCCCCCAAGCCTTCGGTGGCGTGACCTTCGTCCAACCGCTCATGGCTTGCGACATACCGACCAGGATGTCGTGGCGAACCTCTTCGTTCTGACTGGTCGTCGCCAACTCCAACAGCGATTCGAGTCCGGCCGGCTGACGCTCCAATTCCAGAGTGATGCGTCGCGCCGTGAATTGCCGCACGCGATCCATCTTGCAGGACTCAATCAGCTTCACCGCCCGAACGGGATCGCGTCCCACAGACGGCTCGATGCCGTACCAAATCAGCAGCGGCAACATGTTGTCGTGCTCGAATTCGTCGCGGCCAGCGAGAGACTCCGCCAACTTCCAGCGTTGAGCCACCGGAATGCGTGGCAAGGCCGACGCCAAATAAAGCTGCACCAGCCCCGAAGGTTCACGACTCGCCATGAATTCCAATTGGATGACGCTCGATTCCGAGAGGTCACCCAAATCACAGAGCAGCCGCACGCTCCAGGCGCGGACTCGGTCATACTTGTGACTCAAATGGGTTTGAAGGAAATGCTCTCCAGCCACACCGCAGGCGTTGAGCGCCCAAAACGCGCGAAGAGTTGTCGTCTGATCAATCTCCCGCCCGAAAGTCACTTGTAATGACAACGAATTCTTCTCGTTCAAACGCTTCTCAGCAGCTCGCTCTTGCAACACCCGGCGAGACTGTCGCACCCACCAGTCATTCTCGTGTGACTGCATGCGAATCAGTTCGACGTCCGTGTTTTTCGATAGGTCGAAATTCGCGGCACGCTTCGGAGTGCCGTAAGTGATCTTGAAGATGCGTCCCGACGTCCGATGCACGCCGTCGTTCTCGTGGCACTCGCCGATGTCCGACCAGTCGGCGAGATAGACGCCGCCATCCGGACCACTGATCAGGTCGATCGCGCGGAACCACGGATCGCCCGTGCTCAGCAAATCGGGTTCATGCTTGGCGACGAACCCGGCTTCGTGACGTTCCAGCCGATCGCAGTTCAAACGATGGCCGTGCAGATTCACCGTGAAGGCTTTGCCGCGATACTGCTTCGGCCAGTTGTCCCCTTGATAGATCATCAATCCGGAGTGCGCGTGCCCGCCGCCGGCTGCCGAGGTCGTGTCGGTCACGCCGAGTTTGCGGATATCGCTCCAGGCTTCTTTGGTGTCCCAGTGAAAATGGTCGGCGGTTTGTTCCATGACGCCGAACAGGTACGGATTGAAGTGCGTGCCGTACATCCGTCGCCAATGTGCGTTCGGCACGACGTGCCACAGATGGCCGATGACCGTGTTGATCAGAAACATCTCGCCGTGCTGATCGAAGTCGAAGCCCCACGGGTTGGTCGTGCCGTGAGCGACCGCCTCGAAGACTTTGCGAGTCGGGTGATACCGCCACACGCCGCAGTTGATCTTCGTCCGCTGCGATTCGCTCGCGCCGGGTGCTCCGACGACCGAGGTCGCGAGGATGCCGTGCCGGCCATACAGCCAGCCATCCGGTCCCCACTTCAGCCCGTTGACGATGTTGTGCCGCACCGCGTTCTCGTCCCAACCATCGAGCACCACAATCGGCGGTCCATCCGGCTTGTCGTCGCGGTCTTTGTCGGGAAAGAACAACAGATGCGGAGCGGCCAACGCCCACACGCCGCCGAAGCCGACTTCGACGGAGGTCAACTTGTTGATGCCGCTCGCGAAGACCGTCCGCTTGTCCGCCTTGCCGTCGCTGTTCGAGTCTTCCAACACAACGATCCGATCGCGCTGGTCCGGATCGAAATTCAGTTTGCTCTCGGCGTAGGTGTAATTCTCCGCGATCCACAATCGTCCGCGCTCGTCAGTTGTGATCGAGATCGGCTGTTGCACGTCCGGCTCATGAGCGAACAGCTCGACGCGAAACCCCTCCGGGACTTTCATCTGCGCGAGGGCTTCTTGCGGAGTGAGCAGCGGCGTCGTGATCTCCTGCGTGTTCTTCGGAGCGGGGATCTCGTCACCACGTCCGGCCACGCACATTCCCAACACGACAACTGCGACGCACCCACACCTGATGACGCTCATCCTCAAACTCCTTCGCCAATTGATTTCAGGAAATCCAACTCTGAAGCGGCGGATTGAATCGTCTCGCTCATTCCGAGAAAAGGCAGCGGTACTCGTGCGGCACGACCGGATCATGTTTCATTCGATGTCGAATCAGTTTGTCGATTTGTGTCGTGGCGATCCGTGACCTCCGCGTCATCCGTGTGCTTTTCAGGGCCTGGGCGGCAGGGAGAGAACACGGATCACACAGATGACACGGATGCTGAGCCGATCTTCTTCTGCGGTGATTGGCCCGCTCCTGAAACGACAAATTCGCCGACGTCCTGATTCGATCGCCTCCGCCAGATGAATCCATCCAGGACGTAATGCGTGATCTGCGGCACCGCCAGCAACGGCACGAGCACCTGATCCCAGTCACCGATGTTCCACGCGGGACCGAACAGCCAAGACCGGTCATGCCAGACGCCGCAGTCCCAGAGCAATTCCTCGGCATACGCCAGCAGCCACAGTACGCCCACGAATCGCAGCCAATGCCATTGGGATCGGTTCCCATCAACAGGATCACCCGGCTGAAACCGCGCGACCAAAACCATGTACGGCACGCCGTGCGTGATCACGTTCGTGACCGTGAAAGCATAATCGGAGTTCAGCCCGACGATGCCGATGTACCAGCACAACGCCGTCGTCGCGACGACGAGATCCTTGCCCGGATTGAATCGCCGTCGCCAGATCGCTCGGTACGCCGAGCGTGTCGCATACACAGCCAACGACGCCCAATAGATCGGAGCCAGAATTCGTTCGGCGAGCACCGGGACGGCAACGAAATCCGACGCCACGAACCATGAGAAGCGGCGCGAATGGGAATGCCAAAAGACCAACGGATAAATCGTCGCCAGATAGATCGCCGCCGAGTCGATCGCTCGGCCGAGACGGTCCCGCTCGCCAGCCTTGGCTCGGTATAGAGCGACCCAGCCGTATTGCTGCCGGACGAAATGAAAGACCGCGACGTAGGCCAGCGTCCGCCAAAACAAACTCGTACCCTCTGAATAGAACGCGGCTCCGATCCCGAACGCCAGCAGCGGCACCAGCCAATACAGCCAAGCCCGACGCCGCAGTTCCGTGCGATCGAAGTACACGCGGAACCCGGTCGCGTAAACGTGAGCAACGTCAATCAACAACACCGAGACCACCCACAACCAATCCGGCGTGTCACTTTCGAGCCAACCCAACGGCCACCCGACCGCCACCAGCAACAATGCTGCGACCGCGCTGCCGCCGAATGTCAGCAAGTCGGTCTTCGCGGAAAACAGCCAAGGTCGTGACATGAATGATCCGGCGAATGTATTGCCGCATTTTCCGCCCTTCATTTTTCGCCAGCTCTTCTCAACACAAGCTGGCGAAAAATGAAGGGCGGAAAATGAACTCCAGGAACGACAACAGAAATCAGATTTTAGAAAGCACTTCGTCGGCCGCACGCAGACCGTGGTCGAAGGCTTCCTCGAACAGAGCGATGCCACTGAGGTCGGTGTTTGCGAAATGAATACGGCCATCCGGCCGAGCGGCTTCGCGGCGCTGGCGGCTCGTGATAAATCCGGGACGAGGGCGAATCATCGCGTGTCCCCAGCGGAAGACATCCAGCCGAGTGACCAGAGAACGAATCTCTGGATGCGGGCGTTCGAGGTCCGTGAGCACGACGTCCGCCAATTCCGCCCACTTCGCTTTGAGCAATTGCTGTCGCGCCGCTTTGACATCGTCATCACACAGCGGGTGATACCACGTCAGCACGGTCGGCCCGTGATCGTTACCCGATTGATGGGTCGCGACGACATAACCCAGCGAACGGCTGTCGTGAATCACATTGTCCCAACTCAGTGGGAAGCTCGACTCGCGCGGACGGCGGCTGAGATGCACGTTCGCCACCAGCCACGACCCGTATTCAAATTGCTCGGCACTGCGGCCAGTTCGTTCCGCAAACCCTTCGATCAAGCGCGGCGCGAGAAACTGTGGAGCGGCGAAGATGACCGACTTCGCACGGAAGCCGATGGGCTGTTCCGACGCGGTGTCGAACGCGAGGACTTCGTAGCCAATCTCGCCAGAGATTGGGGAGTCGTTGCTAACCTCGCCCAATCTCTGGCGAGATTGGCTACTCCGAATCTGGGTCACAGCCACGCCAGACTTCAATCGTGTTCCCGCTTGAGCGGCCAAGTGTGCCACGATCCGACCGTTCCCTTCCGGCCAGGTCATCAGCGGCTGATGATCGGCACCCGGCCCCTTCAGTCGAGCGGCGAAGTACAGCACGCCGGCCCACGCGCTGGTTTGCTCGGCGGTCAGGCCGTAGTCATCGCGGCAACTGTAATCCACCAGCCAGTGCAGTCGCGGCGAGTTCCAGCCGTGCTGTCGCAACCACTCGGCCATCGACACCTGGTCGAGCTTCAAGACTTCGGCATCGTCGGTCGCGTGACGAATCGGGATTGAGAACGCTCGACGGCCATCCGCATCGCGCCACGCCGACCAACGGTCAATCTCCTTCCGAAACGCGGCGAGCTGCGCGAGGTCATCGTCCGATGCTCCCGTCGTGGGATACAAGCCTTCGATCCACTCGCCGTCCACGAACAGCCGCTCGTCGGGATCGCGACACAAAAACTGTTCGGCGATGACCGGCGATCCGTCTTCGGCCAGTGACTCGACGACTCCCATTTCGTCGAGCAGCCGAATCAAGTCGCGGTTGTGAGGCAGCGGCACCGGCAGATAGTGAGCACCCCACGGATATGGTGTGAGTTCACAGCGGCCCGATCGTGATGTCCCGCCCGGCTGCGATTCCAATTCGAGGACAACGAAATCCTCGCAGCCGTTTTGTTTCAATCGCCACGCGGCCGACAGACCGGCGACACCTCCGCCGATGATCGCAACGCCGACGTCCTGCCATTGATCCGCGTTCGGCTGCGGCCGATATCCGTCGCGCAACCGATGCCCGATCTCCCACGACTGGCCAAGCAACTCTCCTGCCGGAGGCAATCGAGGCGATGCCGAACATCCCGCCGACAACAACGCGGGTGCTCCCAGGAGTGTCAGGATCAGTTCGCGGCGAGTGAGCGACATGGTTGCCACGCGGGGTCAGGTGTTCTGATTTCTGTTTTGCTGTTGCGATTGAGAGCGAACCGTTGATCGGGTGACTGTCTGCGAACCAAGGTTGGGGTGGATTGTGGGAGCAAAACAGAAATCAGAACACCTGACCCCTCTGCCTACATCGCTGACCCCTCTGCTACTTCATCGTTCCCCACTCTTGGTCGTAGTAATGCACCAGCACCTGGTTGTTGAGCTGATTCACCTCCGCCTCGACGCGAGCCAGATCGGGCGGCAGATCGAACAGGCTGTTCAAGACGTTGTCGGTCAAGAAGCGCGACGGCCCGATGAGTTCGGACGACAAGCTCAACCTTTCCGGAAGAGGGACGCCGGAGGCCAACACAAAGCCCCACTCGCCGAACGTCGGTACGGCGGCGTGATACGGTCGAACGTGGAAGCCGACCGATTCGAGCGTCTTCACGATGCACCAATACGAACGCGGAGCGACCAGCGGCGACGTGCATTGCACGCTGATGATCGCGTCGGACGTCAGATGTGCTCGCAACATGCGATAGAAACGGGACGAATACAACTTGCCGACCGAGAACGTGCCTGGATCGGGGAAGTCGATGATCGCGGCGTCGAACCTTTCGTGGGGCACGTTTTCAACATGCCCAGTCATCGGCGTCTTGGGAGACGAAGAGGCGGGCACGTTGGAAACGTGCCCCACGTCGCGGCCCGCCCACAGAAACGCATCCTCGTTGATGATCGTCACGCGGCGGTCTTTCAGCGACGAACGGCTCAGTTCGACCAGCGGCGGGAAGCGATCTGCCAGCGAGGTCATCCCCGGATCGAGATCGACGAGCGTGACCGACTCGACCGACGGGTATCGCAGGATCTCGCGCACGGCCAGTCCGTCGCCGCCGCCGAGCACCAGCACATGCCGCGGCGACCCAACCGCTGACAACGCCGGATGCACCAGCGCTTCGTGATAGCGGTACTCGTCCACCGAGTGGAATTGCAGATGACCGTTGAGATAAAGCTGAAAGCCCTTTGCGTTCCGAGTCAGCACGATCCGCTGATACGGCGTCGATTCGGCATGCACGATCGGATCGCCGAGCACATGCTCTTCGGCCAGAGTCGTCAGGCTGTCGGCCTTGATGAGCGCCACGATCAGCACTCCGAT
>CAMDDX010000051.1 GCA_945893075.1 Planctomyces sp. SH-PL62 | reverse complement strand
ACCTCGAGTGCAGCAACATCCTTGTCGCCTTTCGTACCAAAGACTCCAATTCAAATTCCAACCGTCTGACTTGGTACGATTCCGTTTTTTAGCAATCGGATAAACCCCAAAAACGTAGCTGTCCAAACCTCACGTTCACGGGGCTGGGCAAGAAGGGGTACGACTCCAATTCACCGGGCCAATGAGTTCCAGCAATCGCGAGCTGGGGTCAGGTGTTCTGATTCCTGTTTGGGCCGCTCAATCGCCATCGGTCTCCTTTACGAGACGGTCCTCCGGATCACGACTGACTCCATTTGTGATGCCAAAACAGAAGTCAGAACATCTGACACCTCGCTTGTTCGGCACCAATCACAAAGTGCGTCGTCCGGCCCCCGGTGGTGTGTGGAACGTGCAATGCCGTGGGGATATGCTGCCCGCCGACCGGGGACACGTCTCAGATGCGCGAGCGATGTCCTGTCGGTTCGGCGAGCACCCAGATCAGGAGAGCAGTCATGTCGAACAGGGAAACACAGCTTCCTCGGCGTCGGTTTTTGAAGACGGCACTTTCGGCGGCGAGTGCTGCGGTGATGGCACCGACGATTATTCCTAGCTCAGCCTTGGGCCTGGACGGTGCTGTCGCTCCCAGCGAACGGGTGATTGTCGGAGGGATCGGCATCGGAAATCGCGGGACTTACGACCTCACTTGCTTCCTGGAGCAAAGCGACGTGCAGTTTGTGGCGGTCTGCGATGTGAAAGAGTCGCGCCGCACGTTGGTCAAGAAAATGGTCGACGCGAAGTTCGGCAATGAGAATTGCGACATGTATCGCGATTATCGCGAACTGCTCGACCGCAACGATATCGACGCGGTGCTGATCGCCACCGGGCCGAACTGGCACTGCACGATGTCGATGGCTGCCGCGAAGGCGGGCAAGGACATTTACTGCGAGAAGCCCTGCTCGAAGAACATCGAACAGAGTTTGATTCTGCGAGACACGATCAAACGCACCGCGCGAGTTTTTCAGGCGGGAACGCAACGTCGTAACTTGCCGCACTTCGCGTTCGCGTGCGAGCTGGCTCGGACGGGGAAGCTCGGCAAGATGAAAAAAGTGTTCGCTCATCCGGCCGGGATGGCGTCGATGTTGAGCGGTTGGCTCCCCGCCGAACCGGAGCCGGAGAAAGAGGCCATCGATTACGACTTGTACCTCGGCCCGGCCGCGTGGCGGCCGTTCAACAAGGCGCTGCTCAACGGCTTCCACTTTGAAAAGGGAGGCGGGTTCATCGGCGCGTTCGGAGCCGGCGGCGTGCTCGAATGGGGTTCGCACTGCGTGGACCTCTGCCAGTGGGCGATGGGGGATTGCGAACCGCCCATCGAATACAACCCGCCAAAGGATGGATATCTCGTCGCGAAGTACGCGAGCGGCACCGAGTTGATCTTCCGCGAGAAGGATTGGATTCCGCTCGGCTCGTGCCCCGTCCGATTTGAAGGGGAAGACGGCTGGGTCGAAGCGGGCGACAGCGGCAAGATGGTACTGAGCTCGCCTGAACTGCTCGCCGGTCGAACGGTCCTGGAAATCGGCGGCTACCCGGCGACGTTCCACGTTCGCGACTTCCTCGACTGCGTGAAGACGCGCTCGCAGCCAAAGACGAACGCGCTCGCGGCCTGCAACGCGCATATCGCCTGCCACGCCGCCAACGTCGCGCTCTACCTCAATCGACAAGTCAAATACGACAACAAAACCAACACGTTCATCGACGACGAACCCGCCAACCGCATGCGCTCCGAAGCGCTCCGCGAACCCTGGCGTCTGTAGTTCGTAGGACGGGCACTCTTGCCCGTCTCCGTCATGACGGCCAAGAGTGGCCGTCCTACTTTCCACCACATCGTCCTCAACGATCAGGACCGCAACCATGCTTTTGAATCAACGCTTCGCTCGCTCTGTGTTTGTTGCCGCATTGATGTTCGCGGCTGTCACCTCGGCCCGCGCCGCCGATGGCTTCAAAGCCTCGCCGGAGAAAGAAAAAGAACTGATTGCTGTCCTGCGATCCGACGCACCGCCGCAAGACAAGGCGATTGCCTGCAAGAAGCTGGCGATCGACGGGTCCGGCGAATCAGTCGCCGATCTGGCGAAGTTGCTTTCCGATCCGCAATTGGCCTCGTGGTCGCGGATCGCACTGGAAGCGATTCCGGGAACAGCACCCGATGAGGCGTTGCGAAAAGCCTCCGAGTCGCTTGAAGGCAGACTGTTGGTCGGCGTGCTGAATTCGATTGGCGTCCGCCGCGATGCGAACGCGGTCGAAGCATTGACCAAACGATTGAGCGACAAGGACGAAGAAGTCGCGTCCGCCGCTGCGGTCGCTCTGGGGCGAATCGGAAGCGCTGCCGCCGCGAAGTCACTGCGACCGCTGTTGACCAGCGGTCCGGCCAAAGTCCGCTCGGCCGCTGCCGAGGGCTGCGTGCTGTGTGCCGAACAACTGCACTCGGCAGGCAAGTCGGCGGACGCGATCGCGTTGTACGACGAAGTCCGCAAAGCCGAACTTCCGAAACAGCGAATCGTCGAAGCCACTCGCGGAGCGATCCTCGCTCGGAAGGACGAAGGGATTCCGCTGCTGCTCGAACAATTCCGATCTTCCGACCAGAAGATGTTTGAACTCGCGTTGTTCACCGCTCGTGAGTTTCCCGGCAGCGAAGTCGACAAGGCTCTCGCCACGGAATTGGCCAAGGCAACTCCCGAACGAGGAGCCTTGATCGTTCAAGCGATGGCCGATCGCAAAGAGACCGTCATCGTCGCGGCCGTGTCGAAAGCCGCCGGAAGCGGGCCGAAGCCCGTTCGCTTGGCGGCGATCAAAGCCCTCAGCCAAGTCGGCGATGCGTCGTCCGTCGACGCGCTTTTGGAAACAGCCGTTGATAAAGATGAAGACTTGGCTCTGGCCGCGAAAGCGACGCTCGCCGATCTGCCAGGAGAGAAGGTCAATGCGCAAATCGCCGCGATGCTCCCCAACGCCAAGGGCAAGACGTACCCGCTGCTCATCGAACTCGTTGGCCAACGCCGGATCGAAGCGACCCCTGCCCTGCTCAAGGCGATCGACAGTTCCGACAAGAATGTGCGAAGCGCCGCGTTGATCGCGCTGGGAGAAACCGTCTCGCTCAAGAATCTGCCGGTGCTGATCACCCAAGCCATCAGTCCGAAGAATCCGGACGATGCCGCAACGGCTCAGCAAGCGTTGAAGTCGGCCAGCGTCCGCATGCCGGATCGCGAAGCGTGCGCGACCGAATTGACAGCCGCGTTTGATAAGGCTCCGGCAGCCTCGAAGATTCTGTTGCTCGATATCCTGGGGGACGTTGGCGGCGAGAAAGCGTTGAAGACTCTCGGCACCGCCGCCAAGAGCAATAGCCCGCAGCTTCAAGACGCCGGCAGCCGAGTCCTCGGCAAGTGGGCCAGTCTGGATGCCGCGCCGGTGTTGCTCGACTTGGCCAAAACGGCTCCCGCCGCTCAGTTCCGCAACCGCGCGTTGAAAGGTTACATCAGCCTCGCCCGGCGATTCCCCATGCCCGACGAACAGCGAGCCGACATGTGTCAAAAAGCGTTTGACCTCTGCAAAGAGCCGGTTGAACAAAAACTGGTTCTGGATGTCTGCCGAATCCAACCCAGCGTGGAGACACTCAAGCTGGCCATCAAGTTCATGAAGGTTCCCGAACTCAAAGAGGACGCGACTCAAACGACGCTGCTCATCGCCCAAAAGCTCGGAGCCAAAGGGGTCAACGTCGGCGAACAACTCAGCAAAGCTGGCTTTGAAAAGATGAAAGTCGAAATCGTCAAAGCCGAGTACGGCTCCGGTGCGACACAAAAAGACGTCACTGCAATCGTCCGCAAGCAGGTCACCGACTTGCCGCTGATTACGTTGGCCGCGGACGGCTACAACTCCAGCTTCGGCGGCGACCCGGCCCCGAACACGGTCAAGCAATTGAAGATTCAGTACAAGATCAACGGCAAAGCCGGCGAGGCTACGTTTGCCGAAAATGCCCTCATTGTTCTGCCGATGCCGAAGTAATCGTGAACTGGAGCATGACCGGCCGGCACAAATTCATCAGCAAGGCATTCTGCATGTTTATGAATATGGACAAGATGGTCGGCAAAGATTTCGAGAAGGGGCTGGCGAACATGAAGGCGTTGGTTGAAGCCACGTCGTAGCAATCGAGCACACCTCACGGTTCGCAGTTCATTAACAACAGGGAATGCCTCATGAATTCGGACACTCCAGTTGCTCCCGTCTCGAACAAGATGATCTGGACCGGCCGCGGCCTCAGCGCCCTGGCAACGCTGGCTCTGCTGATGAGCGGTGTGATGAAGCTGACACAGTCGGCCGAGGTCGTGGATGGGTTCGCGAAACTTGAGTATGGCAAACACCTGATTGTTCCGATCGGTGCTGTCGAACTCGTCTGCGTCCTGCTCTATGCGATTCCCCGCACGTCGATGCTCGGTGCGATCCTGCTGACCGGTTATCTGGGTGGCGCGACGGCGACTCATGTGCGACAGGGCGAACCATTCCTCGCGCCGATCATCCTGGGAGTCATCGTTTGGCTGGGATTGTTCCTGCGCGATGCTCGGCTGCGTTCGCTGATCCCGTTGCGAAGTTGACGCGAAAGGATGAGCCCGACGAATGAAAGGAGACGACGAATGACACCATTCGTCGTCTCCTTTCATTCGTCGGGCTCTTTTGTTTTCCTGAATTCGCTTAGCTGAACAGTCCGTCGATCACCTGCCCATCAGCAATCGGCGTGGGCCGCGGCAGACGCGGGAAATAGGTCCGATGCGGATCGATCCCCAGCGCGTGGTAGATCGACGCCGCGACATCCTCCGGTCCCCAAGGCCGAGTGGCCGGGACGCTTCCCGTCCGATCGGTGGCACCGATCACCGCGCCACGTTGGACTCGGCCACCTGCCATCAGCAGGGAACCAGCGTTCGGATAGTGATCGCGGCCGCCGTCCTTGTTGATGCGCGGAGTCCGTCCGAACTCGCCCATCACCACCACCAGCGTGTTGTCCAATAGGCCGCGTTCCGACAAATCATCCAACAGCGTCGAGAGTGACATATCCAACTGCGGCAGGTTGCCCGGTCCCTCGTATTGATGCCACTTGTAGCCGTTCGGAATGCTGGCCGGCTGATGGGCGAACGACATCATCGAATCGAAGAGGAGTTGATGATTGTCCCAAGTCCCGTCGGTGGTGCCGGCTCCGAACAGCCCTCCTTGCACCGCTTGATTGATGGTCACGAACCGAGCCCCCGCTTCGATCAAGCGCCGAGCCATCAGGACTCGCTGACCGTAGATGTTCAAGCCATAGCGTTCGCGCAGAGCCAACGGCTCCGCATCGAGATTCATGGCCTGCTCCATCGAACCGCTGGTCAGTAGCGAAATAGCCTCTTCCGAGAACTTGTCGTGAGCTTCGTAAGCGCCGGAGCCGCGTTCGTTCAATCGGCCAAGATTCTCCAGTTGCGTGAGCATCGAACGCCGATCCTCAAACCGCACAGGTGCCAGCTTCAGCTTGCTCCCTTGAAGGTCGGGCTTGCGCGGATCTCCCTTGATGTTGAACGCATCGAATGCCGGTCCGAGATATCCCGGCGGATTCGTGTATCGCGCCGCCACCGGCAAACCAAAGTGAGCCGGAATCCCATCCACCTTGCTGCCGGACAGCGCCGACACCAAACAACCGAAGTTCGGAAAGTACTGTCCGCCGCGCTGCGGCAAGAATCCGCTGGTGACATGCTGCGAGCCGGTGTCATGCCCACCGTTCTTCCCCTGCCACGAGCGAATGATCGCGACCTGATCCATACGCTGCGCCATCAACGGCAGCTTCTCGCAGATCGAGATCCCCGGCACGTTCGTCTGCGTCGGATTCCAGAGACCACGAATCTCCGCGGGGGCATCCGGTTTTGGATCGAACGTCTCATATTGACTAGCACCTCCAGCCAAAAAAATGAAGATGCACGACATGTCCGACTTCGGTGTTCGGGAAGAGTCGGCCGCTTGCAAAAACCTCGGAAGGCTCAGCCCAAACAAGCCGGCTCCAATTTGCAGAGCCGCTCGGCGATGAATGGGATTGGCACTTGGCGACGGGGAGTTGAGCACGCTCACTTCTCCTGCTGGATAAACCGATTCGTGGAAAGTGTGTGGTGCGGAGTATATCGACAATCTCGGTGACGTCGCCCCAAATTCATTGGCGACATCAACCCTCGCGATCCAATGGCCGTTTCGCATAATACGAGGACGCCTCTTCCTCCAGCGAATTCCCCTGAGTAATCACCATGCGCGGTCTTGCGATCTCACTGAGCCTATTTGTCAGCACGCTCATCGTCCTCACCGCCTCGGCCGCGCCGCCGTTGGTTGATCCCGACCTTCCCGATGGGACCGAAGCGGCGATCAAACAGCTTGCCACGTTTCGAGTACCCGCTGGGCTGAAGGTCGAACTCTTTGCCGCGGAACCGAAGCTGGCGAGTCCCGTGGCGATCGGCGTCGATGAACGCAATCGCGTGTTCGTCGCGGAGGAGTATCGCTTCAATCGCGGGACCGAAGAGAACCGCACGCGGCCGTTTCTGCTCGAAGACGATTTGCAGTTGCAGACGACCGACGATCGGCTGGCGATGTTCAAGAAGTTCGCCGACAAGTTTGACGGCGGCATGAACTGGTTCACGAAGACGGCGGATCAAGTGCGACTGGTCGAGGACACCGACGGCGACGGCCGAGCCGATCGCAGCACAGTCTTCGCCACCGGATTCAACGAACCGCTCGACGGCTTGGCCGCCGGCGTGATGCCGCACAACGGCGATGTCTACTTCACCTGCATCCCACATCTCTGGCGACTGCGTGACACCGACGGCGACGGCGTGGCGGACGTGAAAGAAAAATTGCTCTCCGGCTTCGGCGTGAACGCGGGGTTTCTCGGTCACGACTTGCACGGGCTGGTGTGGGGACCAGAAGGAAAATTGTATTTCTCGATCGGCGATCGCGGCTTTCACGTCACCTCGAAAGAGAATGTCACCTTTCACGGCCCGCGCAACGGCGCGGTGTTTCGCTGCAACCCGGACGGCACCGAGTTTGAAGTCGTGCATCGCGGGCTGCGCAATCCGCAGGAGATCGCGTTCGATCAATACGGCAATCTCTTCGCCGCCGACAACAACTGCGACAAAGGGGATCACTCGCGATTGGTCCACATCGTCGAGGGAGGCGACAGCGGTTGGAACATGGCGTTTCAGTCGCTCAACCCGCCGTACCTCACCGGGCCGTGGCATGCGGAGAAGATGTGGTCCGCGCAGGGAGACGCCTCTGCGGTCGATCTACAACCGGCGTGGCTGGTCCCCGCAGCGGGACCGCTCGGAGCCGGGCCGTCTGGTTTCACGTATTACCCCGGAGCCGGTTTGCCCGATCGCTACGCCGGTCACTTCTTCATGTGCAACTACACCGGCGGAGGCGGAATCGAATCGTTCGCCGTCAAACCGCGCGGGGCGAGCTTCGAGCTCACCGACGCTCACGATTTCTTCAAGCCGATCAACGCGACCGATGTCGAGTTCGGCTACGACGGCAAGATGTACGTGTCCGACTTCGTGAATCTCGACTGGGGTGGTCGGAGTTTGGGTGGCCGCATCTTCTCGCTGTTCGATCCGCAGCACGTCGCGAGCAACTCCGCAAAACAAACTCAGCAACTCATCCGCGAGGGCTTTTCGAAACGATCGGCCGACGAACTCGTTGCCCTGTTGAGTCACGCCGACATGCGCGTCCGGCAGCGAGCCCAGTTCGAGTTGGCCAATCGCGGCGAATCATCCGCCGAGAAGTTGCACGCGATCGCAGCCGCTCGCACGGCATCGACGGTGACACGACTGCACGCGGTGTGGGGACTCGGTCAGATCGCAAGCAGGCGACCGGACGTCCTCACGCCGTTGCTCACGCAGCTTGAAGAGGGAGACGAAATCGTTCGCGGCCAGATCGTCAAAGTGCTTGGCGATCGGCGAGTGACCGACGCTGCCCCGGCGTTGCTCAAGCTTTTGAAAGAGGACAGCTCTCGGATTCGGTTTTTCGCGGCGCTCGCACTCGGCAAGATCGCCGCTGCCGAGCCGCAAGTGCCGATCGGAGCGCGGCGCGGCGATACGGTCTTTCCGACAAACTCGTCGCTTGGTCCGATTCCGCGTACACCGTCGGAATTGAAACGTGGGATGATCAATCTCGGACTGCTCGAATTGCTGCGCGACAACGCGGACGCCGATCCGTATCTGCGTCACGCGGCGGTGATGGCTCTGACCTGGATCGGCGATCTGGAACTCCTGCAATCGTTCGCGACCGACCGATCAGTCGCGGTGCGTCGCGGCGTGTTGCTGGTGAAACGTCGCGCCGCCGATCCACGCATTGAACAGTTCTTGAACGACGAAGACTGGACCATCGCTACCGAAGCCGCGCGAGCGATCAACGATGTCCCGATCGAAGTCTCACAACCGGCGCTCGCTCGCAAGCTGACACAACTCACGGCCTCAACGGTCTCGGTGAAGCCGGTCGTCACGGAGTTCACATCCAATCCGGACGCTCCGCCGCGAGTCATCGACCTCGAACCGCTGCTCCGCCGAGCAATCCATGCGAACTATCGGCTCGGTGGTGCAGAGAATGTGCAACAAGTCGTCGCCGTCGCGATGAATCCGCAACACTCACCCCGAATGCGTGAAGAAGCCTTCGCCGCGCTCGCCGCCTGGACCGAACCGACTCCGCGCGATCGCGTCACCGGATTCTGGAGACCGCTGCCGAAACGCGATCCGAAAGTGGCTCGCGACGTGTTGAACGACAAGCTGCCAGAACTGCTGGCGTCCGCTCAAGGAAACCTGGTCACGCAAGTGGTGGAGCTGGTCGCTCGACATGGATTGAAAGCGGACGACACGACGTTCGCCGAATGGCTCACCGATGCCAAACGCCCTGTCACCGCGCGAGTCGCCGCGTTGCGATTGCTGGCAGCACGCAACTTCCCGCAGTTGACCGACTCGCTGACGAGCGCCTTGAAATCCGAAGTGCCGTTGCTGCGAGCCGCAGCCCGCGACGTCATTGCCGCGCGTGATGTTGAGTCAGGACTGCGCGAACTCAAACAGGTGCTCGGTGACGGTGCGGAACAAACTGCGACGTCGATCCATCACGTCGACCGACAACGAGCATTCGCGACTCTCGCGACAATGAAACACAAAGAGGCCGATCTCCTGTTGGCATCTTGGGCCGATCGGTTGGCCGTCGGTGACGTTCCGGTGGAACTGCAAGTCGATCTCCTCGAAGCCGCGACCGCGCGGCGCGAGATCACGGCCATCAACCAAGCGTTGCAACGGCGCTCGGCCGGGTTGAGTGCGAAGAGCGCCACAGATCCGCTCGCAGCACTGCGGCTCACGCTGCAAGGTGGCGACTCCGAAACAGGCCGAGCGGTCTTCATCGGCCACGCTCAAGGTCAGTGCATTCGCTGCCACAAGATCAAGGGCGAAGGAGGCATTGCCGGCCCGGACCTGACCGACGTCGTCAAACGCAACCGCGAAGTCGCCGGAGGTCTTCGCGAACATCTGCTGCAATCGCTGATCGACCCCAACGCAAAAATCACTCCAGGCTTCGGCAGCATCACGCTGGTCCTCAACAGCGGCCGCATCGTCGCCGGCACACTGAAGACCGAAGACGCTCAGCAAGTCACGGTCGAAACGCCGGACGGAAAATCGGTGTCAGTGCCGCTCAAAGAGATCGACGAACGAACTCCGCCAAAATCGGCGATGCCACCCTTCGGAAAGGTGCTCGCGCCGCGAGAACTGCGCGATGTGATCGAGTTCTTGGCGACGCTGTCGCCGTGAGCCGCCGCGAGCGGCCTTCATGCTGACCGAAGCCCGGCGACGAGCAGATTTGAAATGACCGAGTCCTCGGAGACCGCTACGGCAGATCTTCGGGTTAATCGGGAGCGGGAGCTCCATGCAGAGCAACAAGCAATTCGACCGGCAGGTAGATTTTTCTTTGTAAAGCGAATGGTCGTGGCGATGGCGTCTGCACCGTCTCGCGTTACGGTCGCGGGATTTCCAACAGCCGCACCTGGCCGTCCGCTGTGACGAGCACGAATTGATCGAGATGCGGGGCCGGCAAGACGGCGACCGGCCGTGAGGTCAATTCGGGACCGCGAGCACGGAAACGGAGTTCACCGCGATCGGCATTGAAGACATCGCAGGTGGAGGAATCCGCGACGACCAAGTGACCTCGGCGGGTGAACGTGGCGACGGGGTTTGTGTAGTCGTCTGACAGTCGCGAAGAGCGAACTTCTCGGCCATCGTCCCACAGAACCTCGCCGCCCGCCGGAAGGGTCAGCACGAGTCGCGTCACACGCTCAAACGTCATGCCGGCCAGCGACTGAATGCGACCGCGATCCGAAGTCCAACCTCCGTCGTAATGCGACAGGTGCAATGTGCTGCCGTCGGCGATGAATAGGTGCTGTGCGGGGTCGGCGTAAAACGGATGCAGCCCAACCTCCCAGGGCTCGTGCAAGGCTTTATGGAGTTGTTCCGTGTGGAGCAACAAGCCACCCGGCTCGGTCAGGACTTCGATCACGAAGCCGCTGGGGGTCTCACGCAACACCCACACTTTTCCAGGCTGCCGGAAAAGGCCGACCGTGTCGGGTGCCAACCAATTTTGAAGCGGATCGTCATTGAGCTTGGTTCCGACCACATCCCAGTTGGAAATGACTTTCCGCTTTCCACCGGCGTTCAGGACCACGACAGGACCGTCATCTTGCGGTGCCGCGGAGAACATCAGCGGTTCGCCACACGCTTCGCCGGCATTGGGAAGTTGGATGGCGGACAGCGACCGTGAGTGCTGCCAGTCACCGCGCGCGACGACTTGCGTGACGCCGCACATGCCGACTGCGAACCAATGTTTTTGGCTGCAGGTGGCTGCTTGCCAGACAATGTTACCGGGCAGTGTCCATTTCTGGACGAGTCGCAAGAGTTGCTTCGAGTTTGGTGTGGGCTTCGGGGTCGGCAGCTTCTTCGGGTCCGGTTGCCGCGCCAGCGAAGCGAACCGCTGCGTGTCGCGAGCCAAGAGGCGATCCTCCGGAGCCAACGCCGTGATCGACTGGAGCAGTCGTTCGCGATCCGCCGCGTTGTGGCTTTCCCAATGCCGCACGGTCAGCACGCGGGCCGAGTCGCTCGCCAAGTGACGAACGTCAGCATCCGGATACGACTTCACAAGACTCGCGAGCTGCTGCACCAGCAGTGGCGGAGAGATCCACGCGGTGAATAACGGATCCGCATCGCACCAGTGCGTGATGCGGCGACTCGTCTCGGAATGAAGTCCTTGCCGAGCCAGCAGTCGAAACGACTCGGCCAAACAGGCTTCGGTTTGGATCGAGTGCGTCCAACCTTGATCCAGTTGCGCCAGCGCGACGTCCGGTTCTTGCAGTTTGGATTCGATGATCTTGGCCGCCGCGAGACAATCGTTCGATTCGCTGAGTTGCTGCGCCGCGCGTCTCCAAGCGGATCGCGCTTCATCGTGCTGTTCGAGTCGCGCGTGCAGGTCGCCGGCTTTCTCGAATTGTTTCAACTCCTCGTACAACTCGATCGCTTCGGTGAGCAGGCCGCCGCGTTCTAAGCAGTGTGCCGCTTCGAGCGGATGTCCGAGTTTATCGCGGTACAAGACGGCCGCCTCGCGCCAGTGCTTGCCGGCGGCGAGCGTGTTCGCGGCCGCCGCGAAGTCATTCAGCAGATGTCCGAAGATGTAGGCCGCCCGGCGATGCCGCCCCAATTGCATTTCGCGATTGGCCAGCTCGCGATACCGAGTCGTCAATCGCGTCTGCATCTCGGCAGGCACGTCCCAACGGTCGCCTGGCCCGCCGCTCAGTCGGTTCAAATCAAAGTTCACCGGCCGCTCGGCAAGCTGATCCGAAGGAGGAGCCAGTCCGCGATGGCCTTCGCCACCAAACGGCAACGCGAACTTCAATCCCTCGTCGGGATTCTTCTCCAGCAATTCCATCAGCCGCCGCAGAGCTTTCTGTCGAGCCGGCTCCAAGGATCGCCGCATGCGTTCGACCCATTGCTGAGTCATCCGCTCCCACGCCAAGCTCCACGCCGAGCGTGCTGGCTGTTGTCCGCCGCTGCGCGCCGCGCCAGCAGCCGGCGACGAAGAGGCTGCGCCGCTCGTCAACGCTCGCAACCCTTTACCGATCGCGGCGGCTGCGGCACCAACCGCATTGGTAACCGCGCTTCCGGCCGCGGCGGCTCCGAGCGCCAGCTTTCCACCGAGCTTCGCCAGCGGATTGTCGGACGGCTCATTGCGGGACGGCGGCAGCGCTGACCAATCGTCACCGCGCGAGCCGATGTCGCTGCGGCCGTCTTCGAGCACTGCTGCCAGCGTCGGCGGCGTCAGCGGTAACACCGCCGTCAACCGCGAGTGGAACTCGATGCCCGGTCGAGCTTGATTCCAATCTGCCGCTCGGCGTGCCGGAGCTTGCAGCAAATCGGCGACGCGCACGCACTGGGAATCTTCAAACGCCACAAACCCCGCTGCGGGATGCCAGATGCAAATGCATCGCTCCTGCGACTCACCTTCGCTGGGCAACAGCGTGCGCCAATCAGGATCATCAAGCTGCGGCAAGAACGTCGCCTCCACCGGCACGAACAACTTGCCGACCAGACAGCCATACGGCACCGCAGCGCCAAGGACTCCCGACCCCGTCACGTCCGCCGTCAGGTCCGTCACCAACACGCCGCACGGCCGGCGATCTGCCGCACCGCGCGGCACGATCCACAATCGCAGCGAGGCCAACGGACAATTCCAACGAGTGACTTCATCCAGCCATTCGCGCGGAGTCTCTCCCGGAACAAACCACGCGACCGTTTTGCGCTGGCGGCTCGTCGAGAATCGCATTTCGATCGTCAAGCGGATCATGACAACCTCTGTATGAACGGCAGAACAATCTCGTTCCAGAATTCGGCCGCCGGCACGGGCGTGATGTCACCGAGAAAGTAACTTCGGCCGAATGTTCGGCCGTCAGCGCACCATCCAGCGGTGTCCCCCATCACGATGATCAAACTGAATTCCGGCAACGAACGATCCGAGCTTTGACAATGCAACATACCGCGCGAGTCCAAGACACATCGCGAGCCATCGGCGAACGTCGCCACCGACAACGAATACCGCGCCTGACCGGGCGACTTCATCGAGGCAAAGTTGATCGCCGGTCGAGCCGAATTCACTTCGGACGCCACCCAAGACATCTGCGAGCCAATTTGTTCGGGACTCACATATACCCCTTTGGCAAAAACCACTTCGGACGCCACCCAAGACATCTGCGTGCCAGTGCGTTCGAGATTCAAGATTTCCCCTTTGAAGGACTTCAGCCGCAGCCCCGCATTGTCGCAGAGAACTCCGGCAAACGACGTGCGAATCTTCTTCAGTCGCATCCGTTGAAACGCTTCTTGTTCCAGCACCTTTCGCCAATCATCGCCGATCGCGATCTTGAACGTCGTTCGAGCTTGGAATCGAACGAGCGATCCGGTTCCGGATTCACTGAAGCACAACAGCACGCGCTTCCGATCGGCGGACGAACGGATGACTGCTCTGACGTGAGTTGGAAAGACGGTTCGATCAGACTTGATCAGTGTTTGTTTGCCGTCCAACGTGCGGAACGAGCCGTCTTGCAGGTACACGACCGGGCCGTCGTGATTCGCGAACTCCAGCACCGCCAAGACAACTGAGTCCTCGATCGTGAAGTCGCAGACGTGTTGTTTGACAATTTTGCTGCCGTCGTAAGAGAGGCTCCACCAACCATCCATTTTACAGAAGAATCGTCCGTGCCGGCGGCTCTTCCAAGGTACGCACTCGTTCTCTTGTGACAACACTGTACCGCGCGCCGAATCAATCACCGTGACCGTCTGCGCCTCGCCCTTGGAAGACTGGAAGAGAAACAGCCAGTCGCGATGCCAAACGACATCCGTGATTCGGCATTGCGAGCCTTCGCAGATCGGTTGCTGCGTCACCTGATTCTCACCGTCAATCGTGATCAGAGTGAACGGGCCGTTGTCATTACCAACGACCGCGCGTGTCGTTCCATCGGCATCGGCTTCGCCGGGCCACCACAGTCGTCCTTTGGGAATCTGATCGGAAAGCAGTTCGCCACCTTGCTCGTGTTTGTCCCAGCGCAGCAGGCACCCGTTGCCGCTGATCGAAATCGTTCCGTGATCGGGAGCGGGCCAAAACGCGTTCGGCAACGAAGGCAGTGAGAGCCGCAACGGAAACGGCCGCACGCGCAAGATTGCCGGTAACTTCGTGTCGACGGTCTTATCGATCAGCGGCACGGCCGGTTGCCGAGATTCCAGCAGTTCATCCAGCGAGAGCGTCGCTTCGCGCAGCCGCTTCGTGCCGCGTGCGGAGTGGACTTGCAATCGAAACTCGCCCGCGCGATTCACCGTCGCGAGATACAGCGTCAGTCGCGGTAACTGGGCCAGCGATTGCTGGAATTCGCGATCGGCGAGCACGTCATCCGTCGTGATCAGCACGGCGTCGAGCGGCGTCGGCAATCGCTCTTCGGACTGCGCGGCCGCATCCAGTTCCACCAATAGTTCCGGCAGAGCGCGGCCGGGATGACGGCTCATTTCCAGAGACGCCAACAATTCGGTCAGTCCCTCGCGCGTCGTGAGATCGACTGGCTCGACGTCATCTTCCTCGAACAATCGCCAAGTGCGGCAGAGCGTGTGCCGATCGGCGGTGGCCGCAAACGCCAGCGCGACGGCGGCCGCGAAGACGCGCGGCACGCCCCACATTCGCAGGCCGGTATCGACCAACACCGCCTGACAGCGCTGTGGCGGTTTCGGTGGCCGTTCGCGGCGCAGGAACATCGCCTCGTTGTTCGCCAGCCGAGCCATCAGCGTCAGGTCGTCGTGAGCCAATTCGCTGAGCAGCAGTTTGTCCCAATCGCCACGATTGGTGATGTCCGAGACGCCCCCCATCGGTAGCTCTTCGGGATCGCTGACCGCTCGCGGCAGTTGCGTCACCACCATCAAGTGCTGTGCGAGCCGCGCGATGCCAGAGAGTTCCGGATCGTCACGCAGCGTCGCCAGCAAGTCGCGCACGCTCTGCACCGGTTTGAGATCGAGCGCGGCGGGCAAGACCGCTTGCTCAATGCCCGTGCGACGCCGATTCGTCAACGCTTCCGGAGTGACTCGTGGCAATCCACTGCGCAGCGCCTGCAATTCGGAAAGCATTTGATGCAGCGTCCGCACCGAGTCGTCACGAGTGCCGACGAGGTGATTCGACAGACCATGCGACATGCCTGCCAAAATCTTTTCCGCGGCTTCTCGCGTCGTTCGCGTGCCGGACTCCTCGAAGACCAACTCGGCCAGCGTGACCTTCGCTTCCAACGATCCGCGTAGTTCGATTGGCAGAGCCGTGATCTTCGTCAGCCCCACGAACACGACGTGATCCATCACGACCGACGAACTCAGTAGGCGTTGAAACAATTCAAACTGCTCGGTCAATTCGCTGACGGCTCGCATTCCCGCCTCGCCGTCGCGGCACGCCGCCAGCAGCCACAGCACCGCTCCAAACGGCGGCAACCCGCGCGGCCCCAGTCGTCGCAACACCGCCTCAACCTCCGGACGAAACGCGATCGTCGGTCCATCATCCCACGCAATGCTTTCACCATCGTCGCGCCAACTCCACGGCGACTCGCTGGGCGGAGCGAGATAGTTGCGAGCGGCCGTTTCTTCAGACGTCAGCATGATGGCCTCCACTGACGTTCTGAGAGGAACGCACCGCTGACCTTGTTGCCGCAACGAATTGCTCACCGCGCAGGATCTCACACGCATCGCTCGGCCACCACAAAGCGACGTCATTCGTGCCGAGACTGAAGACATCCCGGACCACCGCGACATCGACCGAAGGGAACCAAGTCCAACCGGCCAGCACGGCGATCCCTTCCCGCTCGAAGAATCGTTCGCCCGGCAGCGGAGGCAGCGGCTCGCCACGGATCAACGCACGACCGTCCGACGCCAGCGCGAATCGCCAGCGGTCGAGCCGCACTTGTGGAGCCGTCACGGCGTACTCGGTCCAAGCGGCTTGTGTCGTGAGCAACACGTTTGGCTCCGACACGTCGAGGGACGGCATCAACTCCAATGCGACTCGCGGCACGACGTCGGACAGCTCACCCGGCCAAACGGAGGCCGGACGCTCCAACTGCACAAACTGGTGCAGCGGCTGCCAATCAACTCCGGGCAATCGAGATGTTGGCACGCGCGCCGCTCGTTCGCGAAGTTGCTCGCCGTCCGGTTCGATCCAAAAGAAGTCGGCAGCAGCGATGCTTCGCAGAGTCAGATCGCAGGCTTCATCGAGAGTGTCGCCGCGCACCCACACGCTGTCCGCGACCTCGCACACGCGAATGGCCGGGATATGAAACAGTCGGCTCAACAGGCCGGCCTGCGCTTGCGGCAGTCGAATCGTCCAAGGTGCGGTCATGCTGATCACCTTTATGTAGCCGTCATCGCTCCGCGTGACGAGCCGAGCGTTCCACGACGGCCACGTTTTGCCAGCGATTGCGACCGTGTGATGCGTTCGGCTCATCACGCGGAGCGATGATGGCTACGTTGGCCACACGTTCGCGAGTTTGTCTTCCAGAAACGCCCGCGCCTGTGAATCCGCGACCCACTGGCAACGTCCGGACAACAAGCCCAGCCGATCTCGCAAGTAGGATTTCTCGTGAGCGGACAGGTCGGCCTCTGCGAGTTGCTCGGCGATGCGGTCCAAATCGCGAGCGAGGCTTTCCGGATCGGGCCGCTCGTCCGACACCGCTCGTGGATGATCGGCGGTCGATGCCGGGCCGGACTTGCTCAGTCGGTCGTTGACGATCGTGGCCAGCACTTCGCGTTGCTCTTCGGTGTCCCAGATATAGCGGAAGACCCACAGGTCAGACAGGATCGCTTGCAGACGCCCGCACAGCAGAGCACTGGCCGCGACCAACCGTTGCAGTTTGACCGCGCGGCGATCGGAGACCGTGATCCCGGCATGTCGCAACCGCTGCACCAACTCGACGCACGCGGTTCGGACATCGCTCAAGTCCACTCGATTGAGCAACGCTTGCACCTGGCGAATGTCCTCGACGTGTAGCAGTGCCGTCGGAAGCTCGGTGGTGAGCGCCGTCCCTTTCTGACGAGCGGTTTCCAATTGCCAGCCAGCCACCAGCACGTCGGCGAGCAGTTCGCTCGGCACGTTGTCGCAACGGACTCGCAGCAAGAAGCGGTCGAAGAGCGCCCCCAGCGCGTCGTCCTCCGGCAAGCGGTTGCTCGCTCCGACGACCATCAGCGTCGGCAATGCTCGCGTCTCGCGGCCACGCCGAAACACGCGCTCGTTGAGCACCATCAACAAACTGTTGAGGATCGCGCTGTTCGCGTTGAGCAACTCATCGAGGAACACGAACGACGCTTCCGGCAACATCCCTTCGGTGTTCGTGACCAGTTCTCCCTCGCGCAGCTTACGAATGTCGAACGGGCCGAAGAGTTCGTTCGGCTCGGTGAAGCGTGTCAGCAGGTAATCGAAAACGTGGCCGTCGATCCGCCGCGAAAGCTCTTGCACGATGGCGCTCTTCGCGGTTCCCGGCGGGCCGAGAATAAACAGGTTCTCGCCGCCGACCAGCGCGACCCCCAGCAAATCGACGATCTCGTCTTTGCCGACAAACGCCGCTTTCAACGGCGCGAGCACCTCCGCGGTCAGCCGCTTGGCCAAGTCGAGCGTGTTTTGAATCTCGATGTCGCTCATGCTTTGCATCCTTCAATCATCTCTGGAGCCAATTCCGGAAACGCACCCATCGCCTCGCGCACCGCGTCACGAACCCGCTGCTCGTTCAACCGCCGCACGTCGCGCCGCGCGATGATCCGATCGACGTACACCATTCGCAGACATGGATCGTCCATAAATCGGGATACATTCACATCACCGACATCCGGGACACCGACCGATGACAACGGCCACTCGACCGCCCAGCGGCGCAGCCAGGTCACAAGCGGATCGTCCGCCGCAATTCCGCCGGTCAGTTTCAAAAGATCGGGCAAGAACCGCCAAGTCAGATCCACGCTATATGCCAAGCTCGCCGGAGCCGCGTTGAGCAGACAGATCGGATCCAACTCCGCCTCGATGGCTTGAGGGCTGACATCACGAAACACAAGACACTGACATGCCCGATAGAATTTCTTCGCTGCCCAGGCAGCCACCTCGACAGCCAAAGCGGGAGCAGTTCCCGGCAACGCCGACCGATAGCTCCGCTCAAACTCAGTCAGTGAATGCACCGCCGCATCCAGTTCGGTCGGATCGAACTCGTCCAAGCTCGGAACAAGGACACGCTCGCCGTTCTGCAAAGCGATCAGGAATTGCGCGAATACGTTGTCAGACATCATGGCCTCTGAGCATCGCAGCGTACTGGCAGAACGGAAAAATCCAATCGTCGACCATCACTCGATTCGATCTGCCAAACCGAACTGGCGAGATCGCTTCACCTTGAGCAACGTGTTTAGACGGTTTTTAGACGGCGACATTCGACGGGGCCAATGGGAGCAATTTGCGAAGGGCGTCATTTGGTTTTCCGGCAGCAGTTGCAGATCAGATTCTTCGATTCCAACTCGCTGCACATGACGAGACCGGTCATGAACTGAAGGACGCTTCTGGCTCTGCCAAATCAATGCGACATCGCGGTTGTATTGGCCAAGAGAATTCAAAAGTTCTCAGAAGTCGTCTCGCGCCGCGCACGAAGGCAAGAACGTGCAACTGGCTCGATCTTTGAGCCGCAATACATGGTTGTAGTCGTGAAGCTGATCGCGAAAGATGCGACAACCCGAAAGTAAGCCATTCCGGAGGAGTGCCGCGACGAGCTTGCCGGTCCATCGTTTCGTCTTGCAATACTTGCCCGGAGGAATGCCTTCGTCGTTGCGCACGGTTGTCGCCAACTCGTCGCCGGACCTTGCGGTCCCCTTCGCAATAATAAATCCACGACGAACCGTGTTGCTCAAAAACGGAGACTCTCCCGATACGAAATCGAGATGCTCCGCGACGCCGACGCCGCTTAACCATGATCAACCTCCTATGCACTAGCCATGCACCAGAGGAGGTCTGCCAAGTCAAGAAAAATGCCGCAACCAGCAAGTAACCATGCTGGTTGCGGCAAGCGTCAAAATCAGAATGCGGAGAGGGGGGGATTCTCTGATCGACGGCGTTTCGGAAATCCTCTTTGCAGCAACGACCGTCAAAATAGCACCTTGTGAGTTACTTGCAATAAGCATCGAGTTGATTTTTCGGTTCTTTCGGTGACTTCGACTGCCACAAAACCGCCACAACTTTTTTCACAACTCAGACTCAGAGAGCTTCCCCTGGCAGGTTTAGGGTCCATCGGACTTCAGTGTGGGTGTCTGAATGGATAGAAGGTTCGCCCGGAGGGCGGATCGATGCAAGACAAAGAGCTTTATCGGCAGGTGTTGGGCTTGGCTTCGCCGTGGGTGGTGGGTCGGGTGGAATTGAACGTCGAGGAGCAGCGTGTGGACGTGTTTGTGGAGCACGACTCGCGGGTCAAGTGGCGCTGTCCGCAGTGCGATCGAGAACTGGGTTGTCACGATCACACCGAGGAGCGGACGTGGCGGCATCTCGACACCTGTCAGTTCGTGACACAGTTGCGGGCGCGAGTGTCGCGTGTGGATTGTCCGGAGCATGGCGTGGTGCAAGTGTTGGTCCCGTGGGCCGAGCCGCGCGGGCGGTTCACGCTGCTGTTCGAGCGACTGGCCATCGACATCTTGAAGCATTGCCAGACCGTCAAAGGGGCTTGTGAGATTCTGCGGATCAGTTGGGATCAAGCGCACGCAATCTATGGAGCGCGCGGTCGCGCGAGGTCAGGCTCGCAAAGAAGCCACTCCGGTCGAACGGATCGGCGTGGACGAGAAGGCGTTTCGTCGCGGACAGGACTACGTCACGGTCGTCTGCGACATTGATCGCGGCACCGTCGAGTATGTCTCGGAGGGCCGTACGACCGCGAGTTTCCGCGAGTATTTCGACTCTTTGACGCCGGAGCAACTCGCCGCCATCGAGGTCGTGTCGATGGACATGTGGCAGCCGTACGTCAACGCCACGCTGGAGGCCTTGCCGCTGGCCGCCGACAAGATTGTCTTCGATCGCTTCCACATCATGCAGCACGCGACCGAAGCCGTCGATGACGTTCGCAAGGCCGAGCACCGACAGCTCCTTCAAGCAGGAAACAAGCAACTCACGGGGACCAAGTACGTCTGGCTCACGAACCAAGAGAACTTGTCCGACTCACGCCGCCAGCAACTGCAATCGCTGCCCGTCCACCTCTTGAAGACTGGCCGCGCGTGGGTTCTCAAAGAACACCTCCGCGATCTGTGGCATCACGCGACTCCCGCCGCCGCTCGCGAGTTCTTCCAGGGCTGGTACTCGTGGGCCATCCGCAGCCGCCTGGAACCGATCAAAGAAGTCGCGCAGATGATCCGCAAACGCTTGGACAACATCGTCAGCTATTGCCGCCATCACATCACCAATGCCGTCTCCGAGGGCCAAGCAACTCTCGCGCACGCCGATGGCGTAGCGGTTAAACATTTCACACAACGCCGCGTGCGGTATAAGCGACGCGGACTCCTCGCGTGTCGCGTTGATCAACGACAAACATCGAAACGTCAACGTGGATCGCATTCATTGATGAGGCCATCATGCAGATTCGTTGTCCGCACTGTCATCAGCCGATCGAGTTGGTCAACGACGATCCGTCGGGAGACATGACCTGCTCGTCGTGTGGGAGTTGCTTCAATCTGGCGAAGGACATTGAGACCGCTCAGAACGATGGCACTTACGGGAAGATGCTGGGGCATTTCCAATTGCAGCATTGCCTGGGCCAAGGAGCCTTCGGAGCCGTCTGGAAAGCGCGTGATACGGAACTCGATCGAATCGTTGCGGTCAAGATTCCTCGGAAGGAAAATCTCACCGAAGCCGATGCCGAGAAGTTCTTACGCGAAGCGCGAGCCGCCGCGCAGGTACGGCATCCGAACATCGTCTCAGTCCACGAGGTCGGGCGCGAAGACGGCCGCATCTACATCGCCAGCGAGTTCATCGAAGGGGCCAGTTTGGACCAATGGGTCAAAGCTCATCGGCTGAGCGTGCGCGAATCGATCGAGTTGTGCGCGAAAATCGCCGAAGCCCTGCATCACGCACATCAAGCCGGAGTCGTGCATCGCGACCTCAAGCCGCAAAACATTTTGGTGGATACCTCTGGTGAGCCGCACGTGGCTGACTTCGGCTTGGCCAAGCGCGAAGCGGGTGAGATCACGATGACGGTCGAGGGCCAGATTCTCGGCACTCCCGCGTACATGTCTCCGGAACAAGCTCGCGGAGATGCTCACCAAGCCGACGGCCGTAGCGACGTCTATTCGCTGGGCGTGATCCTGTTCTGGCTGCTCACGAACGAGCTCCCGTTTCGTGGCAAGCAACAAATGCTGCTCCTGCAAATCCTCAACGAGGAACCGCCACGTCCGCGTTCGCTCGATGCCCGCATCCCACGCGATCTCGAAACCATCTGCTTGAAATGTTTGGAAAAAGACCCGGCACGTCGCTACGAGTCGGCTCAGTCGTTGGCGGAAGACCTTCGCCTCTGGTTCACCGGCCACTCCATTCACGCGCGACCCATTGGCCGACTGGCTCGTGGCTGGCGTTGGTGTCGGCGGAATCCCGTGGTCTCCGCTCTGACCGCGTCCGTTGTGGCCATCCTGATCGCGGGCGTCGGCGTCTCCAGCTATTTCGCGGTGCAAGCTTCTCATCGTGCGTTGGAAGCCAACCAATATCTGGAATTGGCAGGAAAGCATTTGGACCATCAAGAACGCATCACCTCCGCCAGCATCATGGCTCTGTACCTTCGAGACGCCATGCCGCTGGCCGTGATTAGTCCCAGCGGCAAACACATTCTGATCGGCGGAGTGGACAACAAAGTGCGGCTCTGGGATGCGTCCGAGGGGAAAGTCGCTTTGACGCTGGAAGGCCATGAAGGGACCGTGCGAGACGCCGTGTTTTCCCGCGATGGAAAGCTCCTCGTGACTGGTGCTGACGACGGAGCTCTGAAGATTTGGGACGCCGCGGATGGCCAACTGATTCGGACGATGAATTCAGCAGAGGAGATGAATTCAGCGGAGCGAGAGTTCTTAGAGTCATTGCAGGCACCGCGACCAGAGGGTGTCCCACTGAAAGTATCGTTGGTGGAAGTGACCAGCGTCGCGTTTAGCTCCGACAGAACGAGAATCGTGAGTGGCAGCAATTTCCACTCCGTCCAGGTTTGGGACACTGAAACAGGGAAGCTACTTTCGACTCTCCGCGGACACACCGGCCGAGTGACGAGCGTTGCGTTTGATACCAAAGGAGACAAGATCGTCAGTGGCAGTGAAGACAAGACGGTCAGAATTTGGGATTCCGAATCTGGAGCTGAACTCCGCTCAACGCCACGTTCTTCGGAAGTCATCAGGCGAGTCGCTTTCAACAAGATTGGCGATCAAGTCATCAGCTTGGATGCTCACGGCTCCGTGACAGTCCAAGAGGCGAGCACCGGACAAATCTTGAACAACTTCGCCTTCAGAGCCGTCCCCGTTGCTACGGATGTCACTGCGACTTCGCGGACCCTTGTCTCAGACGAATTAAATCAGACTCTACAGAATCCCCAAGTCGAGTTTGGCGGCAGCATTCTACATAGAACAAATGTCATTCTCGGACGTTGATCCAAGGCTTGTTGCGAGGGGAAGGGAGCAACTGTTGTAGCCGGTCTCCTGACCGAGCCACCGCGTCCGAACGAAGCCCTGCCCCGAACGGCCAAGACGCGTTGAAGTTGAATTCTTTCTGCCGCTCGAACAAGGAGACCTCCGGTCAACGCACCGTGGCTCGGTCAGGAGACCGGCCACAACGCATCTTGTTTCTTGCCACTCTTGAACTTTTGGGCTCCACTTCGATTCAATGCCCCAATCGATCGCTTTAAGCGTGTCGATCACCTCGTGAAACATCTCGTGAAAGGCAACTTTGATGGACATCAATCTGAAGTCTCTAATCGGCAAGTTGAACGACACAACTCGGCGGGCGCTCGAAGGCGCGGCCGGGTTGTGTTTGTCGCGGACCAACTACAACGTCGAGGTCGAGCACTGGTTGATGAAGTTGCTGGAAGCCTCCGACACGGACCTGTCGAAGCTGCTGCGGTACTACGAGGTCGATCCGTCGCGGCTGAATCGCGAATTGACCAAGGCGATTGATCGGCTGAAGACCGGCAACAGCCGGCCGCCAAGTTTGTCGCCAATGATCGTCGATTTGGTGAAGCACGCTTGGGTCTTGGCCTCCATTGAATACGGTGTGCCGGCAATTCGGTCGGGACACTTGCTGGTCGCGCTGCTGGTGCAGGATGACTTGGCTCGGCTGGTGCGCGACATCGCACCGGAGTTGGCAAAGATCAGTGCCGAGGCGATCAAGCGCGAGTTCCGAGAGATCTCGGCCGGTTCGTGCGAAGACTCGACAGCAACCTTGGCCAGCAGCGGCGAGGCTGGTCCGGTCGGGACGGGCGGAATTCCGGGTGGCAAGACACCGTCGCTGGATCAATTCACGATCGACCTGACCGCTCGTGCGCGAGCGAATCAGATCGATCCGGTGCTCGGCCGTGATTTCGAGATTCGGCAAGTCGTGGACATCCTCACGCGACGCCGGCAGAACAACCCGATCCTGACGGGCGAGGCGGGCGTCGGCAAAACAGCGGTCGTCGAAGGCTTCGCGATCCGCATCGCTTCCGGTGATGTGCCGCCGCCGCTGCAAAACGTGTCGCTCCGCGCGCTCGACCTCGGACTGCTGCAAGCCGGAGCGGGCGTGAAAGGGGAATTCGAGAATCGCCTGAAGGCGGTCATCACCGAGGTCAAAGCCTCGCCGCAACCGATCATCCTGTTCATCGACGAATGCCACACGATGATCGGCGCGGGCGGGCAGGCGGGACAAAACGACGCGGCCAACTTGCTCAAGCCGGCGCTGGCTCGCGGCGAACTGCGCACGATCGCCGCGACGACCTGGTCGGAATACAAAAAGTATTTCGAGAAGGACGCCGCGCTGGCTCGACGATTCCAAGTCGTGAAGGTCGAAGAACCCGACGAGGAAAAAGCGGCAATCATGATGCGCGGGTTCGCCGCCACGCTCGAAAAACATCACAACTTGCGCGTGCTCGACGAAGCGATCACCGACGCCGTCCGCTTGTCGAGCCGCTACATCGCCGGACGACAGTTGCCGGATAAGTCGGTCAGTCTGCTCGACACTGCGTGTGCTCGCGTGGCCATTGGCCACTGTGCGACGCCGGGCGAGATCGAAGACCTGCGGCGCGAGATCGACGCGGTCACGGTGCAGATCAACATTCTGGAACGCGAGGCCGTCGCCGGTGCGGCGCACGGAGAACAACTCGGCGAACTGAAGGACCGCAAAGCCGTCGCCGAAACGAAACTCGTCGCAACCGAAGCTCGCTGGAAACAGGAAGCCGAGTTGGTCAAGAAGATCCGCGAGGTGCGTGCGAAGCTGGAATCGTCCGTCGCTCCCGTTGCGAAACCGATTGTTTCAGCACCCGCGAAGGCCGCCGGAGCACCGCCTGAAAGTGCAACGACGAACGCTCAACCGGCCGCGCCCCCGACGCTCTCCGAGACGGAAATTGTGCAACTTCGGCAAGAACTGGATCGGCTCAACGCCGAGCTTCGAGAAATACAAGGCGAATCGCCGTTGATGCAGGCCTGCGTCGATGGCCAAACGATTGCCGCAGTCGTCTCGGCCTGGACTGGTATCCCAGTCGGAAAAATGTTGACCGACGAAATCAAAACGGTGCTCACGCTGAAAGAGCACATGGAAGAGCGGATCGTCGGCCAAGCGCACGCGCTCGATGCGATTGCTCAGCGGATTCGCACGGCTCGCGCCGGACTGGTCGATCCGCGTCGGCCGGTCGGCGTGTTTATGCTCGTCGGCCCCAGCGGCGTTGGAAAAACGGAAAGTGCGCTCACGCTCGCCGACATCCTGTACGGCGGCGAGCGAAATATGGTCACGATCAACATGTCCGAGTACCAAGAAGCGCACACCGTCTCCGGCTTGAAAGGCTCGCCGCCCGGCTACGTCGGTTATGGCGAAGGGGGCGTGCTGACCGAAGCCGTGCGTCGCCGGCCGTACTCGGTCGTGCTGCTCGACGAGATCGAGAAGGCGCATCAGGACGTGATGGAGTTGTTCTATTCCGTCTTCGACAAGGGATTGCTCGAAGACTCCGAAGGCCGCGAAGTGGACTTCAAGAACACCGTCATCCTGCTGACCTCAAACGTCGGCACCGACACGTTCATGAAGCTGTGCGCCGATCCCGAAACGGCTCCGACTTCCGCCGCGTTGGCGGAAGCGATCCGCCCCGATCTGTTGAAAGTTTTCAAGCCGGCGTTCCTCGGCCGCATGACGATCGTGCCGTACTACCCGCTCGGTGATGACGTGATGAAGTCGATCATCCGCCTGCAACTTAGCCGTATCGGCAAACGCTTGAAGGAAAATCACCGCGCCGAGTTCGTCGTCGATGACGGCGTGGTGGACGCGATCCGCAATCGTTGCCGCGAAGTCGAAAGCGGCGCTCGCAACGTGGATCACATCCTCACCGGAACGCTGCTGCCGGAGATCTCCCGCGAGTTCCTGTCCCGCATGGCCGCAGGCCAAGCCATCAGCCGCGTCCGCGTGTCAGTCAACGGAGACGGCCAGTTCGCCTACGAGATTGTGTAGCTCGGCGAGTCCACAGCAATAACCGAAGCGTCAGCGAGGGCGAGCGTTCCAAGAGACTGTGAATTCCGAGTGTCGTGAAACCTTCGCACTCGCTGACGCTTCGGGTTAGTTTGGTCGCGGCGATGCCGCGACAAGGAGACTCATCCGGCACTCGCGCAATGCTCCGAAAAAACGAGGGGAATTCACGCAACAACCGTCGATGGGCCACGATAACCGTCACCTGAGGCAATTCAGGAACAGCATCTGGTAAGGGCCAACCAATGACAACCGCGACTTCCCCACGTCCAAATCTCTCTTCGTTCGGACCTCATTCCAATCTGGTGAAGACCGGCGATCTAGCCACCCAGGCCGCCGCTCTCTTGGACCGTGACAGCCCCTCGCGGAACGGCATTCCGAAGAGCGGCGACCGGTCGGCGAACCCCAGCAGAGTGCTGGAAGATTTCCTCAAGCCGGTCAGCGACAAGGTGCAGCACACTCAGCGACCGCCTGATCCCTCGAAATCGTTCTTGAGGAGTGCTTCACGAATCGCGGAAGACACGGTCGTGAAAAGCACGGCTGCGGAAGACACGGCTGCGAAAGGCACAGCCACGAAAAGCACGGTCGCGAAAAGCACAGCCGCGAAAGCGACGGCTTTCGCGTCAACCACGGCCTCGGAATTCACGAAACGGACACTGTCCGTGCCGAGGAGCGTCAGCAGCCCGATCAGCGGAGCCGGCCCGCAACACGCCTACACTCAAGATGATCGTCCGATGGCGGTGATGACTCCGCTGGGTAAGGATCAGCTCTTGTTGATTGGGTTGTCGGGTGACGAAGAACTCTCGCGGTTGTTTCATTTTCGGCTCGACCTGTTGGCGGTGAATGGCACGCCGATCCCGTTCGAGCAACTTTTGGGACGCGGCATCTCGATCCGCCTGAACACAGCCGACGGCACGCCGAGATACGTCAGCGGTATTTGCAGCCGAGTCACTCAAGCTGGACGAGACGCGACCTTCACGACCTACCGCATGGAGGTCGTTCCGAAACTGTGGCTGCTGACTCACAACGTGCAGAGCCGCATCTTCCAGCAGATTTCGGTCCCGGACATTCTCAAGAAAGTGCTGACCGGACTCGACGTGGCGTTCGAGATTCAAGGGACGTTCGAGAAACGCGACTATTGCGTGCAATACAACGAAAGCGATTTCGATTTCGCCAGCCGCCTGATGGAAGAAGAGGGCATCTACTACTTCTTCCGGCACACCGCCGACGGCCACAAACTGGTTCTCGCGAACACGCCGCAAAGCCACACCGATCTGCCCGTTGCCAGCAAGCTGATCTACGAGACGGATGACGGCGGAAATCGGCCGGAAGACCGTGTCTTCGGCTGGGAGAAAGTCCAAGAGCTGCGCTCCGGCAAAGTGACGTTGTGGGATCACAGCTTCGAATTGCCCCACCGACACCTCGAAGCCGGTCGAGCCATTCAGGACTCGGTGAAGGTCGGCAAGACGATGCACCCGATGAAGCTGCCGGCCAACAACAATCTGGAGCTTTACAACTATCCCGGCGAGTACACGCAGCGCTTCGACGGCGTGAATCCAGGCGGCGGCAAGCGTCCCGATGACTTGCAGAAAATCTTCCAGGACAATCAACGCACCGCTCGCATCCGCATGGAGCAAGAGGCGGTCCCCGGTCTCGTCGTGCAGGGCGAGAGCAACTGCCGCCAACTCGTCAGCGGACATCGCTTCACGCTCGAACGTCACTTCGATGCCGATGGAGCGTATGTGCTCACCACCGTCACGCACTCGGCCCTGTTGGATGACTACCGCAGCGAGAGGACCGGCAGCTTCAAGTACTCGAACAAATTCACCTGCATCCCGTTCGATCTGCCGTATCGCCCGCAGCAACTCACCGAGAAGCCGACGATCAACGGCACCCAAACCGCCGTCGTCGTCGGCCCGCCCGGCGAAGAAATCTGGCCCGATCAATACAGCCGAGTCAAAGTCCAATTCCACTGGGACCGCGAAGGCAAGAACGACCTGGGCAGTTCTTGCTGGGTCCGCGTCTCCACCCCTTGGGCCGGCAAACAATGGGGCATGATCCACATCCCGCGCATCGGCCAGGAAGTCATCGTCGCCTTCGAGGAAGGCGACCCCGACCGCCCGATCATCGTCGGCAGCGTCTACAACTACGAGCAAATGCCGCCGTTCCCGCTCCCCGAAAGCAAGACTCTCAGCGGCATCAAATCTCGCACGCACAAAGGCCAGGGCTACAACGAGATCGTCTTCGACGACACCGTCGGCAAAGAACAGATTCGGATGCACGGCCAGTACAACATGGACACGGTCGTCAAGAACAACCAAACCCAAGCCGTCGGCGTCAATCAGACTGAGAAAGTCGGTTCCAACCGCTCCCGCGAAGTCGGTGCCAACGAGACCGTCCAAATCGGCGCGAACCAAGCCGTCACCGTCGGAGCCAATCAAAACATCTCGGCCGGGCAGAGCATCACAATTACCGCCGGTACGTCAATCACGCTTCAGTGCGGCGCGGCGAGAATTCATATGAATCAAGCCGGCATCATCACAATTACTGGCACACTGGTCACGATGGCCGGAGCCATCAATGTTAATGTTGCAGCACCGATCACCAATATTGCGGGCGCAATGTTGCTGACGAACACTGGTGCCATCAACCTGTCGAACGGAATGTTGACGCGAGTCGAAGGATCAATGCTTGGCCACTTTGGTGGCGGAAAGGCTGAGTTGGTTGCCAGCGGCGAATGCCTTGTGCAAGGCAGCATGGTCAAACTGAATTAGCTTCCACCAGCGACGGCGATTCGTTGGAAAATGGGTGACTTCATCTCTTGGAGATTTGTGATGTTGGCAGCCTCTTCGAATTCAATTGATGCGTCGAATCTGCGACTGGTTGGATTTGCCGTCTCGTCCCCTCAGCAAGACCGCGGTCGCGTTGAGGACCACGCGATCACGATCAATAAATTCCTTCGGGGTGAAACCGTTGACCTGCGATCTCTGCCTGCCCCTCAATTGCCTGTCTCCCCCGTATTCGTTGATGACCAGGGGCAGCACTTTCAACTCGTTTGCACCTCAACGGGCATGACTTCTCAGCCGTACCGCGCAAGTACGCTTTTGAACTCGGAACAGGTATCCGAGGGCAACGCCGGATTTCTGCCGATCGAAAACTTACCAAGTTCCATTAGCTCCGCTGGGCTCGGTCCTGCACTCTCCGACGTCAACCGACTTTCTGCGGCAGCAATCGGGTTGCTTGTGGGCGGAAAAGGGACATCCCAAAAAACTGGAGAATCAACAGGCAGTGGTTGGAACGGTCTCGGTCAAGTCGATAGTTCTAACGGCATGAATCCATCGGAGAATCAGACGGGGACACATGAAGCGGAGACTCCCGCGAGTTCACAATCACCGCCAACGGTTCCACTGGGTGCCTTGGAACAGCAGGTCTTGGGTAATTCACTGGCCAGCTTGGCAGCGGGAAATGCGTTTGGTAGCACGGTGGCGCAAAACCTTCTCAACGTTCCCCAATTGGGCCTCATGGCTGCGGCACAAGCACTCGGCGGACAGGTTCAAAAGTTGTTCGACAATTGGACGGTGGATGACGAGTCGGGCACGGCGGAACATGCTGCCAAATGGGCGGCCGAGAAAGCCGTTTCGCAAATTCAAGGCGAAGTCATGTCACAGATCGCGTCTCAAGTACTTCCAGGGGCCGCGCCTCCCGCGGGACTGATGAAGAGGTTGCAAGAGTTCTTTGGCGGTGTGACCTCGAAGGCGGACTTGCCGGCAGCTAAGCAGGCGGATGCGGATGACATGGGAAACACCATTTCGGTCCTCAGCACTCCGAGAGTCGCCGTGAACGGCCTTGCGGCGGCCTCGGCGATCAGTGCGGACAAGATGATGCCGGCCTCGAAAGTGATTCTCGAAGGCAGTATCTCCGTCGTGTTGCATCAAGGCGCGAACTGGTTTGCTCGACAGACCTCGAAAACAATGGTTCCCAGCAAAATCGCGGCGGCTTCCAACGTGCTCGTGGGCGGTGCGAATCCTTGTCTCATTGCCGTCAGCATTGCGAAGTCAGCCCTTGAAAAAGGGCAGAGCGCTGAAACGGCTGCGAAGAAAGCTGGACTCGCACAACGCGAATATGACGCCGCCATCAAACTCGGCTTGACTGAAGAGCAAGCGAACAACCAGGCAGAGGCTGCCGCGAAGAAGGCAGACCTCACTGACGATCAAGTCAAAGCATTGGCTCATCTGCAGGAATTGACGAAGGAAAATGACGGCCCTCTCAAACGAGGAGACAAGGTGACATTCCAGGTCGGCGAGAACACGGTCACCGCCTCCGTCCTGGACGTCCATCGTGATTCCAGTGGCTATCTCTCGGCGACATTTGAAATGGACGGCCAACAGTTTCTCGTCTATCGAGCGACAGAGTCGTTCGACACGTTTCTCGATTCGCCAATCGAGTTCTTCAAGGATTGGGGAGCCAATTTCGCACAAAGCCTGGGCTTTGTGCCCGAACAGTACGATTTGGCTGTGAGTGATGCCGCCGCCGGAATGGCGAAGTATCCGGGATTGATCCTCGTGGGGCATTCCTTGGGAGGTGGCTTGGCGAACTATGCCGCGGGAATGACCGGTCTTTCTGCGATCACCTTCAATTCGGCGGCATTGGGAGCCGGAACAATGGGGAACATTGTTGCCAATGGAGTTCCGTTAAACGGTGACCTCTACGATCACTACGCCATTGATGGCGATTTGATTTCGGGGGGAACGGCCAGTGGCGGACTCAACTCTGTGATGCATCCACTCTCAGGCGACGTGCATACATTACCGAAGCCCAATCTCGGCGACACGATTGGCGGCGCTCAGGGCTACGAGGTAAACGTGTTCAACAACAATGGAATAGTCGGGGCAATTAACAATCACGGAATCAACAATGTGCAGAACCAGATCGGTCAGCCTGGAACATCAATTTCTACGAATCCGCCGAGCTACACGCCACAGCCGTACATTCCATCAACTTGACGAGAGGAAAAGGGGCAGGTCCGGCAGAAAAGGGGGCCAGAAAAGGGGACAGGTCCGAATGGCACTGCCGCACTCGCGGATCGCAACGTCGGCGCGCAACGGTAGGACGCACGCGTGAGAGGCGTGATGAATGCGAGTCATCGTCGGTGTTGTCCGAGAGCGGCGCGACCAACTGGTCTTGTTGGTGAGAACTTCGTGGCCTATGTTCCGCTCAGGGTGAGACCTTTCTTGGGCGTGAGCGTGCAAGCTGGACCAAGGAAGGTCTCATGTCTTTTCGCTCATCGAGTGGGGAATCTGAAAGAGCATTTGAGCGTGTCCGTCATGCGTTGCTTCAAGCGGACGACTTGCCGTTCTCCGTAAGCGTCCGGCGGATCACATTGGTCCGATGCGTCACTCAGGCCGCCAGCGATTGGGAAGCAGGTTGGTTAGGTTGGCAGGCTCGGTGGTGGGAAGACGGCGAAGCACGTCGCGGAGATAGGCGAATGGATCGAGGTGGTG